>CAYOLE010000225.1:0-5791 GCA_964404705.1 uncultured Rhodohalobacter sp. | reverse complement strand
TGAACATATGCCAAAGATTAAAGAAATAGAACGCACACCCAATCCCGATGCAATGAGATTTGTACTTGGAGAACCACTCACAAATGGGGTAACAAGATCGTTTGAAAATATTGCTGAAGCTGAAGATGATGATATAGCTAAGGCACTCTTCAATATCGATCACGTAATCAATGTTTACTATGTTGATAAATATATTACGGTAACCCAGGATGGGAAAGCGGTTTGGTCTGATCTCCTTCGCAAACTTGCTCCTCCGATTCGTGAGGCCACACCTCAATTAAATGTGAAAGAAGACGCGGAAGTTCATGCTACCAAAGAGGCAATGGAAACAGATGACCCCCGGTTACAGCAAATCAACCAGATGCTTGAGGAACAAGTAAGGCCCTATCTACTTGCCGATGGCGGAGGACTGAAAATCATTGGCCTTGATGGCAACCGTCTTAAGGTTCATTACCAGGGTGCTTGTGGAACATGTCCTACGGCAACCTCAGGAACACTATATGCGATTGAAAGCATGGTGAAACGAATCGACCCTGAAATTCAGGTAATTTCTGTTTAGGAGCTATTTATGTCTATTTCAATTACAGAACGTGCCGCTAGTCGAATTGAAGAAATTCGTCGCAAAAACAATCATCCGGTGGAAACACCCCTGCGTGTATCGGTAGTGAGCGGCGGCTGTTCAGGTCTTACATACGATCTCAATTTTGATTCGCAGAATGAGATGAAGCAGGGGGATAAAGTATTTGAAGAGGATGGCATTAAGCTGATCGTGGATATGAAAAGCTTTCTTTACCTCGCCGGTACCAGACTCGATTATACCGATGGCCTGGAAGGGCAGGGGTTTCACTTTTATAATCCAAACGCCGTCCGTACATGCTCCTGCGGTGAATCCTTTTCGCTTTAAATGTCGGGTTTTGAGTTTCGGGAAGGATAAACTGCTGCCAGTCCGGTTACAGTATTCTTAATCACTATGCCTGCTACTCTATACTCACTACTCAATACTTACTTTTATTCCAAATGTCCGAAATAGTTAACAAAGTAAAGCAATCAAAACTCGAAACTGTAGACCTTGAAAAGTTTGCAAATGGGGTTACTATTAAAGAGCTGGATCTGAAAGATTACCTTTTTCAGGAGTTGATTCTGAAAGAAAAAGAGTTTCGGAATAAAATGGATCAACACGATTGGTCAGTTTATGATGGCACTTATCTTACGGTATATTGCTCCACTGATGCAATCATTCCAAAATGGGCTTATATGCTTGTGGTTCAGCATGCGCAGGATCATGCACTTAACGTTTACTTTGGATCCCGTGAACAGGCTGTAAGCCAGCTTTTTAGGGAAAAACTGGACGTCGTGGACTGGGAAAAATACGATGGACGTTTTGTTCTGCTTAAGGGATGCAGTAAGATGGACGTTCCGCCTGATGTTTACATGTACGCCACCAAAAAACTCTTACCTCATGTACAAAAGCTGATGTACGGCGAAGCATGCTCTAATGTGCCGGTATTTAAAAAGCCGAGGAAGTAGATATTTGTTACTTGTTGTTCATCTGGAACTGTCAATCCCGTTGCGAGTTGAGTTTCTTGTAATCTGCCTGATATCCGCAAGTACGCCGGCTGCGGTTACTTCTTTTCCGGCTCCGGGTCCCTGGATAATTAAGGGCTGCTGACTATACCGTTTTGTTTTGATCTGAATGATATTGTTGGTGCCATTCAGTCGTCCAACAGGTGAATTGATCTCAATTTCCTGTAATCCAACAGTAATTCCGTGGCCGTTCATTTTGCCCAGATATCGGAGAGTTTTCCCATCTTTTTTCAGATTCTGCAGCTTTACTTTCCATTCTTCATCAAATTCAGACAATCTGCTTAAAAATGAGGCTGAATCCACATGTTGCAGTGGTTCAGGAGTTATTGATTCAACTTTCAGGTCCTCACGTTCTATATCATATCCGCTGACCCGGGAAAGAATCATCATTTTTCGGGCTACATCTTCACCGGACAGATCATCACGCGGATCAGGTTCGGCATAGCCAAGCTGCCGTGCCTGTATTACCGATTCACTAAATGAATGCCCTGCATCAAGCTGTGAGAATATATAGGTCATAGTACCGGATAATACACCGCTGATCTCCGTAATGGTATCACCGCTTCTTACAAGATCGCGAACGGTGCGGATAACCGGCAGTCCCGCACCAACATTTGTTTCATACAGAAACTGTACGTCATGCTCGTCTGCGGTTTTTTGTAGTAAGTTGAAATATGCCTGTTTTCGGGTATTTGCGAGTTTACTTGGGGTTACTACATGAATGCCTTTTTTGAAAAGCTTTATATAAAGTTCTGCAACTTCATGATCACCCGTAGCATCCACAAATATCAGGTTCCTGTCAGGATCAGACTGTAGCTTTTTCAAAACCTGTTCCCAGTCTTTGGGTTCACCTGCGGCAAGTGTCTGTTTATTAATAAACTTTTTGTCACCATTCAGCCATAGAGTCCTGGTTGTATTACAGACACCAATCAGATTAAATCTGTCGGAATCTGACAATTGTTGAATTTGCCGTATAAGTGTTCCACCTACAGCACCTACACCGGCTATGAAAAGATCAGTTACTCTTGGCTCTGGTTTGTGTAAAGGTATTGATCTGCTGAAAGCTGCTGTGTTTTTCATATCAGTACGTTAATATAGACTGGATATCTTTGAATGGTTTTATAATGTTGTGGAGTTGTTCAAATTCGATCAGGAAAGCATCGTGCCCGTATTCCGAATCGATGATATGAAGTCGGCCATTTGGCAGCAGTTTCAGCAATTCCTTTTGTTCAGATACTGGATAGAGGTGGTCAGAGTTTACACCGATTACCTGAACAGGGATCTCCACCCGGTTTAGCACCTGTTCATAAGTCGTTCTGCACCTGGCAATATCGTGCGTATCCATTGCTTTAGATAGGATGATATATGTATTAGCATCAAAACGGTCAGCGAGCTTTTTTCCCTGGTATCGCAGGTATGATTCAACCTGGAATTGATCCGTATCTCCCTGAAGGTTTCGGCCAAATTTGCTGTCATAATTTTCAGGTGTCCGGTATGTGATCATCGCCATCATACGGGCCGCGGCAATTCCATTCACCGGACCATCATCAAACTCATAATCTCCTCCATTCCATTTTGGATCGGCCGTGATTGCAGCCCGTTGTGCTTCGCTTATGCCAATGGCCCACGGCCTGTGATTCATACCCATGGCGATCGGACAGGCTGATCGTATGCGTCTGTCCATTATTGCAAATTCAAGTGCCTGCATGCCGCCCATCGAACCACCCATGACCAGTTCAATCCCAAGAATCCCAAGCTGATCAAGCAACTGCTGCTGAAACCTCACCATATCCCTGATTGTGATAGGGGGAAATGTTGATCGATACGGCAGCCCTGTTTTTGGATTTTCTGTCCATGGACCAATCGAACCATAGCAGCTTCCGGGCACATTGATGCAGATAATGAAATACCGTTTGGGATCGCACAACCTGTTTTCGCCGATTAATCCCGGAAACCATTCATCAGCTGCAGCATGTCCGGTGAGAGCATGACAGATCAGGATTACATTATCCCGGTTTTTATTGAGTTTGCCCCAGGTTTTATAGGCAACATCAGGTTGTTCAAACCGGTATCCGGATTCAGTAACAAAATCACCTTTAAGATTTGTTTTAATGATTCCCTGATTCATAATGTTTGTATTTTATGATTCGGTTAGTGTTTCCCGTTCAATTTTGGGCAGTTCCGGTCCAGAGTAATTTTGGTTCAGACGGGATGAGAGACGGATTGTTTCCCTGGCAAGATTTTTCAGCCGTAAAATGATATCGTTGTCAGTCAGTTCACCATTACTAAAATGCTGGTTGTTTGCATAGACTGCTCCCGGAATAGTGTATGCATTGAAATAACCAAACAGTGGTTTAAACTGATGTTCAATGGCCAGATAATGATGATCGGAACCACCGGTGGCAACAATTCCTACCACTTTTCCTTTAAGAGCGTTGTTCGGTATTAGGTCGAACAGGTTTTTGAACGCTCCGGAAAACGTTCCCCTGTAGATTGGGGAACCCACGATTAAAGCATCCGCATTGCTGATGGTATCGAGAACTGTACGTGTATCGCCCTCGTAATCATCCGGATTGATTCCGTTACAGAACACCAGATCTTGTTCAGATAATGAAATCAACTCAGTTTGAACAGAGGGATTATATTTTGATGCAAATCTAAGGGCTTTACGAACCACCAGTTCTGTTTTTGATTGTCGGCTTAAGCTGCCGGAGATTCCAAGAATCTTCATGCGGCCACCCCTTTCTTTTTTAATTCTTCCTCTTTTTCACGAACCAGCGGAATTACCTCTTTGCCAAATTTTTCCAGCTCTTCATCATAATGCAGAAATCCGGTAAGAATCAGGTCCACACCCAGCTGTTTTAGTTCGATAATACGATCGGCAACTTGTTCGGCAGTTCCGATTAATCCGGTTTTGAAGCCATCGTTATATTGAACCAGATCTTCAAACGAAGAGTCTGCCCACATGCCTTCGCCTTCTTTGGATGAGGCACCTGCTTGCTGCACGGCATCCCTGAAATCGTTCACTGCATCTTCGTTGGCATCGCTTACGATTTCTTCTAATTGATCAATAGCTTCTTGCTCAGTGTCTCTGACGATCACAAAACCATTCAGGGCAAATTTAACTTCACGGCCTTCTTTTTCAGCAAGCTGTTTAACATCGTCGATCTGTTCCTTTATCCCTGAATTTGTATTACCATTCATAAAATACCAGTCGGAAACTCTTGCTGCCATTTTTCTTGCAGCTTGGGAATTTCCACCCTGGAATACAGGAATACCGTTACTTGCAGGTTTTGGCTTATGAGGTGCGTCGCTGATCTGGTAAAAATCGCCCCGGTAGTTGGCCTTGTCTTTCGTCCAGAGCTCTCTCAGAACTTCGATAAATTCTTCAGAGCGTCTGTATCTTTCATCATGCTCTAACCACGGTTCACCAAAAGAGGTGAATTCACCTTTAAACCAGCCACTGACAACATTTACTGCCACACGTCCATTGCTGATATTATCAATTGTAGAGAGAATCTTGGCGTAAACAGCAGGGTGCCAGAGACCCGGATGAACAGCCGATATCAGGTTGATTTTTTCTGTAACCGCTGCAAGTGCTGATCCAAGAGCCGCCGCTTCAAGCTGATTATCAGCGCCATAACTGGCAATAAATCGTGTTTGAAGCAAAGCATATTCAAAGCCTGCCTGTTCTGCGGTTTGCGCGTATCGTTTATTAGCTTCAAAATCCCAGCTGGTATTTTGCGGCAGCTTAGAAACCACAAGACCTCCACTGACATTCGGTACCCAGTATGCAAATTTTAAGTTACTCATTTGTATATTTGTTTTAGTCTTAGTGCCGGCAGGGCTCCGCTATAAGTTCCTTTCGGCGTTATTGATGTTGACCCGGACCGACTTTCGGTGCCGGGTTTTTTATTTCCCCCTTCGAAGGGGGAAGATCGCGATTTTTGCGATCAGGGGGATGATTGGCAAGGCTGATGGATATTGAATTTTATTCTTTTCTTCCAGCCTCCGCTAACCCACCTCTGTTCAAAAAAATATCGAGGTAGTGTTCTTTCGGGTTGAAGAGTCCGGTTTAAATTCCAAACTTCATCACACTCATGAACACCCCTCCATGAACCATCTCAACGATGATTCATATCTCCCCTCCCCGAATCAAAAACAATCGGGACCAGAAAAAAACTGGCAGGGGAGATCTTCTCATGCC
>CAYOLE010000224.1:0-5806 GCA_964404705.1 uncultured Rhodohalobacter sp. | reverse complement strand
GAGATTCCTTCCGCAAGTAAAATATCGGAATCGTCATGAATATTGTGCAGAAAAGATTGATCATTCAAACTTCGACTTTTAACACTAACGCGGCTGCCGAATGAAGTTTCTCTGTGATACTGGATTTTTATTTCATGACACTTCAGGTCTCCAACCACTTCAGCAGGAAGATAGCCCGTCATCCATTCAATATATTTCACGTTGTTTACATGGTTGTTCATGTCGATGTCGTACCGGCTGACTTCAAGATCTGTTTGAAAATCATGAGAATCCATCATTCCGAACGGTTCTTTATCTACAGGAAGCAGGTGCTGTTCCACATTCAGTCCCATTTCGATGACTTCTCTTGGCATGCGCATGGGACGTCTGTTTTTCATATTCAAAACCATCCACTGACTCACGCCTTTACCTAATCTTTTCCCTTCCTTATTAATCATTTCATAATCCCTGAATGCTCGAATTCCATCACCGGAAGACGGCCAGGTGTTGATAGTTATATTTTGCCATCGTGATGGAAATTCATCAATCTTAATATGCAATCGAAAGAGAACCCAGGTTGCACCCTTTTCCTGAAGGTGCGATATATCGAAGTTCAGATCATGCGCATTTTTACCGGCTGCTTCCTGGAAATAATCAGCGATTTGAGGCAGTGAAACCGTACCGGTGCTGTCCACTTCATATGAGCGTATAACAAATGGTTCCTCATGTTTTATGATGGGCATCGGTCAGGTTATTTGGTATCAAGATCTGTCTGAAGGTATGGTACGTCAGACGTGGCGGAGATCCAAATGGGCAGAATAACTTACACTTCAAAACAATTTACATACCAATTGGGTGAACGATTTGCTTTCACATACCTTCACTCTCCAAAGTTTTAGGAACCGTCGGGATGGGAATAGAAATCATCGTGATTAGCGATTGTTTAGGGGCAGTGGTACATAGTTCTGAGGGTTAACTTCTGTTTTTAACTGACTTTATGAAGTGATTCAATTCCGGTACATCAAAAATTTAAACATTATTAAATAATAGCATGTAAAAATATATTATATAATCTAATAATGATAAGGCTTAAAGTGTCTTGTCTCATTTATGTTTTCTCAATGGCTGAATTTTGTCATTAGGCATAGCAAACTAAAAAAAAACTCTCTAATGTGGATAACTATTTAAAATTGTTGATAACTCTCAAAGATCTTTTTAACTGATCAGAGAGTCTGTATTGGCAGGTTTTGTGCGAAAAAAAATGATAATTAGGTTCTGAAAGGGGAGGTTAGAAGTGAAATTTTAGATAGAACTAATGAATGGTGAAAAAAGAATGATATAGAGTAAATAAAACAATAAAGGATTTGTGGATAACCCAGCCGATTTGTGGAAAAGTAATTGAGAAATAATTTGATGTGTGGTTCTCTCGGAGATATCTTATTTAGACCCGGTATTAGTAACGCCAAAGCCCCAAAATGGCGTGAGATAGATAGCAAAAATATTAAGATTTAAATCAGCACATTTCTATGAAATTTAGCAGGTTGTATACAAAAAAAGATTGGAAAACACCTTTTGATGAGATTGAATTTGAAAGCAGGCGATCGGAGATTAAAAACCCTGATGGATCCCTGATTTTTGAAATGGAGGATGTAAATGTTCCCAAAAGCTGGTCTCAGGTTGCCACAGATATTATTGCTCAAAAGTATTTTCGTAAAGCCGGTGTACCTGTCAAACTGAAAAAAATAAAAGAGAAAGGGGTGCCCGAATGGCTGCAACAGTCCGAAGAAGACAAAGCAGCATTACAGAAAATTGATGAAGACAAACGATATACGCACGAAGTTGACAGCCGGCAGGTTTTTTCGCGGCTGGCCGGGTGCTGGACCTACTGGGGGTGGAAGAATAATTATTTTGATTCAGAGGACGATGCTAAAGTTTTCTATGATGAATTGTGTTATATGCTTGCCAATCAGATGGCGGCCCCGAACAGTCCGCAGTGGTTTAACACCGGTCTTCACTGGGCTTACGGAATCAACGGACCCGCCCAGGGACACTATTATGTGGATGGCAAGACCGGTAAACTGAAGAAATCGAAAGACGCCTACAGCCATCCGCAACCGCACGCCTGTTTTATTCAAAGCGTAGACGACGACCTCGTGAACGAAGGCGGAATTATGGATCTGTGGGTTCGGGAAGCGCGCCTGTTTAAATACGGTTCAGGAACCGGGTCCAACTTCTCCGGGATCCGCGGGGAAGGCGAGAAGCTGAGTGGCGGGGGGAAATCGTCCGGGCTGATGAGCTTTCTGAAGATCGGCGACCGCGCTGCTGGCGCTATTAAATCGGGAGGAACTACCCGGCGTGCCGCCAAGATGGTAACGCTCGATCTTGATCACCCCGACATTGAAGAGTATATCAACTGGAAAGTTCGTGAAGAGCAGAAAGTTGCAGCGATCGTTTCCGGATCAAAAATGACCGAGAAGCACCTCAAAAAAATTATCAAATTTTGCAACAAACCGGTAGAAGTAGACGGGCGCAAGATGAATGGCGCCATGAGCCGCAACCCACTCAAAAACAAGGAACTGGGCGAGGCGATTAAAGAGGCGAAGCGCAGCCATGTGCCTCTGAACTACATTGAACGTGTAATCCAGCTTGCCGCTCAGGGCTTCACAGATATTAAATTTGATACCTACGATACCGACTGGAATAGCGAAGCTTATCTGACTGTGAGCGGCCAGAATTCCAACAACTCCGTTCGCATCCCGAACAGTTTCATGAAAGCCGTAAAAGAGGGCGGAGAGTGGAATCTGTACGGACGAATTGAAAAACGAAACGCGAAAAAGGAGGGACGAGATCCCGAGCCGATGAAAACGCTGCAGGCCCGCGACCTCTGGGAAGATATCGGGTACGCCGCGTGGAGCTGCGCCGATCCGGGAACGCAGTATCACGATACTATCAACGAGTGGCACACCTGCCCCGAAGACGGGCCGATCAAGGCAAGTAATCCCTGTTCGGAGTATATGTTCCTGGACAACACTGCCTGCAACCTGGCATCACTCAACCTGATGAAGTATTTCAAAGATGACGACTGCAAAAAGTTTGATATAAAGTCGATCAATCATGCATCGCGTTTGTGGACTGTGGTGCTGGAGATCTCTGTGCTGATGGCACAGTTTCCATCCAAAGAGATCGCTGACCTCTCCTACAAATTCAGAACGCTGGGGCTCGGTTATGCCAACCTCGGCGCCGCGCTGATGGTACAGGGTGCTCCCTACGACAGCGAGAAAGGAAGTGCGATTGCGGGTGCTATCACCTCAATGATGCACATGAAATCATACGCCACCAGTGCCGAAATGGCGAAAGAGCTGGGTACGTTCGAGCGATACGATGCCAACAAAGAACATATGCTACGCGTGCTGCGCAACCACAGGCGTGCGGCGTACAACGTGCCGAAGGAAGAGTATGAAAATCTGACGATTACCCCTGTCGGCATCGACGAAAAGGTATGCCCGGCCTATCTGCTAAAAGCAGCCCGCGAAAACTCTGACGAGGCGGTAGAGCTTGGCAAAAAACACGGATACCGCAATGCACAGGTTACCGTGATTGCACCGACCGGAACCATTGGCCTGGTGATGGATTGCGATACCACCGGAATTGAGCCTGATTTTGCCCTGGTGAAGTTTAAGAAACTGGCAGGAGGCGGGTACTTCAAGATTATCAACCAAAGTGTGCCGCTTGCGCTGAAGAATCTCGGATACGAGAAGCGCGAGATTAAAGAGATTATTAACTACGCGAAAGGATATGGAACACTCAACGGCTGTCCCCACATCAATCCGGAAAGCCTGAAAGAGATAGGTTTCACTGATGAAAAGATTGACGCGGTGAACGCAGCTCTGCCAAGCAGTTTCGACATCAAGTTTGCCTTTAACCAGTGGACGCTTGGCGAGGAATTCTGCACCCATGTGCTGGAGATTACCGAAGAGCAACTCAACGACATGAACTTTGATATGCTGCGCCATCTTGGATTTACAAAACTGCAAATTCAGGAAGCGAACGATTATGTATGTGGTACCATGACCGTGGAGGGGGCTCCGTTCCTGAACGATAAACACCTCGCCGTGTTCGACTGCGCCAACAAGTGCGGCCGGACGGGAACCCGCTACATCTCGGCATCGGGCCACATCAACATGATGGCCGCGGCACAGCCATTTATCTCCGGCGCGATCTCCAAAACGATTAACTTGCCCAACGAAGCCACGATCGGTGATATCAAGGATGCCTACATGGAATCGTGGGAGAAAATGCTGAAAGCCAACGCGCTTTATCGCGACGGATCGAAGTTGAGTCAGCCGCTGAACTCCATGAGTGACGTTCTGGAGGAGCTGGAAGATGAGGATGAAGATACCGCAGAGGCGCAAGACACCGTGGTGAAAACTGCCGAGAAGATCATTCACAAATATGTGGCGCGGCGTCAGCGGCTTCCTTATCGCCGAGCGGGGTATACGCAGAAAGTAAAAATTGGCGGACAGAGCGTCTACCTGCGAACCGGCGAATACGACAACGGCCAGATTGGTGAGATTTTCGTGGATATGCACCGCGAAGGTGCAGCATTCCGGAGCCTGATGAATTGCTTTGCGATTTCGATTTCACTGGGTTTACAGCACGGTGTTCCGCTCGAAGAATTTGTGGATGCGTTTGTATTTACCAAGTTTGAGCCAAGCGGTCTGGTAAATGGCAGCCCTCACGTAAAGATGAGCACCTCGGTGATCGATTACATCTTCCGCGAACTTGCAGTTACCTACCTGGGCCGTGAAGACCTGGCGCATGTACCGCCTGAAGACATTATGAAACGCAAACTGCGACCGTCCGAAGAGGATGATGCATCGTCTGCCGGTGTTGATTCAGAAGCCCGTCCATCTGCAAAAAAACCTGAATCGGTTACTCCGGTAACAGCGGCATCAGTTAAAAGGGGATTGATACAGCAAGAAGACAAGCCGGAAAGTGATTACGACCGGGCCAAACAGCTCGGGTATACAGGCGATTCGTGCCCCGAATGCGGGAGTATGACCATGATCCGAAACGGTACGTGCCAGAAGTGTATTACGTGTGGTTCTACGACCGGGTGTTCGTAGTGAAATCTCCCCTCGCCTGTCCCGAGTGATTTATCTCGGGAACGTGAGGGGTGTTCCCAGAACGTCACCAAACATTAATTGAATTTATTACCCCGTTTGAAATAGCAATCTATATAAGCTATCTCAACCAAAGCCCGCCATTCGGAAGGATGGTGGGTTATTCTATGGGTTGCGTTTTGGGATGGGCGGAATAGATATTTGTTAGGCAACTTTCACAATGCAAAAACTATCTATATTTGAAAAATTAGGACTTTGCACTATAAGGATTGAGTGCGAATTGGATAATAGTGCCATATCAACTGGTACAGGCTTTTTTATAAAACTTGGGGAAAATGGAGATAATTTTATACCCGTAATTGTCACAAACAAACATGTGGTAAGAGACGCTAAGAAAGGAACATTATTTTTTACACTTTCTAATGGTGATTCTCCTTCATATGGAAAAAATCACAGGTTCAACATTTCAGATTTTGAAAGTGCTTGGAGAATGCATCCTGATCCCGAGATTGATCTCTGTGCATTGCCAATAAATATTCTAGTTAATGCTATGAATCAGAAGGGCCTTAAACCTTGGATAGAATTTTTAGATTTGTCATTATTTCCGACACAAGCCGATATAGATGAAATGGCTGGAATGGAAAAAGTGGTGATGGTTGGATATCCAAATGGTCTATGGGACGCAAAGCATAATCAACCTATTT
>CAYOLE010000223.1:0-5830 GCA_964404705.1 uncultured Rhodohalobacter sp. | reverse complement strand
ATCTATAACCATAAGGTTTGATATATGCACCGGAGCTTCGCGTTTTAACCGACCCCCTTGTGGATTTTCCTGAGTTGGTTTATCGTGGTGTGTTCGCATATTTACCCCTTCCACAAGTACCCTGTCTCGTTCCGGATATACCAACATTACACGACCTCTCTTGCCCTTATCGTTGCCGGCAAGAACAAGCACCTCGTCGCCTTTTTTTACGTGTAATTTCTTTTTCTTATTAAGCTTACGTGGCATAATATTATCTTTTATAGTACTTCAGGGGCCAGTGAAACAATCCGCATATAATTTTTTTCGCGTAATTCCCTGGCTACAGGGCCGAAAATACGGGTTCCCACGGGTTCCTTTTCCTTGTTAATAATTACCGCCGCGTTTTCATCAAAACGAATATAGCTACCATCCTTGCGACGAATTTCTTTTTTGGTACGTACGATAACAGCTTGTACAACTTCCCCTTTCTTAACATTTCCACCGGGAATTGCGGTCCGTACCGAACATGAAATAAGGTCTCCTATTCTGGCATATCTTCTGCGAGAATCACCCAGCACCTTAATACACATCACTTTTCTTGCCCCGCTGTTATCAGCTACATTCAGTGTTGATTGTGTTTGAATCATTACTTTAACCTACAGATTGATCGTTATTTTGCACGTTCCACGATCTCGACCAAACGCCAAGATTTTCTTTTTGATAAAGGACGCGTTGACATTATCAGGACAGTGTCACCGGAATTGGCATCGTTGGTTTCATCGTGTGCCAGATACTTCGTTGTTTTGGTTATAAACTTCCCATATATAGGATGCTTGATCTGCCTGTCAACAGCAACAGTTATTGTTTTATCCATTCGGTCGCTTACTACGCGGCCTGTTCTTGTTCTTCTTTGTGCTCTTTCTGCTTGTGCCATATTCGTTATTCAGCACTCTTTTTTTCGTTAATAATCGTTGTCAATCGGGCGATTTCCCGGCGTGTATTTTTAATACGTGCCGGGTTTTCAATTTGACCCGCAATAGCTTTATTAAATCTAAAATCAACTAAAGCCTTTTTTTCATCTAATAACCTTGCTTCCAGTTCTGAAAGCGACAAATCGCGTAGTTCGTGTGATTTCATGGTCTGTTCTTCCTGCTTAATTATTCACCGTCGTAATCACGACGCTTCACGAATTTTGTTTTTATCGGCAGTTTATGTGATGCCCGTCGCAACGCTTCTTTTGCTTTTTCTTCACTTACGCCGGCAATTTCAAACAAAATCCTGCCTGGTTTTACAACTGCAATAAAATGATCCAAAGCACCTTTACCTTTACCCATACGGGTTTCAGCCGGTTTACTTGTAACGGGCCTGTCAGGAAATATTCTGATAAATGTCTTTCCATCGCGCTGCAAAGTTCTTGCAATAGTTACCCTGCAGGCTTCAATTTGTCTGCTTGTGATAAATTTAGGTTCCAGAGCTTTCAGTCCAAAATTACCGAATGCAAGTGTATGCCCGCGTTGAGCATTGCCTTTGAGTTTATCTCTGTGAACACGACGTCGTGGAATTCTTTTAGGTTCTAACATGATTTCTTAAACTATCGGTTATTTACGTGTACGACGTTTGGATCGTCCGGAACTCTTACGTTTTCCTCTTCGTCCGCCGCCTTTTCGTTGTGGTTCACTTTCCTGTTTAGATTCGGATCCGGGTGTTAAATCAACATCACCAATGATCTCGCCTTTAAATATCCAAACAGAAACTCCAATGGAACCATATATAGTGTTAGACGTTATATTGGCATAATCAATATCAGCCCTAAGTGTATGCAAAGGCACACGGCCTTCTTTATACTGCTCTGTTCTGGCCATTTCAGCACCACCCAAACGTCCGGCACACTTAATCTTAATTCCCTTTGCCCCCATTCTCATGGCGGATGAAATTGCAGTTTTCATTGCTCTTCGGAACGAAACCCGTGCCTGAAGCTGCTGAGAAATATTTTGGGCTACCAAACTTGCATCAAGTTCAGGGCGTTTGATCTCACTTACATTAATTTGAACTTCTTTATTTGTGATTTTCTTAAGCTCGCCTCTCAGCAGCTCAATCTGTTCACCGCCTTTCCCGATAATTACACCGGGGCGCGAAGTATTTAAAGTGAGCAGGATTCTCTTAGGCGTACGTTCAATTATTACATTAGACAACCCGCCATTTCTTAATCGAATGGCCAGATAGTCACGTAATTTTGTGTCTTCCAGCAGCATTGCCGGCTGATTTTCTTCAGAATACCAGTTGGAATCCCAACCTTTTATAATTCCGAGTCTGAGTCCTGTTGGATTACTTTTTTGTCCCAAAATATTACCTGGTTAATCTTCTATTACAGTTTCTTCCTTCTTAGCAACAACTACAGTTATGTGGCTGCTTCTTTTATTAATTCGATGTGCACGGCCCATTGGTGCGGGCTGAATTCTTTTCAGGGTTACACCTTCATCAACATAGATTTCCTTAATAAAAAGTAAATCATCATCGAGGCGCTCCTCTTCAAATCTATCGCGTATGTTTGCTGCTGCTGATTTAATCACTTTGATCACATCGACTGCAGTACCTTTTTTAGTGAACTCAAGTTTTTTAATTGCTTTATCCACTTGATCACCGCGCACCAAATCTGCAACAAGACGTAATTTTCGTGGTGCTTTGCGCAGATGACGCTGTACTGCTTTAGCTTCGAATGTAAGTGTTTCCATTTCTCAAAAAGTTTTTCTATTTCATTTTCTTCAACGGATGGCCACGAAATGTGCGTGTTGGGGCAAATTCACCCAGCTTATGGCCTACCATATTGTCGGTAATGTATACAGGTATAAACTGCTTGCCATTATGTACCGCAATGGTTAGTCCAATAAAATCAGGAGTGATCATTGAACTGCGAGACCAGGTTTTAATGACTTTTTTCTTGCCACTTTCATTCATCGCATCAATTTTTCGTTGAAGCTTATAATGAATAAAAGGACCTTTTTTTAACGAACGAGGCATACTTATTTAGCTTTTTTAGTTTTTCTTCGCTTAACAATAAATTTGGAAGACAATTTCTTTCTGTTTCTTGTCTTTTTCCCCTTAGCTGATTGTCCCCAGGGTGATCTTGGATGACCACCGGAAGCTTTTCCTTCACCACCACCCATTGGGTGATCCACTGGATTCATCGCTACGCCCCGTGTCTGAGGCCGTCTTCCCAGCCATCGACTTCGACCTGCCTTTCCTTTTGTAGTATTAAAATGATCAGGATTACTTGTACCCCCCACAGTCGCTATGCAGGTACCCGGAATTCTCCTCACTTCTCCGGATGGCAGCTTTACTGTTACAAACTTGTCTGTTTTAGCAACCATTTGGGCTACAGTTCCGGCACTTCTGCATAGCTGTCCGCCTTTGCCCGGCTGAAGTTCTACATTATGTATAAAAGTACCCGGAGGCATTTTACTCATGGGCAAAGCATTTCCTACATCAGGAGTTGCTGTTTCTGAACTAATAATTGTATCACCAACCTGTAATTTATTCGGTGCAAGTATATATCTCTTTTCGCCATCAGCATAAGCAAGTAAAGCAATACGAGCCGTGCGATTCGGATCATACTCAATCGTCTGAACCTTAGCCGGGATATCAAATTTGTTTCGCTTAAAATCTATAACCCTAAGCTTACGCTTATGTCCTCCACCGCGATGCCTGGATGTTTTACGGCCCCGGTTATTCCTTCCGCCTGATTTTCCATTGCCCAGCGTTAACGACTTTTGAGGCTTACTGATGGTTATATCATCAAATACAGGCGCTATTCTGTGGCGCTGACCCGGTGTAATTGGTTTTATCTGTTTGGTAGCCATTGAACTATCTTATTTAAATTTCGCTAAAGAAATCGATTTCGCCTTCCTTAAGAGTAACGATCGCTTTTTTCCATACAGCACTCCGGCCTTCAACAAACCCGCTGCGAGTGTGTCTTCCTTTTGGCTTCGATGGAACAATCATTGTGTTTACACGAGACACTTTCACTTCAGGATATTTTTCCTCAATTGCTTTTTTGATTTGAGGCTTGGTAGCAGATTTCAGCACTTTAAATGCATATTTCTGCTGCTCTTCCTGAATTCTCGTTAACTTTTCTGTAATCAGTGGTTGAATTAATATACTCATGCCGCATCCTCGTCTACAGTATTTATTGAAAAACTTGCTTCAAGAACTTCCAGAGCACTTTTCTGAATCAGCAAGATATCTGCGTTCATGATTTCGTAAGTCGAAGGCTTAGAAGCCTCAAGTACCCGCACATTTTTCAGGTTGTTGGCAGATTTATAGATCACTGAATCTGTTTCTTTTGTAAGAAGCAGAATTTTTTTATCTGCAATGCCAAGTGAAGTAAGAATGGATACAATCTCTTTAGTCTTTGGTTCATCAAGTGAAAAATCTTCGATAATCCTAATTGCATCTTCCGAGGCTTTCAATGAAAGTGCGGACATTCTGGCAAGGCGTTTAGCCTTTTTGGTCAGGCGAACAGAATATTTTCGTGGTTTTGGCCCGAATACGGTACCACCACCTTTCAATAGCGGAGAACGGATTGAACCTCGCCGGGCCATGCCAGTGCCTTTTTGTTTATACGCTTTCCGGCCTCCGCCCCTTACTTCACCGCGCTCTTTAGTACTTGCAGTTCCCTGGCGTTTATTTGCCAGACAACGACGTACATCCTCATAGAGAACAGTTTCATTGGGCTCGATCGCAAAAACCTGATCATTAAGATCAGCTTTATTTTCGCTGCTCTTGCCGTCTGTTGTATGAATTTTTAGTTCCATCAGGTTTAATTCTGTGATTTATTATGAATTTCTACGTATCCACCATTAGGACCGGGAATACCACCTGTTACTAACAGCATATTTGAATCAGAGAAAATCTGAGCCACAGAAAGATTCTGTATCTTTGTACGCTGATTTCCCGACCGCCCGGCCATTTTGATTCCTTTAAATACCCGCGCCGGATCCGAGGCCTGCCCGATCGCACCCGGGGCTCTTTCCCTGTTGTGTTGCCCGTGAGTTTGATCACCCACACCACTAAAATTGTGTCGTTTAACTACACCTGTAAAACCGGTTCCTTTTGATATACCTACAACATCTACACGATCACCTACAGTAAATACATCATCAATGCTAAGTTCATCTCCAAGTTCAAATCCTTCGGGGATAAAGTCACGAAATTCAATAGATATCTTTCTTGGTTCTGTACCGGCTTTCTCAAAATGCCCGGCTAAAGACCGGTTAACTTTAGAGGCTTTTTTCTTAAAGGACGAAAGCTGAACGGCATTGTAACCGTCTGTTTCTTCTGTTTTTATCTGGGTAATAGCACAAGGCTCAACTTCGATGACGGTGACAGCAATACTGCGTCCCAGTTCATCAAAGATGCTTGTCATCCCTACTTTTTTTCCGATTAAACCGCTCATGGTATTTTTGGAATTTACTTACACTTTTATTTCAACATCCACACCGGATGGAAGCTCAAGCTTCATTAATGCATCAACTGTTTGCGATCCTGTGGAAAGAATATCGATCAATCGCTTATGTGATCGATACTCAAACTGTTCCCGTGATTTTTTATCCACAAAAACAGATCGGTTAACTGTAATGATATTTTTATTTGTTGGCAGTGGAATCGGTCCTGAAACCACTGCACCGGTTGACTTTACAGTCTGAATTATTTTTTCTGCTGATTTATCGATCAGATTATGATCGTATGATTTCAGCTTTATTCTAATTTTTTGTTGTGTAGCCACGGATTGTAAACCTTTTAGTCTTTAATTTTGGTTACCACGCCTGCGCCCACTGTGCGTCCGCCCTCGCGA
>CAYOLE010000222.1:0-5890 GCA_964404705.1 uncultured Rhodohalobacter sp. | reverse complement strand
AGGCCACAACCTGAAAGAACTGATCCGCCTGAGTGTCCGCTCCAAAAAAGAAGCTCATGCCGGAATGGAAAATCTACCTGACATGAAAAATCGGAGTATGATCGCGATTGGTGGTTGATTAATTTAAGTTCTGTATACGAAAGTAGACTTGTTGAAAATCAGTGGTATCTCCCGGTATTGCTTACAAATGCTATTTTTTTGCTGTCTGGTGACCAGCTTGGTACGTTGATGGTTCCCTGCCCGCCATAAAGATAGGCAATAACTTCGGGTTCGCCGCCCTCCGCAGGCATCATCCGCAGAGTTATATTTTTGTAGAAGGGATGCTCAGACGACTCCACATCGGTTCCATAGCTTAGAAATACCATGGTTTTGCCATCGGGTGATATATGAGGAAACCAGTCATTAAAATTTTCATCAAATGTGAGCTGGGTTGGGTTGCTTCCATCCGCCTCCATCCGCCAGATCTGCATGGTGCCGGTCCGGTTGGAATTGAAGTAGATATATTTTCCATCCGGTGAATACTCCGAGCCATCGTCAAGATCAGGAGTGTCGGTCAATTGAGTCTCCTCCATAGTGTTTACATCGGCCGCAATAATATCATACTTGCCATTCCTGTTACCTGTAAATATTACGGTCTGATTATCGGGTGAGATTCCATGAAGGTAGGACGCTCCGAGACCAGACTTCGTAATTTGTTTCGGGTTGTCGCTCCCATCAACCGGTAGCATGTAAATCGTGGAGTTATTGTCGTCCCCGGGGTTGTGATGGCTGATTGCAAGTTTAGTGCCATCAAAAGAGAGAACATGATCGTTGTTATTATTCGTGGCAAAACCGGTGTTCAGCAGTGTAATCTTTCCATCAGCCAGCCAGTAATTGTACAGATAGCCGTTAGAGTTGTAGATGAGCCGTTTGTCATCTACCGTCCAGTTGGGTGCCTGGATGGAGTGTTCGCTTGCATGGAGCACTTTTTGAATTCCCGTTTCGATGTCCAGCACCTCAAGCCGGCTGCCCAAATATTGTTGATATTGAACCAGGTCGGGTGGTGCCGGTTTTGTGATTCTGACATTTCTGAAAACCGCAGTCTCAACCACATCTCCATTATGTGCGCTGATGTAGATCCCGGCAAACACTTCATTTTTTAGTTCAACCTCAGCTACTTCAACAGATGTAAAAGGCTCACCTTTTTTTGCTGTTTTCATGATAAAAGTAGTGTCAATTCTGGATAGTTCTACAACCGTTGGCAGGCTGTCCGGGGAAACGTTCTCCAGGGTTTCAGCACCTGCGGTTTTCCGGTATTGAAGAGAGGCCAGGCCATCGCCGTGTATGGAGGCATTCACCATAGCAGAACCCGGGCTGAGTGTATTCCTAACCGTCCAGCCGATTTTTCGATGAGGATGGGCACCTTCACCGATAAACTCGATCTCAGCCCGTAGAATAAAATCTCCCTGAACGGATGCCCACAGATATCTGAACTGATCATTGTCGAACCACATATTTTCGCCTGATCCGGCTAATGTATATTCACCGGTACTGGAATTGTAGGAGACGCTGCCCTCGTGCTTAACATCTCCTATATCCAGGGTATTTTCGAAGATGCCTAAATCATCTGATTCTTGATAAGAGAGAGATGCCGCGTAACCTATAACCAGACTTAGAAGGATTGGCAAAGAATAGAAGATAACTGAATTAAGCATTGTATTCGATTTAATTATCTATTGACAGGCCAACAATTACCGGCATTATAAATAGTTTTGAACTAAAAAAGTAATTGCAAGTCTCATCCACTATAAAACAGTATAATTTATGATCTGATTCATTGAAAAATATAATGCATAATGCAGCATCATTTTCATTGACTGGTAAGCATCATTTTCCATTTTCCGGGCTCCGGTGGTACCGCGGTAAAATTCTTGAACTTAGAGAGATAGCTATACAGCCGGGGTTGAAATCCTGCTGACAACATCAGACTGGATGATGTGAGTTTACTGTCACAGAACAATACTTAACTAATTTCTTTTCTTTTAAGGATAATTTTCTCAAACTTTCTTAAAAGCTGATTTTCAGTAACTTGATGTATGGATCAATCTAATTTTTTCATCAAATTCATCTTAGATTACTAAATGCCTAACTTTACCGAAATACTATTTGTTGATATTCAGCAGGAACTGCTGGATTTAAAAAAAGCCTATGAATTTGTAAATCACGAGGAAGCCGGCGCGGTTAATATATTTACAGGCACAACCCGAAATCATCATGACGGGAAACGGGTGATTGAGCTTTACTATGACTGCTACCGGGAAATGGCAATCAAAGAACTTCGAAAAATTGCCCGAAAAATGCTTGAAAAGCATCAGCTGAAGCGAATCTGGATTACACACAGAATCGGCCTGGTGCCGATCGGAGAAGCCTCAATTATACTTGCGGTTAGCAGTGCCCACCGAAAGGATGCATTTGCCGCTACTGCCGAAGTGATGAACCTGATCAAGCAGGATGTGCCCATCTGGAAAAGAGAAACGTTCACAGATGAGGTTGTGTGGAAAGAAGAATTGATGATAGAAGATCAGGAGGCTAAAGGGGAAAAGTGAGATGGACACTCACTCATCGTGCAAAACTTTCCGGTGTCTGAGATCACGAAACACAGCAACGATGTAAAGTCCTACACCAAGCAGCATAACCGGCATTCCTAAAAATACCCCCAATCCGACGCTCCAGGATTGAAAACCAAAGATTAAAAAAATGAGTACCAGCAACATGCCGGCCATTGCGCAGATGATGGCCGTACGAACCAGTTTATCTACTTCGAGTGAGGTGTCATTGTGTGTTTTTTGGTTCTCTGTTTTATTCATCCAGCGCCTCCATAAGTTTTGTGAGTCTTTCAGTATCGATATAACCGGTAACGGATTGGCTCTCTGTATTTTGATGGACAGGGACATCATCGCGTTCATTGGGTGTGGGATGGGCAGGGCCATGGCAGGAAGTACAGCTAACTTCGTCTGTACTTAACTTAGAATATAATGAACGATGGCTGGGTACCTCCTGGAACGTGGTGGTACCGCCATGACAGGCTGTACAATTCATATTCGGATAACTTCCGGAGTAGCTGATGGGTTCATCCCAGGTTCGTGTGACAAACAATAACCAGTGACGGAATCCATCACGTTTTCCTTCAAACGTACCATGGGCACCGTATGTAGTGTGGCATGTGTAACATTGGTATTCCGGTATCCATCTGTTTTTATAGTGACGTGCGGCAAGTGTGGTGCTGCCCGGGTCATACAGATCATTTACAAAAGGATCCATCACGTGACAAGTTCCGCAGGATTGCACGGTCTTCGTTGTTTCCAATACAGTTGCACTGGCACCCAATCCCACAATAACAGGAAGTATAAACAAGCTGATAATCAGCAATACTCGGTAATTTAACCTGTTGATACGGTGTTTGAATACAAACTCGATCAGCAGTAAGATGATTAGTGCAGATACAACCGCAAAGATTCCGGCTAATCTCATCAGCTCCCCAACAGTCATACCTTTCTGGGCAGCAGGGGAAAATGTTTCTGATTGATTGCTCTGCATAAAAACTGGGTAGGTGCTGCCGTAGAGGGTAGGTTTTGACTCCTCAAGGTCAGTCGCACGTTGCTCAAAATCGTGATACTCTTTAATCGAGTCAGTTTCTCGTGAAGTATCATCCACAATATATATGCCTGTGAATGAAATCATAATTCCTGTTGCAATCAGGAAGATCAGAATTGAAAGCTGCAGATTGGGGTTGTGTTGAATCATAATAAGTTGATTGGTTTCAAATCATGCAGTCGGGGCTGCTCTTTCAATCGAAACTGCACATCGTTTATAATCGGGCTGTCGGGAAACAGGATCGACCGCATCGCTTGTTACCTTGTTAATGAGGTGTTTTGCTGAATGAAATGTAGCAAAGACAAGTCCTTCCCGAATATCGCCTGTTATTCGGGTAACAAAATCTGCTGTACCACGCCGGCTTGCTATTCGCACGGGATCTCCGTCTTCAAGCCCGTGTGCAGCAGCATCAGCCGGATGTACTTCAAGAAAATCTGTTCGTACTGATTTCAAGTCATCCACCCGGCGTGTAATTGTTTCAGTATGCCAGTGTTCCAGAACGCGTCCTGTTGTCAAAATGAGTGGGAATTCATCATCCGTTTCCTCAAAAGGCTGTCCCTGTTCATGTTTATAGATAACAGCCCTTCCATCAGGGCTCCCGTAAAAGTCTATACGCCTTTCAGGATTTCTTACCAGTGGATCTTCACCGGGCACATAGCGGCGACAGGTGCCGGGGTGGTCTTCATCAGGGCAGGGCCAGAGTATTCCAGGCTGGTTTTTCAGCCGTTCGTAGGTAATTCCTTTAAAGTTATAATCGGAATGCTCGGAGATAAGCCTCCACTCTTCCCAGATATCTTTCTGAGTACGGTTAGGGAAGAGATCACCATGACCCAGCCGGTCTGCCAGGTCGATGATAATATCAAAATCGCTTCGGGCTTCTCCTTTTGGATCTACCAGTTTCGGCACATAATGATATCGTCGTTCGGACTGGCTGAATACTCCGCTTTTCTCCACCCACATAGCGGCAGGCAGAACCACATCAGCAAACCTGGTGGTTTCGGTGGGATGAAAAGCATCGGCCACTACTACAAAAGCATTTTCCATCGCCTCACGATAGGGCAATAGGTTGGGCAGCGAATGTATGGGATTCGTTGACATAATTAATGCACATTCCACATCTCCACTGTTCATCGCCTGGAACAATGAAATAGCATGATGTCCGGGATTAGGGCTGATGGTTCCTTCCGGTATATTCCATAGTTCTTCCATTTCTCTGCGGTGCTGCTGGTTAACCACGGCACGCCCATTGGGTAAAGTATGGGAAAGAGCACCGGTGTCGCGGACACCTCCGCCGGCATTCGGCTGGCCGGTCAGTGAAAACGGAGTTGCCCCAGGGCGTCCGATCTGTCCTGTTAAAAGGTGCATCGCCATCACCAGTCGGTTTGATGCTGTCCCCTGAACCTGCTGATTGAGTCCCATGGTCCAGAACGACATTGTGGCCGGGGAATTACCAAAACGGAATGCCGCTTCACGAATAAGTTCTGGGGATATACCACAGACAGGTGCAACCTGATCCGGGCTGTAGCTTTGAAGGTGTTCTCTGAAATTTTCTTCCGAAATCGACTGATCATCACCCTGGAAAACGAGATAGTTTTGAATCATATCTTCATCTATCATACCTCGCCGGTAAAACTCATGTATCATAGCGTTATAAAGCGCCACATCGGTACCAGGTCTTATCTGCAGAAAGAGGTCTGCCTTTTTAGCTGTTCGGGTTCTTCGCGGATCCACTACAATGATTGTGGTATCCGGATTGGAGCGTTTTCGGTCCAGAACCCGTTCCCACACAATTGGGTGACAGTCGGCCATGTTTGATCCGGTAATGAATATACAATCGGCGTGATCAGTGTCTTCATAGCATCCCATTGGCTCATCCTTGCCAAAAACGGATGTATATCCAGCTGCGGCAGAGGCCATACACAGGCGGGGATTGCCATCTACATTATTGGTGCCGATACCCGCTTTAAACAGTTTACTGGCACTGTAACTTTCCTCAGTAAACAGCTGGCCACTTCCATAATAAGCTACACTATCAGGGCCGCTGTTCTCAATTGAACTGCTAAACCGGTTAGCCACAAGCTCCATAGCCTCTTCCCAGCTGGCCTGCTCGAGCTCGCCGTTTTTTCTAATCATCGGGTAAAGCAGTCGGTCTTCTACATATAGAATCTCACGGTTCAAAATTCCTTTGATACAGAGACGGCCACGGTTATGAGCGTCGGGATCCCCTTTTACATCCACAACATTTCCGTTTGAAACT
>CAYOLE010000221.1:2899-5930 GCA_964404705.1 uncultured Rhodohalobacter sp. | reverse complement strand
TGGCTAAAGAGTGTATACAAATAAGGGCAACATTTCTGATCTGAACTATACATTTGAACGTAATTATACATGCAAATAAATGTATACCAATCTTGAAGAGGCTAACATTTCTCTTTGGTGGTTTCTCCGCATGCCGGCAGGAACAAACATTCCTGCTTATACCAGTTAGAAGTACTTGCATATTTGCCGTGTTAGGTATTTATTACCCAGAATCTATTAAAATAATATATTTGGGGTAATGAATAACTGCTACGGATTATATACGTTAATAGTAACAATAGTCCTTGTTATTACATCCCCCGCTGCTTATTGTCAATCAGCCTCTGAAGATATATTCTCGCCGAAATTCAGATACAGCACTGCCAGTGATACTTTACTGGATCAGCAATTTAATAAAGGCTTGATAATGACAGTGCCTGATTTATTAACGGGCAGGGTTCCAGGACTCATTGTTAGCCAGCCCGGCGGTGATCCTGATGCAATTACTGATATGAGAATTCGCGGGATTTCATCTATTGAATCTACATCTGCTCCATTAATAGTGATCGACGACGTAGTCGTGAAAAATTTTAATTCGGTTGATCCTCTTGATATTCAGCAAATAGAAATATTGAAAGATGCAGCTTCATCAGCACGTTACGGGGTATTAGGAAATGCAGGCGTAATTCGAATTACAACAAAAAGAGGAGAACCATCATCTTCCGGGGAGATCACAGTACGGTATCATGGCACATATTCATCCTCAATCAAAGCAAATCAGATAGAGGTGTTAAATGCTGAACAGTATCGCTTATTTAATCCATCCGGGGTGCCGTTTTTGGGGTCTGATTTCGGTTCTGAGACAAACTGGCAGGATGAAATATCTCAAAACGGGATCAGCCATTTCAATAATCTGGTATTAGCCGGACAGAATGAATCTACAACTTACCGTATATCCGGTATACACCGGAAAAACAATACGATTTTAAAAGGTTCCGGCAATCACCAATTAAGGGCAAGGGTCAATTTCACACACAAAACCCTCAATGAAAGGTTATTCTTAAATGGCAACATAAGTTTGTCAAATGAAGAATCATCCCCCGGATTGGAAGAGATATACCGTTATGCTACAATATTTAATCCAACTGCTCCCATCAAAGATGAAGCGGGTAACTATTTTGAAACCGGTAGTTTTGATTCTTATAACCCTGTTTCAATGATTGAACAGTCGGATATAGAACTGGAGACTCATCAAATGCAATTCCGGTTATCCGGTCAATATAATCTGGATTATTTGATGGATGGCCTCAGTACAAAAATGAACTATTCCCGTGAATTAGACGATCTTCGCAGAAGTGAATATTATGGAAAAAATCTTCTTTTCCGGGGCGGGGACAGTAACGGGCTGGCCCTGCTTACTGACAGTAAAATACAAAGTGAATTTTTTGAATCTAATATCAAATACAGGGGCGGTTCAGACCGAACTAAACTTATTGCACAAACAGGTTTTAATGCTTTTACTACTGATTTCTCTGAAAAACTTACATCAGCCAGAAATTTTATATCAGATCAGTTTTTCTATAATAGTATTGGGTCTGTGACCGATCCGGATAATGGAGAAAGTGAGGTAGAAAACAGAATCAACCGTAATTCTATCCATGCTTATTTTGGACAGGTTGATATTTCCCACAATGAAACCTATTCCGGCACTTTTATTCTTCGCCGTGAAGGATCCACAAGGTTTGGAGTGAATAATAAGTGGGGTACTTTCTATGGAATCAGTGCTGGAATGGAGTGGACGAAAATAATAGATATATCCCTTTTTGATCAGGTCTATACACGGGTTGGATTTGGAAAAACGGGACAGGACGCACCATTTGATGGTATTTCTCAACTGACTTTTGGTACCGGCCCCTATTTTTTTAATGGGAGTGAATTTGTTCCTTCTATACGTGTTGTAAACAATTCGAATCCCGATTTAAAATGGGAAGAAAAGAAGGAGCTCAATTTGGGAGTGGATATTGGAGTTCTAAGTAAACGGCTCGCATTTTCCATAGATTATTTCAATAACAGGGTGAATGATCTGCTATATGAAATCCCTGTGGATGTACCTCCTAATTTAATCGATAGAAAATGGGTGAATATCGGTGAAATAGAAAATAAGGGAGTTGAAATGCGTTTTGAGTATCATACCCCCCTGTTGCAGGATTTCCAATGGACGTCAACTCTTCTCTACTCTGCAAGTTCCTCGAAGTTGGTTTCGCTCTCCAACAGTGAATATCAATTTGATGAATTACAATTCGCGACACCCGGCGCTCCGGGAATGGGATCAGTTTTTCTGATGCAGGTGGTTGAAGGGGGCGAAATCGGTGAATTTGTCGGGCCGGAATTTGCAGGATTTAACAGTGAGGGAAGATGGGAGTTTGTGAATGCGAATGGCGAAATTGTACCCAGTGATGAGTTGACACAAAATGATAATAAAGTAATCGGTAATGGGCTTCCTGATTTTACACTGGGGTTGAATAATAGGTTTCAACTTTACAATTGGGATATTGAAATGTTTTGGCAAGGTGTTTTTGGACACGATTTGGTGAACTCGTATAATCTTTTTTATGAAAACCCCACTTCATTAGGAGGGAATTACAATATCGTAAAAAGTGCCCGGGAGCTTCCATTAAGAGAGGCCCCGTTTTTTAGCGATTATTATGTTGAGGATGCAACTTATTTCAGGCTGCAAAATTTAACAATAGCATATGATTTTAATTTATCTGAAGATGCTTCTGTAAAAAAGCTCAGGTTCTATGCTTCAGGGAATCATCTCTGGACTTTAACAGGTTATACAGGTGTAGATCCTGAAGTTCGATTATCATCATTTCCACCTACCGATTCCGGTACCCGCCAGAGTATCCGAAGTGTTTTGAGCCCGGGTATTGAACGCAGAAATATTTGGCCGACTCAAACATCATTGCTTTTGGGAGTGGTGATAGAGTTTTAACGCCCTTCCAGCCCCCCTAAATAACTGGCCTCGAGTTAAACCTTAAAGTTTATAATT
>CAYOLE010000221.1:0-2799 GCA_964404705.1 uncultured Rhodohalobacter sp. | reverse complement strand
GATCAGTAATTCCATTGAGTTATACAAGAGATATATTTGTGTTTTCTACCCCTATCTGTCCGGCATGAAAGCGATCCCAATAATTTACCCCTCTTTATTGATTTATACTCAAAATAGCTTAGATTTAGCTACCCGATTCCTAACCAATAAACTAATACATTATGATATTATGATACGATCTATTCTAAAACTGCTGCCGGCGTTTCTGTTGCTGGCAGGACTCACTACAACACTCCAAGCCCAATCGATAAGTGAAAGGGTTGCTTCGAATGACTCCGAGAACCTGAGGGTGCTTTCGTCCGTACATGCCGGTGCAGGGCAAATGGCTTTCACTGAACTGGTTGGAAGGCAGGACCTGACAACAAATTTTCTGTACCTGCACGCCGGTGCGCTATTTCCCGGAGGAGGAATCGGGCACCATTTTCATCATACAATTGAGGAGATGTATGTTGTCCTCGACGGTGAAGCCGAATTTACTATTAACGGCCGAACAGCTACCATAGATGCTCCGGTAGCTGTACCGAACAAACTGGGACAGTCACATGGCGTTTACAATGCAACAGATGATACGCTCCGATGGCTGAATTTTGCAGTAAGTACTGTTAAGGGCCAGGGCGATGCATTCGACCTGGGGGATGACCGTGTCGGCGCTGTAAAAGACCCTGTTCCGACTTTTGTAAACGGCAGGATCGACCGGGGAGCTCTCGAGGATAATAACCATCCCTATGTGGGAGACGGGGCTCTCTACCGGCGAATATTGAATCCGTCGGTATTTAGTACCAGTTGGAGCCATGTGGATCATGTGGTAATACCTGCTGGCGGGTCGGCAGGGCCACATCAGCTCACAGGAATTGAAGAGGTCTATTACGTCATGGACGGATCGGGTACGGTATCACTGGCCGGAGAAGAGACCCAGGTTCAGACCGACGACGCATTCTACGGCCTCATCGGTGAAACACTCTCCTTCACCAATAACGGATCTGAGGATCTTGAAATGATTGTTATCGGTATATCTGATGCGCCGAAAAATGTACCGGTTCTTGCGGGGGTGCCAAAAGAGCCTAAAGCGATGGTTCTTCAGATGGATTTTATTGTTTCTGCCGAGAATGCACGTGAATTTGAGGAGATGTACCATTCAATCTATGTGCCTGCCATGACTGTACAGGAGGGATACTTGGAATCCAAGCTTCTAAGGCTCTATCCGGATGACGAGGCTACAGAGATCGAGGCCGAACCCACGGAATTTAACTATCAGATTTTGATATCGTTTGATACAGAGGAGAACCGGCGACAGTGGGTGGCGAGCGATCAACACCAAATTGCCTGGCCAGCAGCCACGAACCTTGCCGAGGAGTATAAGTGGCGGGGATACGATGTAATGAACGACCACATTCAGGAATAGTCTTCACAGCCCTCCGACAACTTGCCTGGAGGGCTTTTTTTGCCATTTAGTTCGAATCAAAACATCGCTTCATTACCGGTCTGGCAGATCAACCGGTAAATTGATTATAAATCTCATTTTAAAAAAAAGGCTATGCTTGATAAACTCAAAAACCTAAAAGAGCATATTACACAGGGGAAGAATGCTGTTACTTTTGATGCTTCCCGCTTTAACGATCCGCTTGCAGAGCAGATTCAGTGGACTGCGCTGAAGTCTGGCGGAAGTAACTTTCAGAGTCATAAACTCGTGGAGGTGGGGCCGTCAAGGATGGAATTTCATCCTACCTGGAAAAGTAAATTATTCAGCCTGGTATTCATACTGGCTGGTATCGCATTTCCGCTCTTTTTCATAACTGTGGGAATCGATTTTGCAGATCCTGACGCGATGAAAACTGTTGGATTTTTATCTGTATTTGGATTGGTATTTGCCGGTTCAGGAGTTTTCTTTTATAGAAAGAATTCTGTTCCGGTTGTGTTTGATAAAATGACGGGTCGGTTTTGGAAGGGGAGACAGGGACCTGATGAAAATCCTGAGTTGAAAAATTCAGATATGGCTCCGTACCTGAAAGATGTATATGCTATTCAATTACTTTCACAATATGTGAGGAGCGATAAAAACTCATATTATGTGTATGAGATAAACTTTGTGATGGGGGATACCAAACGCTACAACGTGATGCGTCACGGCGGAAAACGGCAGATCCGTCAGGATGCAGAAAAAATAGCCAGGTTCCTTGGTAAACCGTTATGGGATGCAGCCGGATAACCATTAAACAAACTTCTGATACTGATCACTGATAGAATATTTGCAGGGTAAGTATAGTTCTTCAGGACAGGGATGGATCAATAGTCTTCAGCGGAACTCAGGTGCCAAACTCCCGCAACTCAGCCCCGTATAAGGGCTGTCATGACAGAAAACCCCAACTTATCTGCTTGAAGGACAATAACTTCCCTGTTCGTAGCTCACTCTTCTTATACTAATCCCATTATTCTCGCAGATGATTGTGGGAATTTTGCTGCATATATGTTTTCCACGTTATTTCCTCATACCGCCAGGTTTGCAGTATAATATATGTACCATCCTGCGGGCCTGAATAATGAATAATTGATTCGTTCAGTTGTTAAGAGTTGGGCATACATGCCGCTGTTCGAAGTCATCATTCCTAAAAGAATCAGCAGAGGTTTCAAAAATATTTTCATGGTTTATAGAATTTATTATGATGACCGGGGAAAAAGTTTTGACTGGGAATTTAATACCAGTATATGCGGTCTTAACAGTTTTCAATCGATATTCTGCAGACCAGAAAGCTGTTGAGATTATGCAAAACCAGGAAACAGCAGAATTTGAGTTTTCAAATA
>CAYOLE010000220.1:0-5955 GCA_964404705.1 uncultured Rhodohalobacter sp. | reverse complement strand
AAAGAGCATAGCACTGAAAAATAATCGCACTATGTTTGCAGAACTGACTATTAGTCGCGTTACTGATTTGGATTTCGAGGCAGGCCGAGACTTTCGAAGAATTCTTCAGGTTCTTCACGAATTCTCACGGTTTCATCCATTGGCAGGCCAATTTGCTCGTAGAATTCACGGCGACCGGCAATATCATCCACGAGTTCCTGGTATGCGATCTGTCCAACCCTGACCGCCACCCGCCGGGGAACCACTACCACGCCATCCGAATCTGCAACGATTATATCACCCGGATAAATTAACGCACCGCCTACGACTACCGGACGCTGCACATCGATCACCTCGTTTCTGCCGATCCGTTCACCCCTGCCGCGTTCATAATAATTGGTATACACCGGATTTTTCTGAAGAATTATTTCATCAATATCCCGGATACCCCCGGCTGAGACTACACCTACAGAACCACTATTTTGCCAGTCCATTATATTCTTGGATCCTACCGAACCGGTATCATTATCATCTTTGTTGTCGATTACAACTACGGAACCTTCCTTTAAATATTCATGAAACGGTTCATTTGAACGTTCGTTATACCACATTCCGCGCCACTCTCTGTAATCTTCATAGTTCTCAGGCATTGTCAGGTCAGATCCCGGATGCTTCGGATGATTTGTAGGGCCATAGCGCACCGTCACGGCAATTCCGGAAAAGCGGTGACTCATCTCCTGTACATCTTTCCAGAGCGGCGCAATCTTTGGATCCATCACACCCACATCCATATAACCCACTGTAACCATTCCGTCCACTACATCTGTCACACGGGCGCCTGCATAAAGTTCCAAAAGAACTTCATCAGACACTTCAGACTCATTTTGGGCGAATCCATCTGTTTTAAATAATCCAATCTGAAGCATCAAAAAAGTAAAAGTAACGATCGTAAATTTGTTAGTTCTCATACATAACTCCATGAATGTTTGAATTAATAAATCGATTTGAATATATAGAATAAACTAACACCGTTCCAACGCCTCTCCAATGTAGCAACACTTAGGAAAATTGACTCACTGAATATATATCAAGATTTTAATAATACAGGATTTGAAACATTGGTGTACTGATCGTTTTGGATAATACTTCAGAAACAGAAAGTAAAGTATGAGTTCTAAAAACGCATTGTAAAAGAGGATCCTTTTCCTTTTGTGTTATCTAAAATTAAACTCCCCCCGTGCAGTCGCATGATTTGCCGTGAGAGGCTGAGTCCAATTCCTGATCCTTTGCTCTGTCCGCTGCCTCCAACGGTATAAAATGGAATAAAAATTTTTTCACTTATTGATTTCTTAATTCCCGGGCCATTATCCTGAACTTTTATGAATACTCTCCCTGCTTCATCAAGATTACTACTAAGAGTAATTTTACCCCCAATCTGATCTGTCAATACACGAATAGCATTCTTTATCAGATTGATGAGAGCCTGCTCTACCAGCAGAGGGTCAGCAGTGAGTTCGAGACTCTCCGGATCCACATGTACAGAAATTTCAATATTGTGTTTGGCTGTCTCAGCTTTCATTAGTGTAACTGTTCGCTCCAATGTATTCTTTACATTAAATAACTCAATATTCGGTTCGGGAATTTGAGTGAAATCCCGATAGGAATTCACAAATCTCATAAGGCCCCGGCTTCGGTTACTAATTGTGTTTAATGCCTCAGTTACATCCTGAATTGTTTCTGTATTCAGTTCAACATGGTCATCAAAAGGCCTTGAATTCTCTTCCAGTAACATTTTTACTGTGCTCGATAATGATGAGATTGGAGTGATTGAATTCATAATTTCATGTGCTAAAACCTGGGTAATATTTTGCCAGGCTTCCATCTCTTTTTCTTCCAGTTCGGTATGAATATTTTGAAATGAAACCAGTTTATAAGCTTCATCCCTCATTCGAAATTCTGTTGCATGCATGGCGAGTTGAAGAGTTTCATTCCGGATTGAAACTCGAAACAAGCTGCGATTTCCTCCTTTGAGGTTGTGAACAGTTTTGTAAAGAGATGTTGATATGTTATTCAGCGAGTCAATTTTCCTAAGTGTTGCTACATTAAAGAGGCGTTTAGCAGCCATATTTATAAGGACTACCTCTCCCTTTCCATTAAAACAAATCAAGCCAATTCCAATATGCTGAACAACAGTTTCCAAATAACGAATGCTCTCTTCTTTTTCACTTCGTTCCGATTTGAATCGTTCAATGATCCGTGTAAAGGATTCATTCAATTCATCAAAATTACTTCCCATTCCGTAATTTTTAAACGATCCCGTAAAATCTGAATATTGAATGGCGTCCAAAAACCGATTTAACAGTTCATTGGTACGCTCAAGGTATTTTATCAGGTACACAATTTGGGCGATTATCACCAATCCAAGTATTGAAATACTAACGTAGTACTGAGTTTCCAATATCAAAAACAAAAACAACAATAGAACTGCTGCCAGCAGAAGAACTCTGACAATCAATCCTAATCGAAAATTTTTGTAGAAACTCATAATGATAAAATCAGTTCTTGTACAATTTTAAAGATAATCCTTTAGGACTACCTATATGTTCGCATCTTTTTTCAATTATATCCCATACTTCTCTAACCTTCTGTAGAGCGAAGCCCGTGTTAATCCTAATTCATCAGCAGCGTGTGAGATATTGCCATCGTGTTTATCCACTACTTTCCGGACGACTGTTTTCTCTATTTCCTCAAGATTTAAACCGGTTACCGGCAGCTTGTAATCCTTGTCTGAAGCAGAAGTCAGCAGAAAGTCACCTTTCTGGAGTTTGTTTTCATCCGTCATAATCACTGCACGTTCTACAGCATGTTCCAACTCCCGGATATTGCCCGGCCAGTGATATTCCTTCAGATAATCCAGTGCCTGACTTGTAATTCCTTTTATATCTTTTCTGTACTTGGTGCGATAAAGTTTCAGAAAATGTTCTGCAAGCAGGGGGATATCATCTATTCGTTCCCGAAGCGGGGGTAAGTTAATTTCTATGGTATTGATTCGATACAACAGATCCTGTCTGAATTTCTGACTTTCAACCATCTGTGTCAGAGATAAATTGGTTGCACAGATCAGACGAATATTAATTTTAGTTGTTTTATTAGATCCAATTCTTCTGATCTCATGAGTTTGAAGTGCGGAGAGTATTTTTGGCTGAAGGTGAACAGGCAAGTTCCCAATTTCATCCAGAAAAAGGGTTCCGCCATTTGCAATTTCAAAACGTCCCGCTCTTGATTCCCTGGCATCCGTAAAAGCTCCTTTTTCATGGCCAAACAGTTCACTTTCAAAAAGGCTTTCCGGGAGTGCCCCCATATCTACTGTGATAAAAGCATTTTCGTTTCGGTTTGAACGCCGGTGCAATGCTCTTGCCACCAGTTCTTTTCCGGTTCCATTATCACCCGTAATCAGAATATTTGCATCGGTTTTAGCTACTTTTTCGATGGTCTGAAATACCTTTTCCATAGCACGACTTTTCCCGATGATGTTTTGATAAGGCTGTTCGATATCCGCTTTGAGTGCAACATGTTGTGAGCGCAATTGCTGAAAATCCCTTTTCGATTTACTAAGATTCATGGCAGAAGCAACAGTAGTTAACAGTTTTTCATTTTGCCAGGGTTTTAGTACAAAATCATTCGCACCTTTTTTTACAGCCTGAACTGCTTTTTCAACATCACCATACGCTGTAATGAGTACAACAGACATAGCAGGATCCATTTCCAGAATTTTTTCGAGCCAGTAAAAACCTTCTTCTCCACTGCTAACATCTTCATGAAAATTCATATCCAGCAGAATCGTATCGTAGTCATACTCTTTCAACAGTGAAGGAATAAGTTTCGGATTACTCTCAACATCCACTTCTTCAATATGCTGTTTTAAGTACAGACGTGCTGCATTCAGCACATCAAAATCATCATCAACAACGAGTATGCGCCCTGTTTTTTTCATAAATTGATTCCTTTAGTTTAAAACTGCCCTATTTGTTCAGACCTAACCAGAATTATGAAGCTCAAATATTATACCAGTTATAGCATATTATGATTTGAACACTTCTGGGTGTGGAAATATCAATAAAACTGTACGATTTCGTACAGTTGCTGTTACAATGTGAACAATATATTTCTGATATACACCCTTAATTTAATTTTAATGACGATCGGGTTGGTTTGGCACAAATATTGAGATACCAGTAAATGCAGAATTAATCTGATTATTTATGAATGTTGATTGGAAAATCTATCTTATCGGAGATACTGAAGCTGAAATTTTAAATACATAAAGATTTTTCTCCAAAATGGGAATGGATCGTAAAATTAAAAAGAAAATCTGGACGTTTAAACGCGTTCTTATTATAGCGGCAATAGTGGCTTTCACCGGAATCAGTATATATGCATTCGGATTTATGGATGTTCGTTCAACTTTGAATGTAGACCGGGAAAGAGTTACAGTGTCTACTGTTCAGGAAAATACGTTCCAGGAATTCATACAGGTTACGGGTACTATTCAGCCTATACAAACAATCTATCTGGATGCTATAGAAGGAGGGGTTGTTCAGCAGGTGTATTTGGAATCAGGCACCCTGGTTGAAGTGGGAGATACGATTTTAACCCTCACCAATTCGGGGCTTCAACTGCAGGTAATGCAGCAAACCTCCGGACTTTATGACCAAATAAATAATGTGCGAAATTCCCGGCTGAACCTGGAACAAAATACCCTCAGGCTACAGGATCAACTGGCAAATGCAAAATCACAAATGGAAATATTGAAGTCTCAGTATGAGCGCCAAATGAGCTTAATTGAGAACGATCTTATTTCAGAACAGGAATTTCAATCCACCAAAGAAAATTACGAGTATCAAAAAAAACGATACGAGCTTACAAATGTGTCTTTTCAGAAAGATTCGGTTCAAACCATATCTCAGCTACAGCAACTGAATAATTCTGAAGAACGAATGTACGAGAATCTGAATGCAGTGCAGCAAATTTTAGAAAACCTGGCGGTTACGGCACCCATTTCAGGCCAGCTCAGTACTATTGAACTTAACCAGGGACAATCGATATCATCCGGCGAAAGAATTGGACAGGTTGATATTCTGGATGACTATAAAGTGCGGGTTTCGATTGATGAATATCATCTTTCCAGGATTATTCCGGGTCTAAACGGATCGTTTACATTCGACGGTCAGTCGCACGAGCTGGTGATTACAAAGATTTATCCGGTAATAAATGATGGACAGTTTGAAGTAGATATGGAATTTGCTGGTGATGCACCTCAAAATCTGCGTCGGGGACAAACTCTTCGTATACGGCTGGAGCTGGGTGAGTCGGCCAGTGCTGTTCAGATTCCCCGCGGGGGATTTTATCAGACAACTGGAGGAAACTGGGTGTTTGTTGTGAGTGAAATGGATGGGCGTGCATACCGCAGAGATATACAACTTGGCCGTCAGAATCCCGAATACTTTGAAGTGCAATTTGGCCTCGAACCGGGTGAGAAGGTCATTACTTCGAGCTATGATACATTTGGAGATAATGAGGTGCTGGTGTTGGAATAGGTTTCAGCCGTCAGCTCTCAGCTTTCAGTTTGGGTCCAAGCGGACGCTTGAACCAGTCAGGGAAACTAAAAGCTGAGAGCTGACAGCTGATAGCAAAAAGCTTAATCAGTACTGACTTTTTGGTACAATGAAGTAAGCATCCGCTTTATTTCCGTCACCTGGTGAGTTTGTTCTTTAAAAATTTGGTCGTTTATAAATCCAAGATCCTTTGAAAGTATGAGTTGGTATTCAAGCTCTGAGGCTGAACCCATTCCAATATTTAGAAAATATGCTAACTGGGACTGTGTGTTTCTGCCACATCCTTCTGCAATATTTGAAGGAACCGAAGAAGCAGATCTGCGCATCTGATTGGTCAATCCATACATTTCCTCTTTTGGAT
>CAYOLE010000219.1:0-5966 GCA_964404705.1 uncultured Rhodohalobacter sp. | reverse complement strand
AAAAATTGCACCCCTTGGTAACCCAACTGCCGATGAATGTGCGGATTATTGTATAACATTGTTTTCGGATTTGACCAGAAAAGTAACGATGCAAAATCTGTATCATGATGGCGGATTTGTTACATCTGGTATATCGGAAGAAATGATTGACGGTCTTAAGCGACTTTACGCTGATGAGGAATAAATAAATTGTAGATGCGTAGAAGTCATTATTGATTAAAAATAGGAAAGCATGGCACGAAAAATTCTTGGCATTGATCCCGGGTCACGCCACACGGGTTATGCTATTTTAGATATCGATGGTAATTCCTATTCAGCTGAAGCATGCGGTGTTTTACGATTGGAAAAGATGGAAAGCCAATCCGATCGACTTCAATATATCTTTGAAGAGATTACTGAACTGATAAAAAAGCATCATCCTGATGAGTGTGCGGTTGAAACACCGGTTTACGGGGTGGATCCGCTTGCTATGCTGAAGCTTGGAAGAGCACAGGCGGCGGCAATCCTTGCAATTACCAATCAATCGCTTTCAGTGGAGGAATATTATCCAAAAGCAGTAAAGAAAGCGATAACAGGAAATGGAAATGCAAGTAAAAAGCAGGTTGCATTTATGCTCGACCGATTGATGACGCTGCCTGATGAAAAGATGGGAAATGATGCTACAGATGCTTTGGCAGTGGCCTGGTGCCATTTTACCAATACCAATCACATCACATCAAAGACTGGCAAAAAAGCAAGCCATCAAAACAATCGAAAATCGAGTTGGACCGCATTTGTACAGGATAATCCGGACAGAATAAAAAAGCATTAATACATGATTGCATATCTTAAAGGATCTGTAGGTCAAAAAGAAAGTAACGAGGTTGTTATAGATGTTGCTGGAGTGGGGTACCAGGTAGAGATCTCAGCACAAACCTTTGAAACTCTTCCGCAGCCAGGCGAAAATATTAAGCTGCTGATTTATCACCATATTACAGACAGCGACCAGCGTCTGTTTGGATTTTCATCTCGTAAAGAAAAAAATCTATTTGAACGGCTGATTACCGTTAAGGGAATAGGCCCAAAGCTTGGACTCACCATTTTAAGTGGAATGCCTGCCCCGGAATTGATAGAGGCTATTGTAACACAAAACACCTCTGCACTTTCCGGCATATCTGGTATAGGTAAAAAAACAGCGCAGCGAATGGTGTTAGAACTGAAGGATAAACTGTTTGATGAATCGGAACCATCTATTGTTTCCAAAGACGGAAAAACGCTCGACAGAAAAGAAGAATCGATTTCTGCACTGCTTGCACTGGGCTTCAGAAAAACGGATGCACAGAAAATAGTGTCTTCAATTATATCGGAAGACCCAAAAACCGGGGTATCTGATATTGTAAAACGTGCGCTTAGTGAAATGAAAAGGTAATAGTTTGTTAACAATAAAATATTATCATTGGGGAGTGCTGCATTAATTTAGTATCAATCAAACCCTATATTTTGTCAACACACACAATCTTAGTAGTAGACGACGAACAGGATCTTTTAGATCTGATTGAATACAATCTTAAAAAAGAAGGTTTTAAAGTATTAAAAGCCGAAAACGGTGTAGAGGCTATCGAGACGGCAAAAGAACTTAATCCAGACCTTATCTTACTCGATATTATGATGCCAAAGATGGACGGTTTAGAAGTTTGCCAGAAAATGCGTTCGGATTCTGAACTTCGCCACATACCGATAATATTTTTAACAGCGCGCGGCGATGAAAAAACCGAAGTAGAAAGTTTGGATTTAGGGGCAGATGATTATATCACAAAACCGATTAGCACTACAAAGCTGATTTCCAGAATAAAAGCTGTTCTTCGAAGATTCATTGAAACGGAAGAAGATATAAACTGTTTAAACGTTCACGATCTTGAAATAGACAGAGACCGATATATAGTAACGCGGGGCGACGAGGAGTTCCAGCTTCCCCGTAAAGAGTTTGAGTTGCTTTATTATTTGGCGGGAAGAAAAGGAAAGGTACGCGACAGACAAACACTGCTCAATAAAGTATGGGGAGATAATATCTATGTAGTGGATCGTACAGTGGATGTACATGTGAGAAAGATCAGGGAAAAACTTGGGGATCACTATATTGAAACCGTAAAGGGTGTAGGTTATAGATTTAAAGAATGAGCAGCAGTAAAATTTCCGGGGTATTTAGTTCCAGAATTGCTTTAAAATCAGCAGTTCCTGGTTGTATTGTAGCCTTTCTTGTTATGTATGGTCTGCTTTATTTTACTTCTGATCTGAGCTGGCATTTAAATATTGTATATGCATTTGGGGGAGCTTTTATAGTAGGCTTGTTTCTCTACTTATGGATCTTATATTTGTACAAGCAAAGAGTTGACACTCTGCACCAAATTGCTAAAAATATATCAAGAAAAATTTTTGAGGAGTATAACAATGTTGATATTCGCAGCAGAGATGAATTGGATATACTTACAAAAAGATTAATCATTTCCAGTAAGACGGTAGAAAAAGAAATACTGAGGTTAAATAAAATTGAAAACTACCGGAAAGAGTTTATTGGAGATATATCTCACGAGCTGAAAACCCCGATTTTTGCTATACAAGGGTTTATTGAAACGTTACTAAACGGGGCACTGGCAGATCCGGAAGTAAATGAGTTATTCCTGCAGAAAGCGATGAAAAATGTTAATCGCCTGACATATCTCACGAAAGATTTAATGGAGATTTCAAGGCTTGAAACGGGAGAACTCAAATCTTCCATGCAGGAAATTTATTTGCACGATCTTGTTTTGGATGTGGCAGAGCATTTGCAGTATAAATCACAAAAAGAAAATGTTGCCATTCAGGTAGAGCCATTTGATAAAAACCTTCAAATAAGAGCTGACAGAAACCAAATTAAACAGGTGTTAATTAACCTTGTTGAAAATGCAGTAAAGTATAATATCCGGGGAGGCAGGGTTGAAATAAGTATTAAACCTTTAACGAATAGTTCAGACAAAGTAAGACTGTATGTGAAAGATACAGGTATGGGAATTGATCCAAAAGATATCCCCAGGGTTACAGAACGGTTTTTCCGGGTAGATAAATCTCGATCAAGAGAAAAAGGGGGGACGGGACTTGGTCTTTCTATTGTAAAGCATATTATTGAGGCTCATGGTGAATCATTGTCAATAGAAAGCAGTAAGGAGGGTTCTACATTTAGTTTTACCCTTACTAAAGTAAATCAGTTCTAATCGGGAATAGTAATTTCCAGCATATCATATGCCAGCTGAACATGCTTCGGCAGTTTCTCATTAGTGGTTTGATGATTCACATACGAATTCATATGGATGAGATAAGTCTTCGGAATGTTGAGGTTGTTTGCAAAATCAACTGCTTCGGGAATGGTTAAATGAGTAGGATGTTCAGGGCCCCATCTCAGTCCGCTTAAAACCAGAACCTTACTTCCCTTAATCTTCTCTTTCGTTTCTTCGGGTACCGATTTTACATCAGTCATATATGAAAAATCTCCCACTCTATATCCCTGAACATCAATCAGACCGTGACTGTACGTTAAGGGTGAAATCTTCAATTCATTAAAAGTAAACGGCTGATCTGTTTCAACAATATCAACGCTTGTAGAGCCGGGATATTTATCAGGACCAAACATATAACTGAAACGTTCGCGAATGGAATTAGCTGCGCGGGAAGATGTATATAAGGGGATTTTCGATCTTTGAACATAGTTATACACACGCAGATCATCAAGGCCGGCGATATGATCCATATGTTCATGAGTTATAAGCAATAAGTCGATTTTTTTTATACCGGAACGAATAGATTGCAATCTAAACTCAGGGCCTGTATCGATAATTAACGATGTTTCACCTGTTTGGAGCCAGACAGAACAGCGATACCGCTGATTTCGAGGATCTCCATTTATCCGCTCACTCCCAAAACCACCAGCAACGGGCACTCCCATTGATGTACCGGTTCCCAAAAATGTACATTTCATCATTGGTTAATTATCCTCTACAGGTTCCTTAAATCGATCTATTGTTACCCACAGATCTTCCAGCTCTTTTCTAACAGCCGGTTTAATAAATATATCTTCAGCCTGATTATTTTGAAGTACTCTTGCTAAAATACCAGCTTGGGAAACCGGTGGTTTATTTTTGTTAATCACGATTAGTTTTTCTCCTTCAATAATGCATTGATCTCCACGAAAGCTCCCCCTCTCTTTTCTGATAAGATACCCCAGTTTTTCACAGAGATTTTCAAGCTCCAGAATAAGTTTTTCTGTTTTCATTTTTTAAAAAGCAATACCTAATGTAAATGAATGTGATAAAAATCTGTAGTCGTTATCAGCGCCTTCAATATTGTAATCTCTGAAATCAAAATCATATCCAAAAACCAGGGAGTTTGATCCGATTACTTCATTAAAATATAGTCGCCCTGCTGATGTTGTGGTAAAAAGACGTCCGCCAAACAGTGCTCCCTGTGAGAAGCTAAAACCGATGTTCGGGATGGCCCTTAGAGAAAAATCCACACGTTGATTAATTCTGTACCGGAGACTGGCACCTGTTCCAATAACAAATGAACTTTGCTGAAAAGTATTATTGGATTGATTAATCGTAACACTTTTTAAATCTGTGGTAAGTTGAATTGGCATGGCAAGAATAAATCGTGGAGAGCGAATGAGTGCCAGATCATTATAAATAAGAGCATTGATATTCAAGTATCCCTGGTCGTTCATTCCGGTAACTGAACCACCGAACCCGGTAGAAATATGTAAACCCGGATTTTCAAGCCTGAATCGAATAATGCTATTCTCAAAATCAGCCCTATTCTCAGGAGAAACACCCTCGCCTGTAAAATCAAAATCAGCCAATTCCCAACTTAATCCAAATGTACTGTAAACTCCTACCCTTCTTTCCGTTCTTTCTTCTGAGTCGCCAACAGTAAACATTTGTGCGCTCACTAACGTGGGAGATAAAAAAATAACCAGGAGTAGAGCTGTAAGTATTTTATTCAAAGTTGCAGGAATGAAAATGTTATATTTATGCGTTAATCAAGGAAGTAATTACTCAACGGTATGAAATTAAAAATATTCACATTAATTCCCTTATTATTAACGCCTCTTATTTCGACAGATAAAGAGAATATTTTTGATATAAATTTAACAACAATAAAGGGTGAACATACAACACTTAAGCCTTATAAAGGAAATGTATTAATGATTGTGAACACCGCTTCAGAATGTGGTTTTACCCCTCAATTTAAAGATTTGCAAAAAATATATGAAACTTACAGCGATGAAGGCTTTGTAGTTTTAGGGTTTCCCGCAAATAATTTTGGAGGACAAGAACCCGGCTCAGATGAAGAAATAATGGAATTTTGTGAGGTTAATTATGGTGTTAGTTTTCCTCTATTTTCAAAAGTTTCTGTAAAAGGAGATGATATACACCCACTATTTGACCAATTAACCAATAGTGATAACCCGGATTTTACCGGTGAAATAAACTGGAACTTTGAGAAATTTCTTATCGATCGGAACGGAAACCTGGTAAGAAGATTTAAAAGTAATGAAAATCCGACAGGGAAAGAAATTTCTGAAGCCCTTCAAACTATAATTTAAAATGTACCTCCCATCACCATCCCGATAAGAGGGGCGCAATTGATTTTGCGCTCCTTGTTTATTTTAAAGACATTTTTTCAGATCTCTTGACATCGTACTCCATACGGTGCTATATTTAAGTCTATCAAAAATTGATGAATTTTAGACATCTAAATTTGATCTGGTAGAAGCAGTCACAAGACTTTTTTTGAAATTATTGATGTATTTTTGGTCCGGTAGTTCAGTTGGTTATGCCGAGGCATCCCTTCAGGGGAACGCGCTGCTCGGCAGGCGATGAGTTGAATGTGACATCCGCGACATGCAAGATATTTATTGACATATTGGTCCGGTAGTTCAGTTGGTTATGCCAAAGGCA
>CAYOLE010000218.1:1478-5981 GCA_964404705.1 uncultured Rhodohalobacter sp. | reverse complement strand
AAATTCTGTCGGTGGAATATACCCTTCCTTCAATAGATTTGCCAACCCTTCAAGTCCCGTAAAAATGAAAAAATGACAAATAGCTGTACATGTAAAAACGGAGTGCCTTCATGAGCTTAATGACTGCAAAAACAGATCAATCCTGTTCTGAATAACTCAGGTTCACCCAGTGTCTTCTTATCATTTGGACCCTAAAGAACAAGAATATCGCATTTTCAACACAGAGTTATTTTTAACATACTTTTTTTAATCCGAAATGATATAGTCTGCATCAGAACTATTCAAACGTTTAACCTGGCTTGATTTGACTGCATTAGGAGTGTGTTTAGTGGATGTTGGGTGTGTACTGAATTTAGCCTCCTATTTCTCGCAGTGTTTCGCGGATGAATACGCAGATTTACACAGAGTGTAAGGGAATTGAGCAGTATTAATCTGCGGATACCTGGATCCTGAACATTTAATTTGAACGAAGACGAATTGTAATTTAACTCAGCATTATATTTAGAATGCATATTGTGTGAGGGAAATTTTACATACGCCGCGTTTTTAATTGTACTAATCAGCCACAATTTTTGTTAAGTTTATCACCAATTACTCCATTATCTAAAACTGTTTTCTAATCAATCCTTATGCTAACCGACGATAAAAAAGAGGAGATTCGCGATGCCGCCGATATCGTTGAAGTTGTGGGAGACTACGTACGGTTAAAGAAATCGGGAAATGGTTTTGCCGGTCTGTGCCCGTTTCATGATGAAAAAACGCCATCTTTTCATGTAACACCCCGCCTGGGGATTTATAAATGCTTTGGTTGCGGTGAAAGTGGTGATGTTTACAGTTTTATTATGGAAATGGAGGGGATCAGTTTTCCGGAAGCGATGCGATCGCTCGCTGAGCGATATGGAATAGATTTGCCTCAGTATGAGGATCAAGAACAGCATGAAGAGGATACAAATTTAAGGGAGGGAATTTTTCACGCCCTTAAATTTGCCGGACTTTACTTTCACCGGCAGCTGCATGAAAGCGATGATGCCGCAAAAGCCAGAGAATATCTGAAAAATCGCGGGTATGACGAAAAAATCATCCGGATGTTTGGCCTGGGATATGCACCAGGCAGGGGAGATGCTCTTCTGTCATCAGCAAAAAAAGAAGGGTTGAAAGAGGAATATCTTGGGAGCGCTGATCTGATCAAACCGAGCAATCGGGGAGATGGTTTTTTTGATACATTTCGCGATCGCCTGATGTTCCCGATTTTTAATCCTGCAGGAAAGGTGATTGCGTTTGCAGGGCGTATATTAAACGAGAATAAAAAAACAGCCAAGTACGTAAACTCTGCCCAGACCGCCGTCTACAACAAAAGTGAAGTGGTTTACGGTGTTAATTTCGCCAAAAATGATATTCGCAAAGAGGAAGAAGTTATTCTTGTTGAGGGATATACCGATGTGATAACACTGCATCAACATGGGATTAAAAATGTGGTGGCATCAAGCGGCACTTCTCTAACATCCAGGCAGATCAACATTCTTCAGCGCTACGGTAAACGCATTATTATGATTTATGATGCTGATGAAGCCGGGCAAAACGCTATGGAGCGAGGTCTCAGGATTGCTCTTCGCGAAGGAATGGAAGTGAATCTGCTGGAACTGCCTGATGGGGAAGATCCCGATTCGTTTGTGAAGCAATTTGGAAAAGAATCATTCTATGAATTGAAAAATGATAAAGCCGAAGACTTTGTCACTTTTACAATCCATAAAGCAGAACAATCGGGATCGATCGACAAACCCGGCGATCGTGCGCGAATAATCAACACCGTGCTTGAACAAATAGCGGAAATTCCTGACGAAATTCAGCGGCAGGTCTATGTACAGCACCTCCATCAGCAAACGCAGAAATACCGAAAAGGCAGTGACCGTGAACTATTTGATCAGCTGGAAAAGTATCTCGCGGAAAAGAGAAAAGCCGATTCTCGATCAAAACGAAGAGAAGAACTATCTGCCCGGTCCGGAGAAAATGATCCACGTCCAGATCCACCTTCTGCAGGTGAGACGGAGCGGAGACCCGCCGGGCAGAAAAAGAGACCTTTTTACGAGAAAGAAGTGATCCGGTTACTCCTTGTATTTGGCCCGAAAATGCAAAAATATATAGGTCATAACATCGGGGCAGATCAATTTGAGGATGAGCAGCTGCGGGATTTTTATGAAGACATCCTCACGCGTTATGTAAAAGAAAAAGAGATATCTGTGGATCACTATTCCCACCGTGAACCCCCGTTTCCGTCCCTGCTTAGTGATATTTTAATTGAACGGCACTCTGTAAGCGAGAATCACGCAAAGGCCACTGGCAACGAGTTCCGAAAAGATAAGTTTCCATACAAAAGTGCCAAATCGGCGATGAAATCCCTGCGGCTTCATTTTTATGAGCGTAAGCGGGCGGAACTTTCTGAAAGGATTAAACAGGGTGAACCGGAAGAACGTCAGCGCTATATGAAATTAATTTCTAAAGTTCAGAAAGAAATAACAAAGATCCAGAAGATGTCGGCTGAGGAATTGTTTGACGATCCTTCCTTTATGGATGATGATGCTTCTGAATCAATTACCCGGAAAACCTTTGAATATAAAATGAAAGGGGAGAGGTGACTCTTCAGTGTGTCAGTTTTAGTGTGGTTAGTCTATTGCAGTGGCGACTTCGGTCAAGCTAATTCAAATTGACAATAGACACCCTCTCACATCTTACGTCTCACATCTCATATCTCATAAAAAAAGCCCGAACCGAATTGCTTCAGAACGGACTTCGTAGATTTGTAGATTTGTGGATTTGGGTTTAATTCTGATTTAAAGTATATGAATATGGATATTCACTAAGATTAAGCTCAACCGTGTAGTTGCCGGCTTCCTCAACAGCGATGTTTGCACCACCTTGCTGAAGAGTCCCATCTCCGTTATCATCTCCATAATCAAGATCCCAGTCATCGTTGGCACGGAACTTGATTTCTCCGGCTGTCAGGTCAGTAGTGATTCTCCATACTTTATCCTCAGGATCGTATTCCATATCCTGGTCGGCATCCCAGCCATCGGCTGTTGCATCACCAATCAAACCCCATTCGGTTCGAAGATACTCATACGTCAGGTTATCCAGGTCTACATTTATCTTGTAGTATCCCGCGTTTTCCATGTCGATATTGGCCCCATCTTGTTGCAATGTGCCGTCGGCATCATCATCGCCCCAGTTGAGATCCCAGGTACGTTCATCTGTGAACTTAAACTGGAATCCATCATCAGCAAAATAAACATACCCTTCATATTGATCGTTGCCTTCTGAAGTCAGCGGCGGAGCATCGGCCGGTGACCAGTCGTTGGTATATCCACTTGCTGCCTGATAGCTTCCCGGTACATATATTTCATCGAACTCTATTGTTAATTCGTATGGTGTAAGTCCAAAAACGAATGTTTCAGAGATTCGATCGGCAACCGAATCGTTGATGTGAGCACGAATTCTCATCGGTATTTCCGATTCGATACCGGCGGGTACTCCGGCCGATATTAGCCTTGAGTTTACCTGCGAAACTGTTAATGAAACAGAATTCTGATTGGTTTCCGCAAGGGTAACAGGTTCTTCGAAGTCTGATTCATCTACATCCATTTCTATGTAATACGTTATGGCTGCCGGAAAACCGAAATCTGGAGCTTCCCATGATAGGGTAAACAGTTCCTCATCGGCCTGGTCTTCATTGAGTTCGTAACTTTCGCCTCCACTGTGGGAGGTCAATACGGGTGCATTCCCGTCGGTCTGCACAGTCGGACCAACCGGATCTTCACATGCAGTGAAGACCAGAAGGCCTGCAACTATTATTGAGAATTGAATTTTTTTCATGGCTTTATACATCATTTATTTAAAAAGGTTAATAGCCCGGATTCTGAGTCAGATTCAGGTTGGAATTGATATCAGATGAAGGAATAGGAAAGATTTCATACCTTGAATCTGTTCCGGCCCCCTGCTGTTGATTTCCCTTCCACGACCATACATAATCACCACCTGTAAATCTGCCAAAACGTCGAAGATCTGTGCGGCGATGCGCTTCCCAGTAAAGTTCCCTGGCCCGCTCATCAAGAATAAATTCGGGGCTCAGATCTTCTTGTGTGATGTTGGCCGCATTGCTTCCATCCGCCCGTTCTCTGAGCTCGTTTACAAGATCAACCGCTCTGCTCATGTCGCTGCCTGATGCACCACGAGCAGTTGCCTCCGCATAGATCAGGTAAACATCCGCCAGGCGGAACATCGGAAAATCAGTATCGGCATATTCGAGCCGTTTGCCGGGTTCACCGGTGTGGGTTACATTTTTCCACTTGGTTACCGCATATCCGTCATTGAAATCCCGATAATCCTCTACTTCAAGGGTTTGTCCGTCGGTGAAGAACATGGCTCTGCCATCTTCATCTTCATCTTCATCAAAGATAGATACAAATTCGGGCGTTACCCTGTGGCCGGCCCAGCCGCCATCTATTCCAA
>CAYOLE010000218.1:0-1378 GCA_964404705.1 uncultured Rhodohalobacter sp. | reverse complement strand
ATAGATACAAATTCGGGCGTTACCCTGTGGCCGGCCCAGCCGCCATCTATTCCAAATGAACTTGCGCTCATATCTCCGCCGACTGCTGCGTGAATTATGAAGTTTGTACCGCCAAACGTCTGGAGGTTGTCTCCATCAAACCGGATAGGAAAGATAATTTCGCTGGTTACTTCAGAGCGATCGTTGTCGGCCAGGAAAAGGTGTTCGTAGTTATCGGTAAGTGAATATGCGCCGTCATCAATCACCCGTTGTGAATATTCCAATGCATCGGTGTACCGGTTTTGACCGGTATATACTTCGGCGTTCAGATAGAGCTTGGCGAGAAGGGTCCAGGCGGCTCCGCGATCGGCTCTGCCGTATTCATTTTGCCTTGGGGCGGGCAGGGTTCCGGCTATATCGAGCAATTCGCTTTCGATATATTCAAACAAATCATTGGGTGTCGTTGGGTTAGGCATATAGGCCCCAATCGGATCAGCTTCAGTCACAAACGGTACATTGCCTCCAAACATGTCGAGCGCGTGCCAGTAACTTAGTGCGCGGAGGAAACGGGCCTCTGCTTCATATCCTCTTATCACATCTTCATTGCGCTGCTGAGTTTCGCGGATAAATTCATTGGTAAGGGTTATTTCATAAAATATCCGGCTGTACATTCCCATCACGAAGTCGTTGGATGCTCCCCATGCCTGGAAATTAAATTCCGGCAGGCCGGGATCGTTCCACGCAACCACCGCTTCGTCGGTTGGCAGCGTTTGGTGAACCCAGAGCTGACGGATATAACTCGAAAAACCTTCATCAATTCCCTGAATGTCTGGCATGCCGGCCGGGCCCTGCTGACCGGTTGCAGCAAATCCGGAATACAATTTTGCTAAAACCTGACGGAAATCATCAGGAGTATCATATACGTCTACAGAGGTGACAACACTGTCATCAATCGGCGTGGTATTCAGACTATCTACACACGAAACGGTTGCGAACACAACTGTAAAAGCAAGTATTACAAATGCTATTATTCTAAGTTCTTTGTTCAACATAATCTTCTCTTTTAAGATTTTTTAGTTAAAAGTTGAGATTAAGACCCAACACAAATGTTCGCGGCCGCGGATAGAGATTGTAGTCTATACCTCCAAACACTTCCGGATCCTGACCGCTGTACTCTGTGAGAGTAAATACGTTTTGAACCGTGGCTGACACTCTCATTGAAGAGACAGCATCAAACAGATTATCAAAATTGTAACCTAATGATATGTTATCCAGTCTCAGGAAAGATCCATTCTCAACATAATGATCTGACAGATACTGAGCATTTGTAAAGTCGGCACTCCGGATAAACTCTGTGGGATTAGTTAAAAATCCGGTGGTATTATAAGTCTGGCTTACA
>CAYOLE010000217.1:0-6019 GCA_964404705.1 uncultured Rhodohalobacter sp. | reverse complement strand
ATTTCATGGAAGTGAGTAAAATAGTAATTCTTTCTCCGCCAATTTGATTTTTCTATGTTCAGTGAATCTCTTTGGTTTCCATTATTTTAGTTATATAATGATAGCTGAGAACTTTTGATATTTAACAGAAACGAATCCAGATCGCCATGACAATCAAAGAGATAAAGGAACAATTAGAAACTTCTGACAAGCCGATCGCGAAATCCTTTCATATCGGTGATAAATTCAAGGTTTTACTTTTTGGATTTAAAAAAGGCATGAAGCTGGTAGATCACAAAGCCAAACACCCAACAAAATTGCTTGTTCTCGAGGGAGATCTGATCTATCACAAAGAGAGACAGGATATACGATTAAAACAGTATGATGAAGTGGACATTCCCGCCAATTTAACACACTCGCTGGGCGCATTAAAAGATAGTTTAGTGCTGCTAACGCAGGGATAGGGTGGGAATTGAATAACGGGTATGAATCAATGAAATCACCACATTTCAATAACAACTGAAACATGTTTCCCTGCATATTGATGACTATCATTCAAGAAATTTGTTGCTTATCAAAGTGAAGGGAATGTTCCTGCTGAAGCTCGGTCATCACATTCAGGATGGTATTGAGGCTTTGATTCCAAACCCGGTCTTGCAACCCTGGAACATATTTTCAATAGTTACTACCCCTAAAAAACTCAAGTCATAATCTTATCCTTCTTACGAAGTCGTTTTCTCTCTTCATCTATTCCCCGATATCGGTTTCCCCATACGGCTCCCCAGTATTCGTCAAAAAAACTGTCTGTACGCCTGGTATCCAATCCCATATCATTCAAAAGTTCATCGATATAACTGCCAATATATGCCCCTATAAAATAACCACCATTGCGCCGTGGGAAGACCTGTTGAGTCCAGCTCCGGACCTTATCGATCTCTTTGTTCATCCCCGACACATCCGGCAGAGATAGCTCCCCTCTGAAATGCTGGGAGAGCCAGTGGGCAGAAATCTCTGAGGTAAGCGGAGCATTACCCGAGGAAGCATATCCGACAAATCCCAGATGAGGTTCCTTTGGAGGCAGGATGTGCCGATAGAGCTGAAACCAGCCGTTTTGCCTGATTTTTAATTTAAGTTCCGGATCAATGAAAGAGATATCCTGATTCCAGCCTGTGGCAAAAATGACAATATCAGCTTCAATCTGTTTGCCTGTCTCGAGTTGTATCTTTTTGTTATCCAGGAAGGATGTAATGCGGGCACGACGGATTTCAACCCGTCCCTTTTTCAGCACCTGATAAAATTCTGTACCGATGCCATTATTTTCTATTCCGGACGTAACGGGCACCTCGGGTACCATTTGATCAGGCATTTCGCTTTGTAGCTTTACAATTTTGCTTACAAGTCTACGCCACAACCATAAAAACGGCGATGCCAGCGTGCGTACTGCTTTTTCGGTTTTTGAAGCGTTATGATAGGCGGGAAAAATTTTTTCGGAGAAGCGGTTAAACAATACGTGATCAACCCGCGTTTGGCCAAAGTACCGGGGGATCATCCAGTGCGGCTTTCGAAATACAAGTGTGGTTGATTCTGCTTGCTCCGCAGCAAAGGTTGCGCAGTCGAGGGCAGATTTCCCGGCACCAACGACAACAACCTGTTTCTTCTTCACAATTTCTCTGTCGGTAAACTGACTCGAATGAAGCAATGTTCCATCAAATTTATCCATTCCTTCAAAGTCCGGAATATAAGGTTCTGAAAAGACCCCATTACAGATAACAACAAAATTGAAGATATAAACTTTGGCCTCTGTGGATTTATTTGCAGGCCTGACTTTCACCCTGAAGCCAGGATGAGAATCGGCAGATGTATTACTGCGGCGTGAAACCGAAAGTACTTCGGTCTCCAGGCGAATATGGGAATTAAGGTCAAAATGATCGCTATATGATTCCAGGTAGCTGCGAATTTGTCCCGCCGTTGGAAATTCATCGGCCGATTGCGGGTAATCGAAATCGGAAAAGGCATAAGCCTCTTTCGGGTTATTGGAGCGAAGTCCGGGATAAGCACGTGATTTAGCCCATACGCCACCGATCGTTGACTCTTTTTCGAAGACGGTAACGTTGAATCCGTCGTTCTTAAGCACTTTCGCACTCACTAACCCGGCAACCCCTGCTCCGATAATACAGACAGTTTTACGAGAATTAATTTTCTCTGCTGATGTGTAATTTTTTAAAGTTTCTTCTAACATGTAATCTTGTAAAATTTGTATTTCTCATCTTCAATATTTACTAATTTGTCGCTCATAGTTTACCATCCTGGATCCGGTTTTCATTGTTGCGCCATTCTTCATAGATCTTTGCATTGTGTGATGTCATGTTTACCTCATATTTAATTTTTTATCTGATGGTTATTACGCCCGCATCATATTTTCGTCAGAAAACGCGACGGTATAACTGATGAAATCGGGATAGTTGTTCAAAAACAGATTAGATTTGAGCATTGGACTGTAGTTTTCCATCGGGTTAATGATCGTGAGAAGGGATGGTTTCCAATAACTTTTCAATAAAATGGCCTGTATCTGTTATCATGGCAAAATGAGCGGCTCCCTCCAGGGAAATCATGTTGCTGTTTGGAAGTGCATCTTCAATTGTTTTTGATGCATCTTTGAGTCGTTGAGGACTTTCGGTTCCGTATAACAGCAGTGTTGGAATGTTTATCTCTTCAAATCGGGAAGCATCAAAATCGTAGCCGATTATCTCTTCATACTCTCGAGGCAACGTAGGGGCTGTATCCACTACTCCTTGCCACTCCGGTGTGGCTTGATATTCGTCAAGATGCGATTGCGGCAGTCCCACGGCGCTTAATGCAATTATCATCGCCTGCTCATCCTCTCCGTCTTCAATCATTGGTTTTATGACGTTTACTAACTCTTCGAGAGGCGGATAGCCATTTTCTTCGGTAAATGGAGGTTCATATAAAATAAGAGTGTGAATATTGTCTGTTTGTAATGCAGTTTCTAAAGCACACAGTGCACCATACGAGTGACCAATCAGCGTTACCGGTTCATCGATTGATTCTATTACAGCAGCTATATCGATGGCTTCAAGTTCCAATTCATATGACTGGGTGTCTCCACTGAGACCACGGCCACGCCGTTCAACTGTATAGATCGAATATTCTTCTTTTAAAGCCTGGGTGACACCGGTGGTTTCCCAAAATTTATGATTACCTCCGGTACCGTGCACAAGTACTACCGGTTCTCCATCCCCGGTTTTTTCAAATGAGATTTCTGTTCCATCTGTTGATGTAATTGAATTCACTGTTACATCATTATTATTCGATTGACCGGTCCGGTCCGAACCTTGTGCAAACCCTGCAGAAGTAAAGAGTAGCAAAACAGAAATGGCAGTTGTGAAAAAAATCTGATAGTTCATATCTATTTCTAATTGGGTTAAATTTTCCGAACAGATATTTTTTAGGCACTCCTTACTTCATTAAGCGAAAAGTGTGAGAAATCTCTATCAGATTTTATTTGTTGTAAAAAACGTAACTAACTCATTTAACCCTTCACATGACTCTGTTTTTAGACAGCCTCATTGTAAAAAGAGACATTAGCATCTGCAGATAATTGTTTACAGATAAAATGAAGCCGGTTGTTACGTATTTATGGAACCATAGTTAAAATTTACACCGTCCCAAATCCGCATCGGAAGACTTGTTTTTTAAAACGGGGAATTTATCCCGGGAATGGGGCACCCAATTCTGTAAGTATCATAGGTACACACCATGTAGAGGTGAGAAAGCAAGCAGCGCAGCTGGTCCCGGTCGTATCTACTGTAACATCACTCCATCAGTGCCATCTCCACATCAGAAACTTCGCGCAGCATATTAACGCGTTCAAGGAAGCGGTCAGCCCGTAAGTACCCAACCACGCGTGCATCCGTGATCTCTTCTCCATCAGGCCCGATAAATACGATCGTAGGTACACCGGCTATCTCAAACCGGTTTCGAAGTTCTCGCGAATCTTCTGATTCGTATTGGGTCATGTCAACCTTAAAACGCTTGAATTCCTGCGTGGCATCAATTACATCGCTGTCGGTGAATGTGGATCGCTCCAGCTCGAGGCAGGGGATGCACCAGTCAGCGTAAAAATCCATCATGATGGGCTGATTGTTCTCAATCGCTTCAGCAAATCTTTCATCGCTGTACATTTCCCATTCAATTCCGTCTTTTTGAAGGTTCATGATCATCATTGCCCCCAAAACGAGAGCGGCTGCCCCAAAACCCCATTTGATGCGGGTGAACGTTTTCACACCTCTTCCTGATGATTCAAGAAAACCGAGGTAGATTCCGCCGATTATCACTGTAACGATGATCACATGGAAGGAATAGGCGGGGAAAAACGCGAGGGCCAGATAAAAAAGAGCCACACCCACCAGTACCACTCCAAATACTTTTTTGACCCATACCATCCATGTGCCTGATTTCGGCATTTTTGAAAGCAGTCCGCTGAAAGTGCCCAGAATGAGGTAAGGGAAACCGAGCCCGAATGCCATCACAAAAAAGATGGTGAAACCAAACAGAGGATCACCCTGGGAACCGACAAAGGCAAGCAGGGCGATAATTGGCGGACCGATACATGGGGCGGCAAAGACACCTACCACCAGGCCGGAAAAGAAGTGACCCACAACACCTCCCGTTTTTCGCTGAGTGCCGCTGAGTGACTGCATCCAGGAGGAGGGAGGTTGCAGCTCATACAAACCAAACATGCTGAGTGCAAGGGCAAAAATCAAAATACCAATACCTGCCAAAACAACCGGACTTTGCAGCCAGCTGCCAAACAGTGCACCTGTAAAAGCTGCGGCCACGCCAAGAACACTGTACATGAATACAATTCCCATCACGTAGACGAAAGCCATAAAAAAGGAGCTGCCAAGCCTGCTTTCCTCCGCTGTTCTGCTGCCAAAAAGTGAAACCGTTACAGATAGCATCGGGTACACACAGGGTGTGAGATTCAGAGCCAGGCCGATCAAAAAAATACCGGCAAAAGCCCAGAAAAGGCCGAGCGTATCGAAGAGTGCAGCAATTTCTCCGCCGCCGCGTGCCGTGAGGGCATCGGTAATGGATCCCCTGGCGGTCTCCACGCCTTCAAAAAATTCTGCGTTGATCGGCTGAAAGCCGGTGCCTGCTGCTGTTATTTCCACCGGAACGGTAATATCAAGAGTTACGGGAGCCAGGCACACTTCATTATCACAAGCCTGCACCCGGAGCGAACCGCTGAGCTCATAACTGCCAGGCTCTGTATCCTCCGGGGCATATAAAGTGAACAGAATAGGTGCTTCTCCTTCATATACATCCACAGGCTCCATGGAGAACTCAAAATTATACTCTTTGGAGGGCGGATATTGATAGGCGGTAGCGGTTAAATGTTCCTGATCGGTGATTGTGAGCTGCGTACCGATCAGGAAATCCTGTGAAGGCTGGTTTGAGTTGACATGCCAGGTCTCTTCAAGATTTAGCAGTACGGCAACTTGCGCGGAGCTGCCCGCGGGGATCACATTCTGAGAATGTTTTACTTCAGGATTTACTTTTCCTGCGCTTGATGCCCCCTGTTGAGCCGCCAGCCCAATTGGCAGAAACATCAAAAGCAGCAGGAGAATGGATGTTAACCGTTTATTCATACAGTAAATAATTTACAATCAGATGTTGCCGGGGATGATATAGATGAAATGGATTTAAAAGCTATTAATACAAAAGTTATTAAAGTGAGATTCATGAATCCGTAACGCCTGTAACACAGATTTCATCTTCCGAAAATTACAGTTCGTAAGAATATTGACTAAACTATAAGTTAAGGAAATAGCGGCATAAAATGGTGAATAACTGTTCGCAAACTAAAACCTGACAGCGCACCGCGGTGCTTTTCCGCGGTTCCTGCCAGCGTTTGGGCAGTTGTCCGGATTTTTGCCAGGCTGTCTGTGAAAGGGGAATCCAGACGCTGTCAGGAAATCTGCAAAAGACGCAGATTGCGCTGACAGGTCGCTGATAA
>CAYOLE010000216.1:0-6020 GCA_964404705.1 uncultured Rhodohalobacter sp. | reverse complement strand
TGTTTTGAAGGTTCACAATAGTAATGAGATCTCCAGTCCTGCCATTTCAGTTTGTATTTTTTTTCATCATAGGGCGAGACTTCATCCAGGTTGGAATGTCCCTTCACAACCAGTTTGAAACAGATATTTTGATTGATATCTTTTTCCCTCAACACAATTTCAGCAGAATAAACACTTCCGCTCTTGAAAGATTTCAAGTCAACAACCATCGCCACACGTTCACGGCTTCCGGGAGCCAGTGTTACCGACTGTTTATTCAATGCAGGCTGTGATGGTGCCATGTTTCCATCCTCATCTTTAAGCTCCCGCACACCAATTCTGTATGTCTTTTCTGTTGAACAGCTGTTTCGAACCAAAAACGAGACCACGATCCTCTCTCCCTCCACAGCATGGCGGGTAATATTGGCGATACAATGAGGCGGACATTCGGTCTCCGGCGGGCAACACGTACTGCTTTTCGGATTGATGGAAGGGATTGTCAAATTTGGAAAACCGGCCTCCGACATGGTTTTGTTTATCGTAGAAATATTCTCAGCCATTCCCTCCATAAATGGTTTCATGGTGTTCAGTGACATTTCAGCCATTCTTTTGTAACTATCCATAAAGGTCTGCTGAAGATCAGAACTATCGTTTTTATTTTCCATGACGTCCCTTTTTATTTTTTTCAATATGAGATTTAATAATAAATGAGATCTCTTTATCCCAGAACCGTAGATCTATAGCGTAATCCCTTTTAGAATCGGAATTATCGGGTAAAACTAAATGAAGAGTCAATGTTGTGCTCTCTCCGGGCTTAACAATTTTCCCATATTCGTCCAGCGAAACATCGGCCCAATCAGCCAAATTCTCTTTAATATTTTGGGTGACTTCATCCATGGTCTGCATAAACCCGTCCGCACCGTTTTCCCTGAACCCAAACCCAAACGCCCTGCAAAACATATCCATATCCAGCGAACCGGCATGTTTTAGATCAGGTATCTGAAACGGTAAATTGCCCATGTTGGTGAGAGTAAGCACAGCCGTATGCTTTTTCCCCGGTGCACTATCCTGCAGGGTAAAGTGAGTGGGATAGATTTTGATATCAATTGTCGGCTGCACAACCATTTTTACCTTTCGCAGCTTGTTGCCAACCATCAAAAAACTATCGTAGGTGCCGGGCGGCGTAGTAACCGGAAGTTGATGGCTGATGGTTTCCAACTTTTGTTCACCGGGCTGAATGCGGCATGCCATCCGGATTGAACTTCGGCCTTTATCTTCAACACGTTTTTTATTTTTATCGACAAGAGCAAGGGTTTTAACCCGGAGCATATCCTCTTGTTTGTTTTCAAAAAGAATGTGTCCCTGAAGTTCGGACGGCGGACCATTCAGTATAATCTCTTCATCAATTACATTGATTTTATCATGAGAGGCATCTGAAGTTACGGTAATCATAATCTCTTGTTTTATGTTTTACATAGTTCTGTCAACTTTTATTATCCTATTCATTATCTCTTTCACCCGGAAAAGGCCGGGTATCGGGCTGGCAGCAGTCATCTTCACAGCGTTCAGCAGCATTGGGTACGTAAGGCTCCGTAATAACCTGGCCTTCACCGCTCATACAAATGCTAAAGAACTCCACACCCATCATTTTAAAACATACGTTTGAGTAATTGGGAATTCTCACCCTCGTTTTCATCATATCTTTTATATCCTGTAATGTGAACCGGGGCAGATTCAAAATCTCAACTTTGCTGTCCGTACTTACAGGTTCTTTGGGATCACCAGTCAGCTTTAATACATTATCTGTCTTCAGTGAACCGCTTACTTTTGTCTCCAGGCTACCGGAGTGATTCGCATCAAATCCTCCTGACATCCGGGTATCCAGGCCGCCATCAATCATTGAATCGACATCAAATGGTTCCTTTGGCCTTAGGTAGTGTGTATATTCGGTTGGAATTTTAGGCGTGCTCATAAGGGAAAGGTTGGATTAAATAATTAAATATAATTTTATTTTATATTTCCGCAAGATAAAAACAAGAATAGTGACCATTATTTTTTCTTTATTCTACCCTCAGCCCTACCTTAAACTATTTAGCCAAATATTGGAGGGAAAAGATGATGGATAGCCATTTCATCATAGAAACCTTTGATACCCTCAGCAGTATCCGGATCTCCAACGCTGGACGGCAATTCAATATCGACGGCTTCGGGTGAAATGATGGTTGTGCGTAAATTGTAATGGCTTCACTTCTTGCCGAAGTCCTTCCGATATCGTTCGAACCACATGTTTGGTGGCTGCAAATACCACACTTCCCGGTCCCACTATATGACCAGCAACTGAGGAAACATTAATGATATGTCCACTCTTCTGATCTTTCATATGTGGGAGAGTAGCAGCGATTCCATACGTCACATCTTTGATATTCACACCGATAATTTAGTCCCACTCATCATCCAGAGTTGTTGAGCATGATAGCAGGCCGGCCAAACTACAGTCTCTTGACATATATCAAGTGTATTTCCTGTCATATATCAATGGCGTTGCCGTGATGTGGTGGTAAGTTATGGTTGAATTAACATTTTAACATCAAACCACAACTATTATGACGACTGCAACTAAAACACTATGGAAAATTGATCCGACTCATTCGGAAGTACAATTCAAAGTAAAGCACCTGGTTATTTCGACTGTAACCGGAAGCTTCGGATCATACGATGGAAAAATTGAAGCTGACGACAATTTTGAAAATGCCAAAGCAACGTTCACCGCTGATATTAACAGTATCACCACCAGCAACGAAGATCGCGATCAGCATTTAAAGTCCGATGATTTCTTTAATGCTGAAAAATATCCACAGCTTAAATTTGAGTCCACAAACTTTAATAAAGTTGGGGAAGGAGAGTACAAGGTTACCGGAGATATTACGATCCGTGATGTCACAAAGGAAATTGAGCTGGATGTTGTGCACGGCGGTACGGTGGGCGATCCTTATGGTCAGACCAAAGCGGGATTTGAAGCTGAAGGCACTATTAACCGAAAAGAGTTTGGCCTAACATGGAATGCTGTAACCGAAGCAGGAAACGTGGTTGTGGCTGATAAGATCAAACTGCAAATGAATATTCAGGTTATCCAGAGCTAAAACGAGAAATTAGTTCCAGGTTCTGTAGGCGGATATCTTTTCAAAAAGGTATCCGCTTTTTTAATTCAGGGATTTTTTCCCAGTTGCCGTTTGTAGCTGCCGCTTCGTAGGTAGATTCCAAAAACTGAAGCAATACCTCATCAGGGTTCGGTGCTTTTCGTACGGCTTCATACGCCAAGAGATATTCTCCCAGCTCTTCTGAATACCAGGCTTCTTGTGGTTTAATATCGGCTGTCTGATATCCTTCCGGTTCAGGATAGGCATAGGAATAGAAAGCGGCCTCTCCCAGTCCCGTACCCGGCCAGAAACCTGCACTGGACAATTCGTGGGAATAGCTTTCTTCCATTACCCGGTCCGGACAATTGGGAACGCCTCCCGGATGCTTTGGGGCCGGTCGGCCGGAAAAGCGGGTGACCGCCAGATCGAATGCACCCCAAAAAAAGTGGATTGGACTTGCTTTGCCCAAAAATGCGGATTGAAATTTTGCGAAAACTCGCTGAACATGAGTCAGTGACAACCAAAAATTCTGTATGGCATCCGCATCATAAGGTGCTTGTTCGGTATTTTCCGGGAAGGATTCGATAGGATCAGGCAACTCTACGGGTTTGGGATATATTTTAGTTTCAATATTTAGCTGCTTGAGACCATCGAGCGTTTTATGATAGAAATCGGCGACCGACATAGGTTCCAGGTCAAAGGAGATTCTCTTTCCGTTAACTTTTCGAAGGTCCAACTTGTGATCTGCAAAATTAAACTCAATTTCAAATCCGCCTGAGGGATGGGGAATTAAAGAAGTGGTTAAGCCGTGCGCTGATACATACAATGCTACGTGCCAGTAATGATTAATCGGAGGCATGTGTTCCAACCTTATTTTTCCGATAATTTGCGACCAGAGATGTACTGCTTCAAGGGATTTCTGCCACTCGTTTGGTTCCGGTAGTTCCGGCCAGTCTCCATTTTTATTTTTAGTTGTTTTTGAAGCCATTATAAAAAAAGTTTTAAGTGAGCTGGTATTAGTTTCTGGACAGATTCAGCAGGAATTCATCCAATTAACAGATTCGCCCGGTTAAAATATGTCAAGCATTTTCTGATCCATATCAATGCACATTATTTTTTATTTAATTAGTTTAATATAGAATTATTAAATCAATAATTAATCAATTTGCCATGGAAAAACATGAAAAAGGCATACATCACATTACAGCGCTTTCCGGAGATGCTCAGCGGAATGCTGATTTCTATGTAAAATCTCTGGGCATGCGATTGGTAAAAAAATCTGTCAATCAAGACGATCCCGGTACCTATCATTTGTTTTATGGAAATGCGAATGGCACGCCGGGTTCCGGCCTTACTTTTTTCCCCTGGCCGATGGCGCAACAGGGGAAACCCGGATTGGGCGAAGCCGTTAAAGTTGCTTTTGCTGTTCCTTCTAACTCAATGGAATTTTGGGTTGAACATTTTGGAGCAGAAGGTATCGAATTTGATGGACCTTATGACCGGTTTGGACAACAAGCGATCGGTTTTAAAGATCCCGATCGCCTGCAACTGGAGCTGGTATTTGATGAGCAGGTAAATCAATTGCCGGGCTGGGACGAAGGCACAGTACCTGCAGAGTACGGCATACGAGGTTTTCGTGGCACCACGCTTCGTTTGAAAGAGCATGAGGCAACAGCCGAAGTGTTGAAAAATGTATTTGAGTTTGAGAAAACCGATCATGAGGATAATGCATGGCTTTACACTACGAATGCTCCAATAGGTGGGTCTGTTATTATTGAAAAAGGAGAATCAAAACCATCAGCGAATGGCCGCGGAATCATTCATCATGTAGCCTTTCGTGCTGAAGATGATGACGAGCTGGGCCGCCTGCGTAAAAAAGTCATTGAGATGGGTCTAAATCCATCGACAATTATTGATCGACATTGGTTTCATTCGGTTTATTTCCGGTCTCCGGGCGGGGTACTGTTTGAGATAGCAACCGATGGTCCGGGCTACGATGTGGATGAGGATTCCGACAAACTGGGACAAAAACTTATTCTTCCACCCTGGCTTGAGCCCAAAAGGGAGATGATCGAAAAACGATTGCCTGATATCAATGTTTAAGTTTAAAATTCCGGAAAATTAAGATGTCCCTATTTCGAATTGATCCCGAACACCCATTTAATGGACCGCATCAAGGGTTACCACAGGCAGAGCATGGGGCATCATTGACCCATGCAAAAGCAGCTATGGTGATGGTTCACGGACGGGGTGCTACTGCCCAAAGTATGTTTCCGCTGGCTGATGAGTTTGCACAGCCCGATTTCCACTACAGGGCTCCTCAAGCCCACAACCATACCTGGTATCCGCATTCCTTTTTAGCTCCCAGGGAGCAAAATCAGCCGGGTATTTCCAGTGGAATACAAGTGCTGCATGATGTGCTGAAAGATATAACGGCGGCCGGTATCCCCGGCGAAAAGATTATGCTGTTAGGCTTTTCGCAAGGTGCTTGCCTGACCACTGAATTTGCAGCTCGTCATCCGCAGAGACTGGGAGGAGTCGTGGCCTTCAGCGGCGGTTTAATCGGGCCGGATATCGATGAGTCAAACTATACAGGCTCAATGGAGCAGACACCGGTATTTCTGGGATGCAGCGATGTGGATCCACATATTCCCAAAGAGCGTGTAGATACAACGGAAGAGATTTTTGGCAAGCTCAATGCAAATGTTACGAAGCGGATCTACGAGGGAATGGGCCATACCATTAATGAAGATGAAATAAAAGCTGTCCGCGGGATGATGGCCCGTGTGTTGAACAGTTGAATAGAATCAACTAAACTTTTTAAAAATAAGTGTACCACTATGAAAATAACTCGTCTTTACACCGGTACCGATAATGAATCTCACTTTGAGGATATAGAGATAG
>CAYOLE010000215.1:3784-6041 GCA_964404705.1 uncultured Rhodohalobacter sp. | reverse complement strand
TTATTGCCGAATATTGATTCTACAATCCAGAAAGGAGTATATCATCATACTAAATCGATATTATAAAATGTGCCCCGGTTCTCTTTCTGCTGCATCGACTGGCGGATGATCAGCCAGGATACATTGATCATATTTCTGAGTTCGCCCAGCTGGGGTGAGAGCGTTGTTGTTTTATAGAGCTCTTCAGTTTCTTCGTGAATTACTTTCAGGCGTTTTTCTGATCTCTGAAGCCGTTCATCAGACCGGACAATTCCTATGTAGTTGTTCATCAGGCGCTTTACCTCTTTCCGATTGTGGTTGATCAGCACCCACTCTTTCGGTTCAGTGGTGCCTTCCGTTTTCCAGTCAGGTATATCATTTTTAATCACCAGATCTGCAATGTTTGATTTCAAATCCCGAAAGCATCTGTCGGCAAACACAAGAGCCTCAAGCAGTGAGTTAGATGCAAGGCGATTCGCACCATGAAGACCTGTCTGCGCCACTTCTCCACAGCAGTAGAGCCGGTCGATCGAACTTCGTCCCCATTTATCTGTTTTGACCCCGCCGCAGATATAGTGTGCGGCCGGTGCAACGGGAATCATATCTTTCGCTACATCTATTCCATACTTTTTACAGGTGTTATATATGGTTGGAAAGTGGTGTTTAAATTCTTCAATATCTAAATCCCTGCAATCCAGATAGACGTGCTCTTTTCCGCGCGCCTTCATTTCGGTATCGATCGCCCGGGCCACAATATCGCGGGAGGCGAGAGACCCGCGTTCATCATATTTTTTCATGAACGGCTTTTCATCACCTGTTTTCAGGATTGCGCCAAAACCGCGGACAGCCTCAGAAATCAAAAATGCCCGTTCTCCTTCGCTCCCGTAAAGCGCAGTGGGATGAAACTGGATAAACTGCATCTGCCTCACTTCTGCCTTGGCGCGATAAGCCATCGCAATACCGTCTCCGGTGGCAACCGGTGGATTTGTTGTCAGATCATACACCTGCCCCGCCCCGCCCGATGCCAGTATTGTTGCCCCCGCTGAAATCTTCTTCACCTGTTTACTTTTCAGATCCATGATATATGCGCCATAGCATCGGGTATCTACACGGTTACGGGTCACTTTTTCTCCAAAGTGATGCTGGGTAATCAGGTCAACAGCAAAGTGATGTTCTAAGATCTTTACATTGTCCAGAGATCGGATTTTTTTTACCAGCGAACTTTGTATTTCATAGCCGGTCATATCCTGGTGATGCAAAATGCGGCTTGCCGAATGGGCACCTTCCATACCGAGCTGATATTCACCTTTCGGATCTTTATCGAATTGTACACCCATATCCACAATTTCGCGAAGGCGATCGGGCCCCTCTTCCACCACGATCGAAACAACCTCTTCATCACAAAGTCCATCACCTGCAATGAGTGTATCTTGCTTATGCTTTTCAAAATCATCGTTCAGAAAATCAGTCACTACCGCAATGCCACCCTGCGCGTAGCGGGTATTGCTTTCGATGAGGGAGTCTTTTGTAACAACAGTAACGGAGCGTTCAGGAAAGGAAAGAGCTGCTTTAACGGCAAAACTAAGGCCGGCAATGCCTGAACCAATGACGAGAAAATCAGTTTTCAGCAAAATGGTCTGGTTTGATGTTCATCAGAACATGATTGGAAAAAGCTGGTGTCTATGCAACCCAATTTAAGCTTTCCTTTCGGATTTTGTATAATAACTTCCAGGGGGCAAGTGTAGCAAGATCCGCAATATCTTTTCTTATAGCCCCCATTATACATCCTGGGTTTAATTCAATTTTTTGACCAATAGATAAGTGTATTAGTTTTAATTATATTTGTTTGTAGTTATTATAGAATTAATGATTTATGGCTACCAAAGTAGATCTTAAACGTGAACAGCTTCAACAACTTTGCAAAAAATTTAATGTGAAGGAGTTATATCTGTTTGGATCAGCCACTACAGAAGACTTTTCGCAAAACAGTGACCTTGATTTTCTTGTTGAATTTGATCGTCGGGGATATGAAGGAGCGTTTGATCAGTTTATTGATTTCAAACAGGAACTTGAGAAGATCTATGCTCGGTCCGTTGATCTCTATCATCTTAAAAAGTTCAGAAATTCTATCTTTCAGCAAGAAGTAGAACGCTCCAAAGAATTACTTTATGCCGCATGATAAAAGAAAACTGCTTCTTGACATCATCCTATCCTGCAGAGAAATATTAGAATTTATTGCCGGCAAAAGTTTTGAAGATTTTCAGCAAGATCGTATGCT
>CAYOLE010000215.1:0-3684 GCA_964404705.1 uncultured Rhodohalobacter sp. | reverse complement strand
CTACTCAAAATCAATATTCAGCCTATAGCGGGCAATCCTGTTATTGCCGGTATCAGCCACGTAAACGATTCGTTGAAAATAAGCTACTCCGCTTGGATTATTGAATTCACGAGGGCCGCTGCCTCTTCCACCGAATGACACATTTACAGCTTTCTCAAAGTCAGAACCTGCAGGCGGAGTGATACCCTCTATGCCATTCGACTGAAACAGGTGCAGGCTGTCGGTCTCAGCATCTACAACAAATATATGCGATCTTTCATCTGCTGAAAAAGCTATACCCGCTGGATTTTGAAATTTATTCTCATCGTAAAGAAAGGAATCGGCACGCGTGGTATCCCTGGTTTGCAGTGAAGCGTTTTGCCGATATTCAATTCCGTCCGGTGTATTAATAGCATCTATCCAGAGAGTACGGAACGGAATATTTCTTTCCGGATTTCCCTGTGTTATTAAAAATCCCCGATCTGCCGGCAGATTATCCCGTTGGGGTGGGCCAATGAACGTGGTAATATCAGTAATGTCAATACCACTAAAGAAATTGGATGGTTCAGTTGGCCTTAAATTCACGCGGCCAATATTTCGCATTCTGCCTGTAACCTCGCCATTACTGTCCAGCTCCTGATCGAATATCAGTACGGTGTTATCAGGAAACGGAGTTGTTGACGAGTTGGATGGTCCGCGGCGTGTGATATATATATCATTGTTATTTAACACAGCCACACCTGTTATCTCAACAAGTTCATCATTATTTGAACTGTTACGGTTCAGCCTGAACCGTTCAAGTGTGGTATTTGACCGGCTGCTGTCGAACCGCCTGAACGGATGTTTGAGTACATCAACGGTTTCGACCGGATCTGATGTGTTGAGATTTTTAAATTTATACACGGCGGGAAGATCCCACGTAATATCCGGATCAACTGCAGTAATGACAGTATCGTAACGCGCGGCCACGTAAACATTCAAAAGCCTGTCTTGGGTAACTGTTACTGCGCCCCGAAGCGGAATTGTATCATATTTCCTGCCCGCCCGGTCGAGCACATGGACCCCTTCTGCATCCGTCACATACACAAGCTCATCGTAACCCACATAAACATCAGTCGGCTGATCGAAATCATCCCAAAAAGGGACCAACGCGGCATACCCGATTTCATCAACAATTACATTGGGATCTTGTCTTCCCTCCTCAAATATTTCATCGGTAATACTGTCTCCTTTTGATCCGAGCAGATCACAACCTGCAATACTTAATGCGCTTACAATCAATATCAGAGTGTGTTTTTTCAACATACGTATTAAACTAAATATTAAATTTCAAAGCGAAACGATGAAGGTTCCCAAGTCGCTCCCGTGTACTAAATCCATAATCCACGGCAAGATCCTGGTTTAAAAACGGAACTTTGAAACCAACTCCGCCACTTGGATAAAGTGCTTCTTCAACTCCAAATTCATATCCTCCCCTTATAAAGAATCTATCAATAAAGCCCAGTTCAGACCCGATGCTGAATCGTTCGGCATTGTCTGACGGATTGGTAATCTGACCGGTGAGCAGCAGGTTGAAATTCTCGCTTTCATAAGCATCATATGCAGCCCCGATCATAAACATGGTGGGAGGGGAAACCTCTTCAAAATTCGTTTCTGTAACGGGGCCGTTAAGTGTTTGCCTGGTGGTTTCGCCGGATGGGGATGAATCTAACCCGAAATTGTTTATGCCGATTGCAAAACGTAAACCCGTTTCGCCCACCTGGTAGAAAAATCCCACATCAACAACCATCGTTTGAGTTTGAATCTCCTCAATTCGCTCATCAAGATATTTGAGGGAAGCACCGTAACTAAAATAATTGGTGAGCCGTTGAGAAAATGTAAGTGCACCGGCCATATGAATAGTTCGAAAGGTGCGGCCTGTTCCAAATGGATTGAATTCTGTGGTTTCATCCATCACACCGGAATCCAAAAACATAAGAGACCCTCCGATAGCTACAGTATTAAACCTTTGCACAAAGCTTGCATAGTTCAGAGAAATATCTGCAAAATAAGAGGTGTGACTCAGGTAAAACTGGCTATTATCCATTCGTGAAGCCAGCGCCGGATTAAGGTAAAGCGAGGACCCATCTACAGCAGCAGCAACATTTGATGATCCCATAGCGGCTGATCTTGCATCCACGTTCACCTTAAGAAACTGAAAGCCGGATGTGCCCGACCGTGAGTCTCCAAGTGTAGGCAGAATGCTTTGAGCTCCCGCAAAATCACTCCCTGAAATAATCAATACAAGAAATATAAAAGCAATTTTTTTCAACAACACAGTATTAAATTTGATGTCAGACATCTGAGTTTATATCAAAAGTTTATTTCGAGGCCGAACATAATATGCCTCTGCTCCAGAAAGTTTGCGGGATTCAAATACGCAGGAGGGTTATTATCCCGCGGATCCACATACCTGGGATCGCGAACATTAGCAGGCACATCATAACTACGATCGTCCCGGAGAGCGATGAGTTCTTCCTGGCTGCTGGGATAATCTGTCCGGTATGCCTTTCCGGTTACCGGATTAATTATGGCTGGATTTTTTGCATTCAGCAGATTAGTTATCTCGAGCTTTGCCGTGAGTCTTGTACCTCCGAATTCAAACCATTTTTCCAGGTTCATATCAAAAATAAGCCAGGGTTCTCCAACTGCCGTATACCTGTCACTCGGATCGCTTGATCGTTCATAAATTGGCCTCCAGTCCTCAGCGCCGGTTACAGGATTACGCTGATTACCCCTGAATTCCATAGGGGTATACCGGATGCCGCTCCTGTAAGAACCCGACAAGTAGAACTGAAATTGATTTAACGGACTCAATCCAAACAACGGGTTGTCGGGCCGGTCCCATTGAAATATCACGCTGCTTTTTATGTCTATTGGACGATCCCACGCAAGGGGTGTCTCTATGTTATTTCCAATATCCTGTCCGCCCGCAATCAAATCTGATAACGCGTCGTTTGACGTGGAACTTAGCCCTTCCGCCCTGGAATATGTAGCGTTTATTGAACCCTGTAAGAAATGGCTATAGCGTTTTAAGTAGGATACTTCAAGACCTCTTACTCGTGCAAAATCTCCGTTTACCCTGAAAGAACGTTCCGTATCACGCCCAGATGCATCGCGGACAATGATCCGTTCAGCCGTGATAAAATCATATTTATCACTCCAAAATGCTGTAAGATTTAGGGCATCATTCGAAGTCAGCTGATATCTATACCCAATTTCGTAGGAGATATCCACTTCGGGATCAAGATTTGGATTTCCAAGATCCGATAAAAATGACCGGTCCTGGTAAAATGGATCCAGGCCTGCATATACATAGCTCGGATGGGGTAACTTTGATTTATGAGAGTAGTTAAAATACATCACCATATTTTCGCGAACAGGGAAAGAAACATTTATTCTTGGCAGCATTCTCATCTTGAAGCGGCTGCCGAAGAAATTGAAGGTATCGCTCTTGTAATCGTCCCGGATAGAGTTCGGTATAGGCGACAATGGATCATCTACAAAATCATCGACATATGATCCCGGAAACCAGTACTCCAGCCTCATACCGATATTTGCGATCAAACCCTGATAGCGTATTTGATCACTAACGTACAATGCACCGCGTGACGGATTTACATTCCAGATATCGGACGAAGCACCCAGGCGGTTGGTTTCTGAAAA
>CAYOLE010000214.1:0-6100 GCA_964404705.1 uncultured Rhodohalobacter sp. | reverse complement strand
AAAACGCTGTTAAAAATGTTAACGAGGAAATATCAGAAGAATTAATCGGCTATCCCGCAGTTATGCAGAATGAGATCGATCAGCTATTGCTGGACCTGGATGGTACACCTAATAAATCGAAACTTGGCGCCAATGCATTGCTCGGGGTATCGATGGCTGTGGCGAAATCAGCGGCCTTATCCACAGGATTGCCGCTCTGGAGATACCTGGGAGGAGTGAACGCAAAAGTATTGCCGCTACCTATGATGAATATAATTAATGGCGGTTCGCATGCGGATAATAATGTTGATCCGCAGGAATTTATGATAATGCCTACAGGCGCAGGTACATTCAGTGAAGCCGTGCAGATGGGTGCAGAAATTTTTCATAATCTTAAAAAAGTACTCTCTTCGAAAGGTTATAATACGTCGGTTGGAGACGAGGGTGGATTTGCCCCCGATCTTAAATCGAATGAAGAAGCAATCGAGGTGATACTCACGGCAATAGAAAAAGCCGGCTATAATCCCGGTGATGATGTACTGATTGCGTTGGATCCCGCCAGTTCCGAATTTTATAATACTGATAAAAAAGTGTATGAATTTAAATGGAGTGACGGATCCGTACGTAATGCGGATGAAATGGTAGAGTATTGGGCGAACTGGGTTGAGAAATATCCAATTATATCCATAGAAGATGGGATGTATGAAGATGATTGGGATGGCTGGAAAACCCTGACAGATGCCATTGGCGACAAAGTGCAGCTTGTTGGCGATGACCTTTTTGTGACCAATACCGAAAGACTTGCCAGGGGAATAAATGAGGGCATAGCGAATTCTATCCTGATAAAGGTAAATCAGATAGGTACACTTACGGAAACACTCGATGCCATCGAAATGGCTCACAAAAATGCATATACCACGGTGATATCCCACCGCTCGGGAGAAACAGAAGATACCACGATCGCTGATTTGGCGGTAGCTACAAATGCCGGACAGATTAAAACCGGTTCGATGAGCCGTACCGATCGTATCGCAAAATACAATCAGCTTCTTCGCATAGAAGAGGAACTGGGGGATGCAGCCTTATTTCTGGGTGGCGATATTTTTTCTGAATAATTCAATCTGGATGATAAAACTAAAAAGCCTGCCGATAAACCGGCGGGTTTTTCTTTTTTGGCAATAAATTCCGATACATTCATACCTGGAGTACCTGCTATTTCTAAAAGTTATAGTAATGAACAGTTTGACAATACCTTCAAATTCTGCAGTAGTGTTAAACGCTAATCGGTATTTTGGTGATCAGGTTCTTCAATTTCCATTTGATTATTAGAGCGTCTCGACAACCACAAAACGAATGTATCAATAACCACACCATCTTTACTTCTTCCAAAAGAATTACAACTCTCTTACCATACTACAAGGTTATTAATTAACTGTATTTTCTTCATTATGAGAATTAACCGGCTAAAACTGAGAAATTTCAGGAATCATGTAGATGCTGAGGTGCATTTTGCTCCGCATCTCAACCTGATTACCGGTCAAAATGGTGCAGGCAAAACCAATGTTATAGATGCCATTCACTACTTATGCATGAGCAGGAGTTTTGTAGCTACGAGTGATCAATATGTTGCCAATCATGAAGAAAAATACTTCATGATTGAAGGTGATTTCGAAGGTGAAATTCGGCAGTCGTTTAAAGTATCATGCAGTTATTCGCGTGGTGAGGGTAAAAAGATATTTGTAAATGATAGTCCGCTAAACAGATTATCCGATCTGATTGGGATGGTTCCCGTAGTTGTGATGAGCCCGGAGGATCTGAAGCTGACTTCGGAGGGTCCCTCCGAAAGGCGATCGTTTCTGGATAGTATGATTAGCCAGATTTCCACTAAATATCTTCGGGATTTGATTAAATACCGCCATATTCGCAAACAAAGAAATAAATTATTGCAGGAATTCCGGGGACCTCGTGAGATTCTTGAAAGTTATCTTGAACCGTGGAATTTACAATTGATAGAGACTGGTTCCAGGCTGATCGCAAAACGAGCTGAAGTACTTCATCGGTTTAAACGGTACCTTGAATTTCAATACCGTACAATTTCAGAGTTAAAGCTCAAACCGGATCTTAACTATCAAACCATAGTAGAAGACCCGGGCGACGTTAAAATGATTAAAAAAGAGTACAGATCTCTGTTGGAAAACAATCTTGAAAAAGAGCTTGAGCGAGAGCAAACACTGATTGGTCCCCATCGTGATGAGGTTGTATTTTACCTTGATGAAATGGAACTTCGAAACTACGGATCGCAGGGACAGCACCGGCTGTTTTCTATGGCGTTGAAGATGGCCCAGCTTTTTTATTATTCGGATCAGTTGGATGATCTTCCTATAATGTTACTTGATGATTTGTTCGGAAATCTTGATCAGCAAAAAGTAACCGTTATAATGCAAACACTGACGAAACACTCCGGACAGACGTTTATAACTTCTGCCGCAGAGAAACCTTTTTTAGATTCTTTATTTAAAGATGATGCGGAAAACAGCTGGTACAGAGTTGAAGACGGAACCATTACTACAAAAGAATAGATCTCGCTATGGCATTTGGAAACAAACCCCAATCGATGGATCAGCTCCTGAAGGAATTCATGAAGCGAATTCCTCATCGCACAAAATTGCAAAGAGGAATGGTTTTACATATCTGGCCGGATATTGTGGGGGGAAAAATCGCATCGGTTTGCAAAAATTTGCATTTTGAGGGCAGCCGGTTAGTTGTTGATGTGGAAACAAGTGCATGGCGGCATGAAATTCACATGAACCGTTTTTCCATTGCAAAAAAGCTAAATGAGAAAGTAGGCAGTAAAATCGTGAAAGAAATTGTTGTAAGAGCTTCTTAAAAAGATCATATTTAAGTTTATGAGCATATTCAGATCATCAAAAGAAAAATTTACAAAACTTTTCTCGGGCCGCTGGGGGATGGATGAAGATGATGACAGCAATTTCTTTTCGCGCCAAAAAGTTTTGGGGTTTTTATTCGCGATGCTATTGTCGATCAGCCTTTGGTTTGTGGTTAATATGGGACGCGATTTCAATATAAACATGATGTTGCCGATTCAGATTACCAATATTCCCGAGGATGTGGCACTCAGCAGTGAAGTGCCAGATCATGCGGCCGTAAGTATAAGCGGTGAAGGATGGAGCTTATTTAACATCTATACAAACCCTCCGCTAATCACTCTCAGCGCAGAAAATCAGCAGGTAAATATGTTTGAGCATGTACGCCAGCAGCTCAGCTCAATTTCTGATGTAAGTGTGATGCAGGTAGATCCCATGTTTATTGAGATTGAAACAGAAGAAAGTGTTACAAAAAGAGTGCCCGTAGAATCTCGCGTAAACCTGTCAACCCGCGATCAATATGGAGTCTTGGGATCCCCGCGTTTTTCACCGGATAGTGTTACGGTATCAGGGCCTGCATCCAAAGTGGAGGAGATCGATGTGTGGCACACCGTAGAATCGGAGATACAGGATGTGAATACCGATCTGGAATTAACTGTTGAACTGGAAGACTCTGTTGCGGGAATAAATGTAGACCCACAAAGGGTGTTATTTCGGGCTGATGTAGTTGAGTTTACTGAAGCCCAGGTGCGAATCCCGGTGCGTGCACGAGATCTTCCATCAGGAGTTGCAATTACCTTTTCACCATCATCAATTCTGGTGCGGTATGATGTGCCTATTGATCAATATAACGACGTGCAAAGCGTAAGACCCTTTATCGCTTACGTTGATTATGAGAGAATTGAAGCAGATACCACCGGCCTGATTACGCCGGAACTGGAAAAAGTTACCGATGAATTTGAAGTACGTCTTAGAAGTTTTCAACCCACGAGGGTATCCTATTTCAATATTTTGTCTGATTAATTCAATCAGGTATTATATTGATGAAGCAGGTTACATTAGCCTCTGCTTAAAAAGATTAGTAGAACTCTGAATGCATTCCTTTCATGGGAATGCTCCATACCATATGCTACTGCTTTAGCTCATCTCTGCCTGAATTTACATCTGCAGGCAAAGTAGAACTCTGAAGTGTTTTTTTACTCTCTGTGTTTACACCAACAGACTGATCTGGCTGAGTTGTCTCAGATTGTTTCTCTTTATCAGAATCGGGCATAATTTTTTTATGAAATAACAGCATAAAAATGATCGAAGTGGTGATAGCAATATCAGCCACATTAAATATGTATGGAAATACAGGTGTATCCCCAATTGTGAGATTAAAGTGAATAAAATCTACCACGTGCCCATCCAGTACTCCCCCATACCCTCCAACGATTGCCATGAAAATCCGGTCGGCGATATTGCCAAGTGCTCCACCCAATATCAAACCCATGCAAATAAGATAGGCGAAGTTTGCCTCCTTCACAGTATAGAGGATATATATAAAAATGGCTACTGTCGCAACGATAGCAACTATACTGATAGCAGGGGTAGAGAGCCAGTCCATACCCATAGCCATGCCGGGATTCTTTGTGAAATTGATGGCGAGCCATCCTTCAATTACATCGACACGATGCAGGCCCGAGTTCGTTCTCACAATATATTTTGTAATCTGATCCAGAATCAGTACAAAAAATACTGGAACTAACAATGTCAGCAGTTTTTTATTTCGTAACGACAAGAGACTTTTTTATTATCTGCGTTTCAATTTTGCGTCGATACTGAGCTGCGTATGTGGCACGGCTTCGAGCCTACCTTTAGCTATTTTTTTACCCGTTACTTTACACACACCGTACGTTTTGTTTTCAATTCTCACCAATGCATCATCCAGATAGCGGATGAACTTTTTGGTTCGGTTGAAAAGCATGTATGTTTTTTCACGTTCTTGTGCATCTGTGCCGGCATCTGCCATGTGAAAGGAGTACGCAGATTCATCAGATGAATTCTCCATACTCTCACGAAGAGAGTTTTGCAATGTGGTTAACTCACTTTCAGCTTCATCACGTTTTTTTATGATAATCTGTTTAAAATACTCAAGCTCCTCATCATTGTAGGGAGAAACGCGTTCACTTTGTTTGGAATCGTTTGAAGATGCCATAAGCCTGTCTTTATAGATTAATTATTAATCGTTCGTTGTATAGAAATCTCGCACTCTTCGCCTTCAATATCCCAGGATTTAACGAAATCCGGTTCTTTCAATGGTTTATTTTGAATACGTTCAGCAAGAGTTTCAGTTTTAATTGTTTCAATTCGTTCTTGTATCGCCGCGTCAAGAAGTTCAGAACCTTCATAACCGATTATTATTCGATCTGTTACATCATAATCGGCTTCTTTACGCATATTCTGCACACGGTTCATAAACTCACGTGTGATTCCCTCCCTAAGCAGATCGTCTGATATTTCTGTATCCAAAGCCACAGTAATTCCATCTTCTGTTTCTACAGACCAGCCTTTCAGGCCCGTTCTCTGGATTTCAAGTTCATCACTGCTGATCAACACTTCGGAGTTATCATCCATGATGAAGGTGATTGAGCCGGATTGCTCAAAGTTACTAATCTCTTCCTTTGAAAGCTCGTCAATTTTTTTTGCAACCCTCTTCATGCGTTTTCCAAGGCGTTTACCTAATTTCGGAAAATTAGGTTTTGCTTTTTTATCAACAATACCTGAATCATCGTCCACAAAACTGATCTCCTTAACGTTTACTTCGTCTAAAATTATATCTTTTACTGCTTCAACGAAAGAACGGCTCTCTTTATCCATTGGCAAAATAATTTTGGAGAGCGGCTGACGCACGTTAATATCAATCTGATTGCGTAATCTGAGAACAACTGAACTCACAGTTCGGGCGATGTCCATGCGCTGCTCAAGCTGTTTGTCGATTGCTGTTTCTTCAACAGTAGGATAGAATGAAAGGTGTACCGATTTTTCGTCCTTTTTGGTAACCTTATTTAATTTTTGAAACAACCATTCCCCCATAAACGGTGAAATTGGGCTCATAATTTTGGCCAGGCTCATCAAACATTCGTACAATGTTTGATAGGCCGCGGTTTTATTAATGCTTTTACCCTCTTTCCAGAAGCGGCGACGACTCCGGCGCACATACCAATTGCTGAGTTCTTCAACAAACATCTCTATTT
>CAYOLE010000213.1:0-6116 GCA_964404705.1 uncultured Rhodohalobacter sp. | reverse complement strand
ATATGTGGACACCGGTTTCCTGATGGAATTTCGAGTTTTTATAACATCATAATTTTTAAAATATGGTTTTAATATATCATACAACAGTCATGACTGGAGATAATCAGAAATTTTAGTTTAATAATAAAACCTGCTCCCTTCCTGAGTTTTAAAAACAGATTACTATTCAAACGTATGAATGAACAAATTCCATCAGGAATAACAATGCCATTTGGCACGTAAATTTCCTATTTTTGAATCTTTAAAATTTCAGAACTGTTCCCATTAAAATTTATGTCTCAAACTGAACTATCCATTAGTGAACAACAGGCGATCCGGCTTGAAAAACTTGATCAGCTCAGAGAACTAAACATCAACCCCTATCCTTACGAATTCGAAGTAACTCATCATTCAAAACAGATACTTGATGATGAAGATTCTTATATAACTGAGTCCCCTGAAGATGCCGCACGAGTTTCAGTTGCAGGACGTGTGATGGCTCGCAGGGTGATGGGGAAAGCTTCTTTTTTTACACTCCAGGATTCTGAAGGTGACATACAAGTTTATATCCGCCGGGATGATGTAGGAGTTACTGAGTATAATAAAGTGTTTAAAAAACTGGTGGATATCGGCGATTTTGTTGGCATAAAAGGTTTTGTATTCAAGACAAGGACGGGTGAAACTACCATACACGCCGAAAAGTTTGAGTTTTTAGGTAAAACAATTCGTCCTATTCCCACTCCTAAAGAGGTTGAGAATGAACAGGGAGAAAAGGTTACTTATGATGCATTTACAGATAAAGAGCAACGCTACCGTCAGCGTTATGTAGATTTGGTTGTAAATCCGGAGGTGCGCGATACGTTCAAAAAGCGCACTCTGATGGTTCAGGCCATGCGAAATTTTATGAATGAGCGTGGCTACCTTGAGGTGGAGACTCCAATATTGCAGCCGGTTTATGGAGGTGCGGCGGCTGAACCGTTTGTCACTCATCACAACGCACTGGATATGGATCTTTATCTGAGAATAGCCAATGAACTCTATCTGAAGCGTCTCATTGTGGGAGGATTCGATGGTGTGTATGAATTCTCAAAAGATTTTAGAAACGAAGGTCTCTCCCGTTTTCATAACCCGGAATTTACTCAGGTTGAGCTTTATGTAGCCTATAAAGACTATAACTGGATGATGGATTTTATGGAAGAAATGATCGAAAAAGTTGCGATCGAACTTCACGGATCGACTAAAATTACAGTCGGGAAAAATGAAATTGATTTTAAGCGCCCATGGCCAAGAATTCCAATGTATGAAGCGATTGAAAAGGAAACAGGCCATGATCTTTCAGGGAAAGACATAAATGAGATTCAGACAATAGCGAAAAAGCTTCACATCGACGTGGATGATTCCATGGGAAAAGGCAAACTAATCGATGAAATTTTTGGCGAATCTGTTGAACCAAAATTAATTCAACCGTCTTTCATTATCGACTACCCAATAGAAATGAGCCCTCTTGCCAAGAAGCACCGGACAAAAGAAGGACTTGTGGAGCGGTTTGAAGCCGTTTGCAATGGCAAGGAGATCGCTAATGCATTTACTGAGTTAAACGACCCGGTTGACCAGCGCGAACGTTTTGAGGAGCAGGCACGTCTTCGCGCCGAAGGTGATGAGGAAGCGATGACCGTGGATGAGGATTTCCTAAGGGCAATAGAATATGGAATGCCACCTGCTGCCGGCATTGGAATTGGCATCGATCGTCTTGCAATGATCATGACCAACTCCGACTCCATTCGCGACGTGCTGTTTTTTCCTCAAATGCGTCCCGAATAGAACAAAGAATTAACCGGGGGTTGAGTTCGTTACCTTGCATCTGCAAGACATCACCCTATAGAATATCATAGATACACATGAACTTTACCTGGTATATTGCCCGCCGATATTTTAAAGGGAGTAATCGTGATTCAAGGTTTCTTTCTTTTATAAAGATTATGGCCATTATTGGTGTAGCTGTCGGTTCCGCAGGGTTGCTGATATCACTCTCGATCGTTCATGGTTTTAAATCTACGATAAATGAAAAAATTCTGGGTTTTGCGCCTCATGTTACGGTTCAGCCCTTTGTAGGAGATCCATTGCACAGAGCTGACACTCTTCAGCCATATCTTGCCGCTTTTGATGGTGTGGAAAGGGTTGAACCCGCAGTAATTGGCGATGTTATGATTCAAGCCGCTGCCAATATAAGCGGCACGGTAATAAAGGGAGTAAATCCTGGGGGTGACATCACAAAACTTCACACGTATATAGTTGAAGGTGAATATAATTTTGGCCGAGATGAAGATGGCTTGACTGGAATAATTCTTGGCAGATCACTTGCGCAAGAGATTGGGGCTGCAATTGGCAGCAAGGTTACAGTATTCGCTCTTGATGGTCTGCCCTCTCCACTTAACACTCCAGAGATTCGGCAGTATTATTTAAGTGGGATTTATCAAACCGGAATAGATCGTTTTGACGACAGTTTTGCAGTTACCGATATTTCCTCTGTTAGAACATTGTTTGGACTCGGTACCAGACAAGCCTCCGTATTAGAAATTAATGCCACCAATATTAATGATATCCATCCGGTATATACTTCCATAAGGGATGGTACTCAGTTTCCTCTTGTAACCGAGAATGTGTACCAGCGTTATCGAAATATATTTGCTTGGATCGATTTACAGGAAGAAACAATTCCACTGGTTATAGGTGTGATGGTAATTGTTGCCGCCTTTAATCTGATTGGAACTGTTTTAATGATGGTTTTGGAGCGGGTTCGTGATATTGGCATCCTGAAAACAATGGGTGCAAAAAATAAAGCTATTCGAAAAATATTTCTGCTCGAAGGAATATTTGTAGCCGCTTCAGGATTAATTATAGGGATTGGTCTATCTCTTTTATTTTATTTTCTCCAAACAGCCTATCAAATTATTCCCCTTTCTGAAGAAAATTACTACATGAGTACCGCTCCGGTAGAGCCACACATGCTGGATTTTTTAATTGTTGGAGCAATTACGGTTCTATTATGCGCCCTTGCATCTTGGCTGCCGGCCCGTATTGCTGCGAAAACCGATCCAGTACAAGTACTTGCATTCGGAAGATAATATCAGTGCCCGAATTACCGCAATCTACATTTTTCGTTTGGATAAATTCAGCGCTGATTATGTAAATATATTATTACAAAAAACAGATGATTAGACTTAGTTTCTCATCCAAGTTTAAAACCATCCGGAATTACTTTTCCTTTAGGTATTATTACAATACCATCAGCAACATGATAGTTGTCGAATTTGCCATCTTCAAGGTGTGAACCGCCGACAATTTTTACATCATCTCCAATCCTGACGTTTTTATCCACGATAGTTCTGCTTAAATAGCAACGTTCTCCAATCCCCATTAAAGGCCGGTCGTTCGATTTGTTGGCAATATCTTCGCGGGTAGTAAAATAATCATTACCCATAATAATAGACTCTTCAATACTGGTACCTTTACCAATTCTTGCACGGATACCTATCACAGATCGCTCAATCCGGCTGGCTTCTATAATACAACCTTCAGATACGATCACTCTTTCGAGGTTTGTACCGGTCAGTTTCGATGCAGGTAATAATCGAGCCCGTGTATATATTTGCCGCTCATCATCGTATAAATTAAAAGCAGGCAGGGTATCAGTTAATTCAAGATTCGCCTCAAAAAAAGACTTAATTGTTCCAATATCGGTCCAGTATCCATCATATTCGTAGCTCGAAACTTTAGTGCCTTCTTTAATGGCTTTGGGTATAATTTCTTTACCAAAATCGGTAGCATCCGGGTTTTCATTAAAGAGTCGTTTCATCACCCCTTTATTGAAAACGTAAATTCCCATAGATGCCAGGTATTCTTTACCCTGTCTCTTCATGTGTTCAGGTGTATCGCTTTTCCATTCCGACAATTCGTCAGCCGAGGGTTTTTCTACAAAGCTCTCAATCATTCCGTCTTTGTTGGTTTTCATTATTCCAAACCCTGTGGCGTCTTCGCCTGTTACGGGAATTGTGGCGACGGTAAGATCTGCTCCCTGTTGTTCGTGATGTTCCATTACTTCCTGAAAATCCATCTGATATAACTGATCTCCGGAAAGTACTAATACATGATCATACTCATGGTTAGACATGTGATGAATGGATTGACGAACCGCATCAGCCGTACCCTGGAACCAGTTCTGGCTTTTTGGTGTCTGTTCAGCGGCGAGAATATCCACAAATCCATGGCTAAACAGATCAAAGTTATAGGTGTTTTTGATATGTCTGTTCAGTGAAGCAGAGTTAAACTGTGTCAGCACATATATTTTCCTGATATCTGAGTTCAGGCAATTGGAAATCGGTATATCAACAAGCCGATATTTTCCCGCAACAGGAACCGCAGGTTTACTTCTCAAACCGGTCAATGGATGGAGGCGTGTTCCTCGGCCGCCCCCCAGGATGATTGCAATTGTTGATGATGATTTCATATGTTCAGTTTTTTCGGGATTACAGATTTATACAGTGAAATATATTCTTCCGTGGATCGATCCCACGAGAAGTCCAGCTTCATTACAGTTTTCCTATCTTTTTTAAACAACTCAATTTTGTTATACATATCAACTCCTCTCTTTACAGCATCAATAAACTCTTCAAGATTAAAATTATCGAAAACTATACCGTATCCATCATTTTTAGAAATATCTATTACTGTGTCTGCCAATCCTCCCACTTTTCTGACGAGAGGGATTGTGCCATAGCGCATAGCATAAAATTGATTGAGCCCACAGGGTTCCACCCGCGACGGCATCATCAAAAAATCACTGCCGGCATAGATCTGATGAGCAAGCTTTTCATTGTATTCAAGCCGTGAGTCAAAATAACCCACATAGTTGCTTTCAAGCTTTTTAAAAATATCGTGCAACGCCGGGTCTCCTGTTCCCAAAACAATAAAAGAAGCTTCAACATTTAGATCATAACAATTTTTAATCATTTCAGGAATCAGATCAGCCCCTTTTTCACGAACAAGTCTGCCGATAAATGAAAAAAGCGGGCGGTCTGCCAGAATGGAGAAATGTTCTGTGAGTACCTTCTTGTTTGCATCTTTGCCTATCTCGGATGACTGAACCGAATAATTTGTTTCGATAAGAGGATCTGTTTTCGGATTCCATACGTGTACATCAATCCCGTTAACTATGCCGGTTGTTTTTTCTTCTTCATGCCTCAGCAGATGTTCCAGACCGTTACAAAAATCAAGAAGCTCTCGCATGTAATTTTTTGATACTGTGGTGACCTTCCATGCAGATTTTATGCCTGCTGCCAGACAGTTGAGGCCGCCATCCCATTCAAGGATTCCAAGGTTCTCAAGATTAAATGCCGGAAGAGTTTGATAAACATCTATCGGATATTTTCCCTGATATTCTCCGTTGTGTATCGTTAATACAGATGGAACATTTCGAAACGTATCAAACCTGAAACATTCTTTCATCATAAATGGTACCAGACCTGTATGATGATCGTGACAATGAATTACATCCGGCATGGTTTGGCGTGCAGTAAGCCATTCGAGTGAAGCGATTTGAAATGAAAAAAATCGCTCCATCTCATCCCAGTAAGGATGGCCGGACCAGGGATCGATATACACACCAGGACGGTCTAACCGGCCTGGAATATCAATAAGATAAAGTTCAAAGCCTAACTTTGACTTATCCACTCTGTAAACCGAAAATGAGTGACTTTTAGCTTTGAAGGGAAAATCACCCTCAAATATTAGTTCATTTTCTACACTTTTCAGCCAGTCTGTTTGATAGAAAGGCATCACAACCGTAGCTTGATGATTTGCTTTGTTTAAGTATTTAGGCAGTGCTCCGACAACATCTCCCAATCCCCCTGCTTTTGCGGCCGGGTAACACTCTGCTGATATATGAGTGATTTTCATAGTGTTTTCGAATTAATTGAAAAAACCTGCGTACCTTTGACCATTATTTATTATCTAAAAACTTAATCTCGTAATATTAATCTACGAAAACAGACCGTCAGTTTTAATTCAAATTTAGAAATACTTTCGCGTGTTAAAATATAGAGGGACATCAATTTAAAACTGATTACCTATTATTTAAG
>CAYOLE010000212.1:0-6195 GCA_964404705.1 uncultured Rhodohalobacter sp. | reverse complement strand
AACAGATTGGTATACAAATGTATATACCTCTCAGTTAAATTTGTTTCTAATGATGGTTTTATCCGAATAAATAAAATGTAGAAATAAGGATTTAAAAATGATATCTATCTGGCAGAATTTTTAGGATTCTATTGAAAAGATTGTAATTTTTTTCTCTCGAAACGGCGCTGCAGCAGGGGGCACTCGCTACGGTGCCACGGTGAAAAGAGAATGGGTTTGGTTTTTTGAATTATCGCAGATTTCCACAGAGGATATTGCAGATTTGCGCTGAATAACGATAGGTTTGGACAAAAGATCATCCGCAAAACTCAGCGGGTTACTCAGCAAAACCCGGCGAGAAACAAAAAGGATAGTTTTTTAAACATGTTAGCCAAAGAGTAGTATAGGTTTTCTTGATTGGAGATGATCAACCAGCAAATAATATAAACCAGGATGGCTACAAATTTTCAACTCAAACAGAATCAACCCTAAAAATTCCAGTCTCATGAAAAACTACTACATCTCCTGGTGGAACGTCGAAAATCTATTTGACGTCGAAGATTCACTACATAGACCCGACTACTTGAAGAGTCGCCTGAAAAGTGAGCTAAAGGGCTGGAATGCTGATGTATTGGAGAAAAAACTCAATCAGCTCTCGACCATAATTAAAAAAATGAATGGCGGGCTGGGGCCGGATATTCTGGGTATGTGCGAAATTGAGAACGAGCCGGTTCTGGATAAACTGGTTGAAAAAATAAGTTCACTCAATCGAAACTATAAAGTCGCTCATCACGATACGAGTGATAATCGTGGAATAGATATCGCATTTATTTATGATTCGGACCTCTTTACGGCCGAAGAACAGTTCCATTACGAAGTGCTAAAACGCAGTGCCACGCGGGATCTTTTCCAGGTAAATATGCGTACGAACCAGGGCAAAGAATTTATTCTGATTGGAAATCACTGGCCCGCCCGCAGCAGCGGCGTGTATGAAACCGAGCCTTATCGGATCATCGCCGCAGAAACACTGAGTTACTGGATGCAGCGAATTTTTGAAATCAGGGGCAACAAAATACCGGTACTTGTAATGGGCGATTTTAATGATGAATGCTTCAACAGGTCATTGGTGGGATATGCTCTTTCAACTAATTCCGATGTTAAAGTAAGGTATTCATATATTCCCCGATTATTTAACCTGATGTGGGCCACACATACGAAGGAAGTTGGAAGTTATTATTATAATAATTTTCCACTCGTAATGGATCAGATTTTGATATCAAAAGGAGGAATCTTAAGAGGCTCCAAGCTGCGTGCCGGCCAATTTCCAGATGGTGAAAAAATTCGCATCGAGATGTTTCCCGAAATGGTTAGTGGCGGAAGATATCCGAACCCGATCCGGTTTGGCCGGCCCTCATCGAAAAGCACCTATCACCCAAATACCGGCTACAGCGACCACTATCCAATTTCCATGATAATGAGTGAAAAATAATTTCTACAGGTAATTTTGTTGGTAAATGATCCATTTTTATAGCTTAAAACTCCTTCAGCCTCAAAAAAAATTGGCAGGTTGAGGAGGCTCTGGATCCGGGGGACAGTCAATTCGTTTGTTAGATCTGATCCTACCCTCTAATAAACTGGAACGTACAACACCATTTTCTGTAAATTATTTCTACATCGTCTTTACGCTGCCGTAACAATCCATCCCGATGGTCTGGCCGGATTCCGATTCAATTCCCTTAAAAAAACCAGCCGACTTTCTTGCTGAAGAGAACACAAATTCAAAATTATATTTAGCGAGCTTCTTTGTCAGATATCTTCTAAAAAAAATTTGATTTAATCCGTTTTAATTTCGGTAAGTTTTGCCCCGCAGAACCTTTAATACAAGGTTTATAAGCCTTTCCACACACGGTTATACACCTGAAATATTTTGATGTATTCTATTAATAGGCTACATTATTTAATAATTTCAATCAGGTTTAACTGCTGCCCGCCTATGTCCACATTAAACCCCATATGGTTACTCCTTTTAAGCCTTTTCTTTATTCTTCAGGTAAACTCAGTGGCCGTTGCTCAGGAAACGCAAATCATGGGATTTGTTGCTGGCGAAATGTTCTATGAAGATGATCAGCTTAACTTTGGTATTGGTGAGCAGGACCTGTTCATAACTTCGCAGTTAAATGACAACTTTTCATTTCTGGGTGAAACTGTATTCAAATATTCGCCCAACTCCCCTACTGATTTTAATGTAAGTGTTGAACGAATTATTGTGGCTTATAACTACAGTGGAAACCACAATATACTTTTTGGCAAGCACCACACACCCATTAATTACTGGAATGATTCCTATCATCACGGAAGGGTTTTCTTTCCAACCATTTCGAGGCCGCTTCTGTTTAATGCTGAAATCATACCCATTCATACCACCGGAATCGCCTTTCAGGGACTGAATTTGGGAGAGATGCGTTTCGGTTACAATTTAATGATTGGAAATGGCATTGGATCCACGGATGTAGCGGAAAATGATGACACCAAGTCAGTTACAACTTCCCTGACAATGAAACCCTGGGACTCCTGGCAGTTTGGAGCTTCTTTTTACAGGGATAAAATAGAGGGCGGGACTATGTTACACGGCAATCATTTAGTACCTGAAACAACTACCCAGCAATTATACACTGCAACCATAGCCTATTTTGGACCAAAGTATGAACTGCTTGCCGAGACGACCTTTGCTTCTAATGATGCAGAAAGTACCGGAAAATTAAATTCCAGCGCATCTTATGTCTATGGAGGGGTGCGACTAAATGATAAACTGGTTCCCTATTTGAGATATGATCATTTGATGTATGATGAGGACGAACAATTTTTTAATGCTGTGGACACAACTTCTCTCATTGCCGGGCTGCGCTATGAAATCAGTTTTCTGATTGTTGTAAAAATGGAGTATCAATATTTAGACCGCGACATAATTGGATCATCCAATATATTAAATACACAGATCGCCATTGGATTTTAATTTTATATAGTATGAATATGAATGCTCTTAAGATCCTATTTATTTTTTACATAGTCCTGTTTGGATTCTGGTTTGATGCAGAAGCCCAGGATATGAGTCTGACCGTAATCGGCAACGCGGAGACCGTGCCGGAACAGATGGATATGAATCAGTTAAGATCTGTTCTGAAAGGAGAAAAAATGAGATGGGATAATGGAATAGTAATAAAAATTGCCCTGATGAAAACAAACACGCTCATTGGATCTCAAACCTCTGAAAAAATTTACAACATGTCTGCTAATGAATTAAATAAATATTTTTTAGCACAGGTGTTCCAGGGTAAAGTAAAGGCTCCTCTGTTCTTTACATCCGAAAGTGAACTTGAGAATTTTGTTGCCCGAACTCCAGGTGCAATTGGTGTATCAAATAATAGTACCGCCGGAAACATCAAGGTTGTTGAGGTGGATGGTAAAATTCAAATTTGACTTACCTGCACAAACTTAATCAATAAAACCAGCCGCTCACACCTAACCACTTATACCCGATATGGCACTGACTGTTAAAAGCAAAATATTAATGACTGTGCTGGCAGTGGTTTTAATGTTTACGCTATTTATCCTGTTCTACTTCCCTGCCCGGCAAGAGCGAGTACTTCTGGAAAATTATAATGATGAGATTGAGAATTTCGCCAATTCAGTAGCTTTGGGGGTAAAAATTGCTTTAACCGAGCAAAATTTCGAAGGGGTGGAAACGGCAATAGATTTTGTAAGGGACGACAGGCGGCTGCAATTTGTGAGCTTAATACAAAGTGAAACCATTCAAGATCCGGTAACTGACTCACTAATAGTAGAAAAAACGGTGTTCAGGACTTTTCCGGAGAATGTTGAAGTAGACGTGAATGCCACTTCAAATGATCAGTACATCTATAAAACAGCCCCTTTCTCAACCCCCATCATGTCGGGTGAGGTAATGCTCAGTTTTTCTACACAGGAAATAGTTGCCAGTATGAAGCAGATACGGGTCACCTCCCTTATCGTAAGCCTGATCGTATTCATGATAGGTCTCAGCATCGGGTATTTACTGGCAAGAAACATCTCAAAACCGGTCCTTGCATTGCGGGATGCGGCCAAAAAAGTTGGGGAAGGAGACCTTTCTCAATCTGTTAGCAGTAATTCCAGGGATGAAATAGGTGAACTGGCTGTTGCCTTTAACATCATGGTGAAAGAACTGAAAATAGAGGCTGCACTGGAAAAGATTCGTAACCGTACCATTGCCATGCAGCATTCTGATGAATGGAACGAGGTAGTTCAGGTCTTGTTTGAACAGATGGATCATTTAGGATTTAAGAATCTCTTTTATCGCCTGATCTATCACGATGAAAATTCAGCTGTTACAAATTACTGGATTCAGAATACCGCATCGAATCAGCAACTATTATATAATTCCTACAGCAATGACATCACCTTCAGGCAACTATTATCAAAATCAAAGAAAGAGAATATAAAATTCATGACCGGTGAACTTTTACCGGAGAGAGAAGACAATTATTCTGCATCCATTTTTAAGCTGCTTTATGATAAGAACAGAATATCCGGAGATGAATTGACGGAGCCGGAACCATTGGTAGTATCTACAGCCTTTACAGGTTATGGTGCCATCGAAATAATCGATAAGGCTCCATTACCGGCGTCGGACGAAACTTTGCTGATCAGACTGGCAAAAGTGATTGGTCAATCCTATACACGTTATTTCGATTTGAAAAAATCTGAAGAGCAAGCGCGGGAATCCATAAAACAGGCTACACTCGACAGGGTTCGGGGTGAAGTTGCAAGTATGCGTTCCAGGGATGATCTCAACAAAATCACGCCACTGGTTTGGCGGGAGCTCACCACATTAAAAGTACCGTTTATCCGGTGCGGAATGTTTATCATGGACGAAGAAAACAGGTCTGTTTTATGTTTTCTCTCCACCCCGGATGGCAAAGCCCTGGGAATCTTTACAATGAAAATTGAAGAAACCGAGCTCACGACTCACATTTTCGACGCCTGGAAAATATCTCAGGTTTACACCAAACATTGGAATGAAGATGATTTCCGCTCCTGGACAAACCGGTTGATTGAACTGGGACATATTAAGAGCCAGGAAAATTATCAGGATTCTTCGAAACCACCAGAATCTCTGGATCTTCATTTTGTACCGTTTAAGCAGGGAATGCTATATGTGGGCAACAACCGGCCGTTAACTGTCGAAGATATTGATCTTGTTAAAGCACTGGCGGAAGTATTTTCAGTTGCCTATGCACGATATGAAGATTTTGTAAAGCTGGAAAAAGCCAAATCTGAAGTTGAAAAAACATTATCTGAACTTAAATCAACCCAGACTCAGCTGGTCCATTCAGAGAAAATGGCCTCTTTGGGAGAACTTACTGCAGGTATCGCTCATGAAATTCAAAATCCACTGAATTTTGTAAATAATTTTTCGGAGTTAAGTGCAGAACTTGTCGATGAAATGAAAGAAGAGATCAGTAATAAGAACTATGAGGATGTCGCTTTCATTGCAAAAGACCTGAAGGCGAACCTGGAAAAAATTAATCTCCATGGAAACCGGGCCAGCAGTATCGTTAAAGGTATGCTCGAACACTCAAGAGACGGCAGTACACAAAAGGAGTTTAATAATATTAATATCCTGGCTGATGAATACCTGAGGCTGGCATATCACGGGTTACGTGCAAAAGAAAAATCGTTTAACGCTGAATTTAAAACCGACCTGGATGAATCATTGCCGGAAATAAAAGTGCTTTCACAGGAAATCAGCAGAGTGTTACTTAACCTGATAAACAATGCATTTTATGCCGTTTCGGAAAAAGCCCAAACAAATCCGGACGGTTATCAGCCATTAGTTACCGTTACCACCCGAAAAGTAAATAACAATGCCGAAATCCGCATAAAAGATAATGGTAACGGGATACCCGAAAGTGTGGTTGATAAAATTTTCCAGCCCTTTTTTACTACCAAACCAACAGGAAAAGGCACAGGACTTGGCCTGAGTATCAGTTACGATATTATCACAAAAGGCCACAATGGAAACTTGTCGGTTGTCACCAAAACCGGGATAGACAACTCATCAGATACCGGTTCAGAATTCATTATTACCCTGCCTTTAACGGATTCCTGAAATCAAAATGGGAAACCATTCACCGTAGGTGTAGTGGAAGGGGGGCTAAT
>CAYOLE010000211.1:0-6220 GCA_964404705.1 uncultured Rhodohalobacter sp. | reverse complement strand
AGAACGAAGGCCTTGGTATTCAAAGCATAAAAACCCGGGTTGCGGCTATGTCCGGCAATTTAGATATTGATTCTAAACAGAATATCGGTACATTGATAACTGTTATTGTGCCGCTTGAATCGTGAGGACCCAAAATGGCTAATATTAAAGTACTTCTGGTTGACGATCATAAGATAGTTCGTGATGGCATAAAACTGATGCTTGAGCCTCAGCCAGGGATAGATGTAGTGGCTGAAGCAGATTGCGGAAAAAAAGCAATTGCTGCACTCAAAGATGTTTCAGTTGATGTTATCGTTATGGACATTAATATGCCGGATATGAATGGAATTGAATCAACCAGGCAAATAAAGGAATTAAATCCCGAAATTAAGATTCTTGCACTTACCATGAGCAGTGATGATTCTCACATTCGCCAGATGGTTCAAGCCGGAGCTTCTGGCTATATTATGAAAAGTGCAGGAAGAGATGAACTGACCAAGGCAATTCATGAAGTGATGGAAGGCAAACATTATTTTAGTGATCAGGCTACACAAAGTATTATGATGGATTTGGTTAAAAATAAAGGCAAATCATCTTCAACCGAACCTATTCATATTACAGAACGCGAACTGGAAGTCCTTCGGCTAATTGTTAAAGAAAATACCAATCAAGAGATTGCCGAGAAACTTTATATAAGTCCACGTACTGTAGATGCACACCGCAGAAACCTACTTCAGAAAACCGGTGCAAGAAATACCGCCGGCCTTGTAAAATATGCATTTCAGCATGGATTGGTAAACAATAGCTGATATTTATTTCTATTCTCCATTCACGAAAAAGCACTACGTATAAACACGTAAATCATTTTAAGGCATTAGACCCATAGCATTAGATTATATTCTGTGGTAGATTGATATAGAAGTCAATGCTTTAGGTTTCTTGGATGCTCCATTAAATAAACAAATATAATTGGGTGTAAACGGGTGCAATAAAGAATCAGATATCTCATAATCTGTTATAGAGGTATTCTCATATCTTAGTGATGGACAAAAATAAAGATCTTTTGATATTTCTGTATACTGGTTATACGCCCCGGGCCACGGCCCTGAGGAACCGTATCGAGAAAGCCATCGGCAGCCAGACTACAGTTACATTGATTGACAGTGAAGCGTCAATAGTGGAAAAGAGCAAGGAGAGAGATTCCAATGGGGATCTACATACTGTGGTAATACTCGATTTACCAAATATAAAACAACCTGCTCTCCAGACGGTAAAACTTGTGAAGAAAAAAGTAACCCGGAGCAAGATTATTGCTTTACATATTTACACAACAAAGCTGCTGATTGACCCCCTTTTCGAAGCAGGTATTGATGGGTATTTACCCTACGAACCAGAACCTCCTCAGCTCAGTACTGCAATCAATTCAGTAGTGGCAGGCGATAAGTATTGGCCGGGTGAATTTTACGGGTAGGTTTTTCACCTACTTCATAAATGAGTTAAATTCCTCGCATTATAAGCTTATAGAAAATGTACGTTTTTAACGTCTGTTATATGTTTTTTATAACCCGTAATCTATTATCTATAAATAAGTTAATTAAGATAAAAGATGAGAACAGAAGAATTACAGAATGATAAAAGCCAGATGGAACTGCTGAATTTATTTCCATCTGCCGCGGCAATTCTGAATGATTCGGGAGATATTTTAATAACCAATCTGGAGTGGGATCAAAAAATTTCCTCAGGTTTCTTTAAACATTCTCCAATCGATGAGAACTTTTTTGAGCATTGTATTAGTGCAACAGAGGCCGGAAGTGATGATGCCTTAAAACTTATAATTAGTTTGAGAAAAGTACTTGATCGTGAAACTGATGCTGTTCAGGCCACTTATTCAAACAGAGATTCAAAAAACAGACAGTGGTTTAACGTTAGTATACGCCCCTATGCAAATTCGGGGGCTATATTGTTCATCGAAGATATTACTGAAAATATTACCGCTGTAAGAGAACTTCGTGATACCCGGGAGAAATATCGTCAGCAGTTCAACCATTCCATTAACGGCATTATAATCGGAACACCCTCTGGCGAAATAATTGATGCTAATCCTGCCGCATGTAAAATCTTAGGGTACACTCTGGAAAGTCTAAAAGCAGGTGGCCGGCAGATGATAATGGATGAAAATCATCCGCTAAATGTAGAAGGATTTAAAAAACGTGAGCAATTATCCATCTTTGAAGGCGAAAACAGATACTTGCATAAATCAGGTCGTGAAATTGCAGTAATGATGTCATCGGTTATTTTTCGTGATAAAGACAGGGGACTCACCACTATTAATTCTTTCCGTGATATTACGAAAAAGAAACAGATTCAGAAAAAGCTTAAAACAGAACAGGAATTTGTCCGCACGGCCATCGAAAGTATTCCCGGCACATTTTATGTATTGGATACTGAGGGCACATTTTTGCAGTGGAACGAAGCATTTTATCATGAGCTGGGATACGATAAAGAGGATATGAGTGTCATGAAACCTACTGATTTTTTTGTTTCTGAAGATCAGGATTTGATTACAAAAAAACTGGAGGAAACGATACGTAATGGTTTTGCAGAAACTGTTGCCAGGGTAAAGACAAAAGAGGGTGAAATTCGTAATTATAAGCTGAATGCCCGTTCGTTTAAAAATGAAAAAATGACTTTTGTTGTGGGTACGGGCATGGATATTACGGAACTCATGCAGGCCAAAACTGAAAGTGACAAGCATTTCAGGATGCTGAGCCAGTTATTTGAGAATTCACCCCTTGGAATTGTTATGATCGATCAGGATAACAAGATCAACAGGGTAAATAATGGTTTTCGGAATATTTTTGGCTTCAAAGATGAGGAGGTGATAGGTTCAAATGTAAACGATCTTATAATAAAACAGGATGTACGAGAAGAAGCCGATGCCATCTCTCAAGATGCTTTTAAAGGGTCAGCCTCGCAAGTGGAGAGTGTGCGATATACCAAACAAGGGAAAAAAGTGCCGGTATTGCTAAGCACCGTTCCCGTGTCGGATGGAGAAAATATAATAGCGGTGTATGGTATATATGTTGATTTGACTCCCCAAAAAGAACTTGAAAATCAAATAACAGATTTGCTCAATAGCGAAAAAGAAGCACATGAAAAAGCCCAAAAATCGCTGAATGAAAAAGAGATCTTGTTGCAGGAAATACATCACAGGGTAAAAAATAACCTGGCTGTTATTGCAGGGCTACTCGATCTGCAGCTGCTCGAAGAGGCGAATGAGGATGTCTTTAAAAAACTGAGTGAAGTGCAGAGCAGGATTTTTTCCATCGCCAAAATTCATGAAACACTTTACCAGGAAAAAAACATAGTACATATTCGGTTTAACAGCTATCTGCAATCGTTCCTGCAATTTCTTCCACAACAAGGATTCAACAGTGAGATTATCTCTGATCTCAAACTCAAATGCGATGAAACAGTATTGAATCTGAATCAGGCTGTGCCGGCCGGGCTGATGGTTAATGAACTGATAAATTTGCTGCTGCCAGAATCAGGGAAAACCGACCTTCTGATAGCACTAAAATCCGATGATGTTGATGTTGCTATAAGTTTGTCAGGAGAGAGATTGAAGATCCGGAATTTTAAAGAAAATATTAAAACAGAACAATTTCAGTATAAACTGGTGGATATCATTCTGGCTCAGCTTGATGGCCATTTGGATGTCGATACAAGCCAGGAAAAGGTAACTATTTGCTTTTTTAAAAATGAATCAAAAGGGTCAAGCAACGCTTTTTTTAAGTCTTAACATTACATATATGAAAAAAAGAATACTAATAATAGAGGATGATTTAATACTTGCACTGAGCGTTGAAATGATGCTTAAAAAAATTGGATTTAATCATATAGAAAAAGCGGAAACAGGAGATGAAGCTCTGGAAATAATCGAAACGTTTACGCCAGACGTGCTTCTTGTTGATATTAATCTTGGAGCCGGAATGTCTGGTATTGAAACCGTAAAAAAAATTCAGGACTCAGTGCAGATACCCGCACTTTATGTGACTGGCAACTCTGACAACTATTTCAGAACCCTGGCTGAACAGACTAACTTTATTGGTTATCTGATTAAACCAATCACCTTACGAGAATTAGATGATGTGCTTAGTTCACATTATGTTTCAGAAGTAAATTAGCGATCTCCATATCTTTGCAAAAAATCATCCCAAATCTGAAAAAAGGCTTTATTGGACAGGGGTAATTTTTTATACAGACTCACTGAATGAACTCTTGTAAGAGTTTTCCCGTAATTTAGCACTGATAAGGCTTTCCAGGCCGGCAAAGATGAATCTTTACTCATCGGAAGAAAACCCTGCTTTGAATTGCAGCGCCTCCAGGCCGGCAGACAGGTATACCATCGGAGCATTCCAGTTGATTGCAATTTCATTTGCAGCATAAGAGCACCAGTCGTCTATATACGATTTAGCAGGCAGATCAGATGGATAAACGCATTCATCCTGCTGACCCTGATTTGGGCCACCGGAAAGTAAACCGGGAACAGGCTCTCGCAGTGCACGTGCGTCTGACGGTCGATGATGGATATGAAGCGGAGTCTTATGTCCGTGTCCTGTCAGAAAGGAAAAACCGGTTGCATTCCTGCCGAGGAGATAGTCCATGTTGGAGTGTGCATATTCGAGGTATTTCCGGTCTTCCGTTAGCAGATATGCCTGTATCAGCGCCATGCCCTGATTTGCAGCCACACCGGAACTGCCCCAGATATAATTGCTCCCATCACGATCCATCACGGTTTGGTATCCTGTTTCTGATACCCCATCAATCAGTCTGTCGGCAAGATCAATAATAAGATCGCGTGCAGAGGAAACGTCCCCGGAATTTGCCTGATCTATTTTGTCTCCATGTTGAGATAGGGTGTAGTAGCCCATAGTACGAACACTTCTCCATGAAGGCACCGATGTTTCATCGGCTGGAAAGAGTTCCGCATTATCGAGATAACTTCTGTCACCGGTTGTGACAAATAGTTCAACAGCCGCCCAAAAAAATTCATCCGAGGCATCATTGTCGCCATACGCTCCGGTAAGGATATCGGGATTATACCTTTCATTCATTTCGTTTTGATCGTACAGCATTTCTGGATTTTCAATCGCCCACTCCCATGCTGATTTTGCAGCAGTTAAAGCTGAGTCTGCGAGACCGGGTACCACACGTTCGTAGTTTTCGTAAATTCTGGAAGCCTGCGCCATAACAGCGGCAAAATTGAGTGTTCCCGTCACACTTTTCTGAATCACATAACGGGTGCTTTTCGCTTCGGCCGGCATAACACGTCCCTCGAAATTAGCGGTTGTCAATTTATGATATACGCCGCCATCGTGCGGATCCTGCATATCCAGGAACCACCGAAGGTTCCAAAGCAGTTCATTCAAAACATCTGGCAGGCCATTGCCTGTTTCGGGGATATTGATGTCGAATGTGCTCATGTATTCGGGGAAGTCCTCGTACAGAGAGAACATAGTTCCCATGGTAATTCCGGAATTCACGGCATATTTATTATAATCGCCCGCATCATACCATCCCCGGGGTGCAGAGATTTCAGAATTTTCAGGTCTCTGTTCCGTAGCAGCGGAGGGATGAACTGCAACCTGTGTATCGGGATGGCCAGCCGGCCGGGCCCATTTGCCTCCGTATTCGTACGGGATGCCGGTGGATACCCGCTGATGATAAAATCCCTTGAGGCTGGCTTTTGCTGCATCCTCATACACCCGGGATTCGACTGTAAATGGATAAGAATAGCCCAGATTGGTGATCCATAAAATATAGGTTCCCGGCTCTGTCATTTCGGTAAAATCTGCAATCCGTACACTTTCACCTGAATTTGGAGCCTCCCGGATTTCACTAAGCGGACCGGTAAAAAGTGTATCGGAAAAATCGGGCGTTAGTATAAAAAAATTATCCGGCTCTCCTTCAGTTACAATAGCAATCTTCGGCGATTCAGGATAAAAACCCACTTGGTTTAGATGAATCGATTCATTAAGTCGCTGGGCATCTGCGCAATATGCCGCTGATAAAAACAGAATGGCGGTGAGGAGATTCTTCATATCATGATAATTATGTTTGGAAGAGAAGGTAGAGATAGCTTTTATCTGTTATGTTAATTAAAATAGTGACGTGTCAATGATGAATGGCGGGTTTGAGTCATCGGATGAGTCAATTCAAAGTCATCACTATTTTATAA
>CAYOLE010000210.1:0-6224 GCA_964404705.1 uncultured Rhodohalobacter sp. | reverse complement strand
TTAAAGTACCAATGATTTTAAAGCGGATATCATTCCGATTTTAAATAATGAACCAAATCTTTCAAAAAAATTAGGGCTTCACTCTCTGGACTTCTTTTTATAGTGCTCCGTTATATCCCCTTGGGTTTCGCGGTCAGTTTCTTGGCAGAGATATTGATCCTTTGTAAACTCTTTGTTACTCTTTGTTACTCTTCGTTTTGAAAACCAGGTAATCAAATATCAGACGAATGAACTGCTGCAACCACTGCCGGGATGCCGGCAAAATGTTTAACGAAAGAACGGCAAGAAAAGAACTCAGGCGCTATAAAAAGAGAGGCCCTAAAAAATCTACACGTTTATTGCTGAATGAGCTTCGAAAACACGATCTGCAAGGTAAAACTCTGCTGGATATAGGAGGCGGTATCGGAGCCATTTTTTTTGAACTTTTTGAGGAGGGAATCGACAGAGCCATATACATTGACGCTTCTGCAGCCTACCTGGAAGTAATGAAAGATGAGGCAAAAAGAAGAAAGCTGGACCACCGTATAAACCATCTGTTCGGTGATTTTACAGAGCGATCAATTGAGATTGAATCCTGTTCTATCGTAACCCTCGATCGCGTAATCTGCTGCTACCCCGACATGGAAAAACTGGTTAGACATTCGGCCGAAAAAGCAATGCAATATTATGGTGCTGTATTTCCCCGTAATAAGTGGTTTGTTGGGTGGGGCACCCGAGCTGTAAATCTCTATTTCAAACTTCGCGGTTCAGAATTCCGAACGTATCTTCATCCACCAGAGAAGATTGATCTATCGTTACAAGACAACGGTTTTCATAAAATATCCCAAATCCACACTTTTCTGTGGGATGTGGTTCTTTATAAAAGAAGGATTGAATAACAATACAATCTGATTGTATGCAGTGAAAATAATTTCAGAGCAATTGCTAAAAAAATAATAAGTTTTCCATTCTACTCCGGATTCAGGTTACGCCGGAAGTTCTCAACATTTGTGAACCAGGGGTGCTTTTCAAGATTGATACTTTGATATAGATTTTCTGCTTTTAGCAGTTCTTCCATTGCCTCTGCAGGTTGTTCTAAATTAATAAATATTTCCGCCTTTAATTTTCTGCGTTCGGCCCGTTCCATCGCCCGCCCCGGATATTTCATAGCATCAATAGCTTCCACAATATTGGGAAGTGCCAATTCAAAATTTCCTGCTTCATAATGACATCTCGCCCAGGCTTCGTAAATTTTTGCCCTGAATACCGGATTTTCCATTATTGACTCATCCCCTTTTTGATCAAGATCTGACAAAACTGATTTTCCTTTATCAACTTTTCCATTGCGGCAAAGAGTTTCGGCAAGCAATCCATCAAGTGAAGTAAAAAGCATGGAGTGATGTACTTCGTTAAAAAAATCACGATTATTCAGCAATAATTCTTCAGCTTCACTCCAATGTTGCATGTTCGCAAGCATCATTCCTCTGTAAATCTGTGAGACCTCCCATTCTTCAAAATTTTTATTTCTGACTTGCGCAAAATTTCTACTTGCCGTTTCAATAGTAAAAAGAGCTTTATCAAATTCCCCTTTTAAAAGTTGAGTGACAGAAAGTGCTCCGTACGTTACACTTAAAACGCTTGTTGGCTCATCATATATCTTTTCATAGATGGAAATAGCCTCCCGTGCATTGTTAGTTGCCTCATTAAAGTGGCCTAAATTGTACTTTAAATTGATACTGTTGGTTAAACTTATTGCATATGTCCTGCTGTCAGCACCATCAAGCTTCTTATAATTTTCAATAACTCTATTCTGATACTCATCAGCTCTCTCAAGTTCACCTAAAAATCCATAGGTGTTGGCAAGTAAATTTAATATGCGATTTATTAAGTGTTGATCAGGTTGATCGTGCCGGGACAGTTGCTCATATAGCGGTTCAGCAATGCTAAGCGCCTGATTGTAATTTCCCCGATAATATTCTAAATAACCTCTGCCAGCCCTTATTAATGCATACAGATCGCTGTGCTGATCCAGATCTTTTACTAACAATTCCGCTTCCTTGTATAGATCCTCACTTTTTTGGCGGTCGCCATCCCAGCTAGCGATTCTCGCCTGAAAATAAAGGGCGCGGGCGAGATCCTGAGGCCATTTATCTTTGTATTCTTCACCTACTTTTACAGCTGCTTCAAGCAGTGGTCTTGCCTCCTCGGGCCAGCCTCGTTGAATATAAATTTCACCTAATGTTACCAACATTGCCAAACGTTCTGATGGTTCTTTAAAATCGCCATCAAGAGCTTGTTTTGCTCCCAGTTCAAGAATTTCTTCGGTGCCTGGCATTTGATCAGCCGGCCGATCAAGTGCGCCGGGCAAAAATAAATCTGTTAAAAAGCCATGAAGAGCTTCCGCCCGATTTAAGGCTTCTTCTGACGTAGCTAATGCAGACCGGGCTTCACGCGCCTGCCACATAGCAACACTGATTCCGATTATCAGGGATAGAAATATTGCAACCGTTGTTGCCACACTCCACCGGTGGCGCTTAATATATTTTCGGGCTCTGTAAGTTCTCGAATCTGGATGGGCGATTACCGGTCTTTCTGACAAATAGAGCCGTATATCAGTGCCAAGCTGTTCCGCAGACTCATAGCGCCGATCTGGTTCCTTTCGCAATGCTTTCAAAATAATTGTATCCAGATCTCCACATAGCTTTTTTTTGAGGTGATCCAAATCAGCCCGACTGGAGTTAATGCCGGTTTCATCGGAATGCTTTTGTGAATTTGTTACAGCTACACTGGGTGGAATTGGATCCACTTCACATATTGTGCGCTCAATTTCGCTGGGTGTTAATCCTTTTATATTATATGGCAGCGTTCCGGTAAGAAGTTCGTATAAAATTAATCCAAGCTGATAGATGTCTGACGAAGTAGTTACATCTTCGCCACGAATTTCTTCCGGACTGGCATACGAGGGAGTTAGTGGTAATAAACCCGGCTGGGTTAAGGGTGTATCTGCATCAAATTTTCTTAACACTTTGGCGATACCAAAATCGAGCAGCTTCGCTCGGCCGTCATTTGTCACCAGGATGTTGGATGGCTTCAGGTCACGATGTACAACCAATTTGCTGTGGGCATACTGAACTGCATTACAAATATCCAAAAAGAGCTGCAGTCGCTCCTTTATCCCCAGGTTGTTATTCTTGCAATAGACATCGATCGGGGTGCCCTCTACATATTCCATCACGTAGAATGGCTGGCCGTGTTGGGTAACTCCTCCATCCAGCAGACGGGCGATATGGTCGTGGTTCAGGGATGCGAGTATCTGCCGCTCACTTTTGAACCGCCGCACCTGCTCCTCGTTGGCAAAGGCATCCCGGAGCAATTTTAATGCAACCTGCTGTTCAAATTCACCATCTGCCCGTTCAGCCAGGAACACACTGCCCATTCCGCCATGGCCAAGCTCTTTTATGATTCGGTAAGTCCCAATCACTTCTCCTTTCATATAGTCTATCCTGGCATCAGAAATAGCTGACAACCGGATCTCTTCCATTGACCGGTCGAGTACACCAGGTTTCTCATGGGCCTCCAGCAGAGAGAGCACCTCGTTTATCAGCTCGTCGTCATTTCCGCAGGCTTCACGAATAAATGGGTCCCGTTTCTCGCCTTCAAGCTCAAGAGCTTCGGAAAAAATCTGTTTTATTTGTTTCCAACTCGAGTCGTCAGTCATAAGTCTCCAGATTTTAGAATTATCTATCCCTGAATAAGCTTGACAAGGGGTTCGTATATTCCACGCATATTGCGGTCTCATAATTTGGCAAGCCTGCCAAAAATCCGGCGCTTAACCACTTTGGCCTGAGGGTCATTGATCTCTGCATGTTTTTCAACGTGTGATCCACTGATATGATCTTGTCAAGGATAAAATCCCCCCGCTTCAGGCAGGCTTCATGAACCAAGGTGATTGCGCTGGAAGGGTGAGCGGTCTGTTCCCCCATTAAGCGATCGTATACTATTTTATGCTTCTCGTCATAGACAAGGGGTATAAACTCACCCAGGGCATGTTCATCACCGGAGGTATTTGCCTGGAGCATGGTTGTGAATTGTGACCTGTCCATATCCCATCCTCTTTGCCCAATGGATACTGAATACGTTCATCGGAAAAACATCGAAAATATGTGATAAGTATTGCACAGATTTTCGGCTTTGAATATTGAGAAGACTATAAATACCCAAATAATTCTTTTACTTATTTAATTAACATACAATCCAAATGCCATTCTGTCAATAGTAATTGAATTTAGGGCAGAACCTCCTCGAATCAGTATAGAAAATCAATCTGATAACCTGAACAAACAATACCTAAAACATGGCTAAATATATAATAGAACGAGAAATACCGGGAGTACATAATTTTTCAGAACGTGATACCAAAGCCGCTGCCCTTGGCTCCAAACGAGCACTTGACGATCTCGGCCCCAACATTCAGTGGCAGCACAGCTATATCAGTAAAGACAAAACTCACTGTGTTTATATCGCTTCAAGTGAAGAGATTATCCGAAAACACGCAGAAAAAATAGATACACGTATTCTCTCCATCACGAAGGTAAAAACAATCTGGGACCCAACCACGGCTGAGGAGGCCTGAATTTGAAATTTAGCGCCAAATTTGATGTACAGACAGACCGCCTCAAGCTACACACGGACAACAGCGGCCAGCTGATTTTTTGAGAACAGCTCTTTCGATACCGTTATAATTCTTGATGATTCTTTCCCGAAAGAAACATCACCAGAAAATATCTTTCACTACTTCAAAATTTTGGAAGAGAATTATATCCAAATGGCGCTCTGATTACATCTCATTAATCAAAGTAAACTTCAAACTGATGTGATTTGACAGGAAATTTTGGAGTGTATCGGGTATATTCAACATCATTTTATTGTAATTTGAAAAATGATTAAATCATCAGCCGGATAAAGATTCGGTTTTTGCATGAAAATTTGCCATTTAAGTAACGACTGTAATCAATATCAAACCCATTACGTATAACCCATGAAAATCAATATCCTGCCTTGCCGCTTCCATAAATTATTTTTAGCCGTAACAATTTTCCCGTTTTTTATTGCTCCTCCCCTGATTTCTCAGAATAGTGATATTATTTCTGACGGTGCAGAACTGACATTGATTTCTGATCGGTTTTCTTTCACCGAAGGTCCTGCTACTGATGAGGACGGGAATGTTTACTTTACCGATCAGCCCAATGATCATATCTGGAAATACAGTGTTGACGGAGAATTGACACTATTTATGGATGAAACCGGACGCTCCAATGGCATGTATTTTGATCATGATGGAAATCTGTTGACATGTGCTGATCTGAATGGCGAAATCTGGAGCATTTCCCCCGAAAATAAAAATGTCACAACTCTCGTAGATGAGTTCAATAGCAAACGGCTGAACGGGCCAAATGATCTCTGGGTAGATCCGAAAGGCGGCGTCTATTTCACTGATCCCTATTACCAGAGGGACTATTGGGAAAGAACCGAAAAAGAGATTGAGGAGGAACGGGTTTATTATCTCACCCCCGATCATCAGGAGATTTTTATTGTTGAAAATGAATTTGTGAAACCTAACGGTATTATCGGAACACCGGACGGTAACACGCTCTATGTTGCAGACGCTGGCGACAGTAAAACCTACTCATACACCATTAATGATGATGGTTCACTTGCCAACAAGCGGCTTTTTGCTGAAATGGGATCCGACGGTATGACGATTGATGAACGGGGGAATGTGTATCTGACAGGAAATGGAGTAACCGTCTTTAGCAAAGAGGGCGAGCAAATTGAGCACATCAGCGTTCCACAGGGCTGGACCGGGAATGTCACGTTTATCGGTCCGGATCGGCGCAACCTTTTCATCACAGCCAGTAATTCAGTTTATACGCTGAAGATGAATGTTCAGGGCAGATAAGGTTTTGACACTGATTGGTCTGAAAGATCCTAATAACAGCCTTAAAATTCGCCAGATAGTGAACACTAATAAATGACAACGATACAGGCGGCGGAACCCCTGCTGAGTTCTGGAAAGCTGCATTGGAGCGTTTTACTTCAATCTTCTGGATGTAAAAAAGCTTTCACAACCACTGTTATGTCAACTGTAAACATTTGGTTGCAGGGAATAGTCATCGGATGAGTTTTTTCGAAAAAATGAGATTTTAATAAAATTGTGAAGACTTTGAATTGACTCATCCGATGAC
>CAYOLE010000209.1:0-6241 GCA_964404705.1 uncultured Rhodohalobacter sp. | reverse complement strand
AAAAATTTGCTGTGGAACAGATGCTTTCCTGCTCTTTTATTGGCAGTAAGGAGAAGATAAAGCAGCAGATACAGAATTTTCTGATTCAAACCGAAGCGGATGAACTGATGATGGCGTCTTATGTATATGATCACCGCGATCGGCTGACATCACATCAGATATTTGCTGAAGTAATGAAGAGTATTACCTGATGATTTGATAGAGTTTTACCTTTTACTCTTTTTTTAAAATCATTAATCTTTCAAGAGAATAGATGCAAAAATAAGATTTAAAATTGCAACGTACCTGTTAACTGAGAGAAGTAAGTTTTAACAAGGAGTGATTCGATTCCGTGACTGATAAATAACTCCATGTGATGGAAAGAGTTTTAAATAGTGCAGGCTCCGATGATGTATTCGAATCAATCTGTGAGTCATCAACATGAAATATCATCTTATAATAATTTTAAATAAAACATTTTAATATCATGATTAACAAGACACTAACTATAATTATCTCGATTTTATGTTTGTCAGCGTTCATCATGTCGGCCTGTTCCAGCTGGAGTAACACTGCAAAGGGAGTTGCTATCGGATCAGGAGGCGGAGCGGCTGCCGGTGCAGTGATTGGGAAGACACTTGGTAATACAGCAGCCGGTGCCATTGCGGGAGCAGCGGTTGGCGGAACCGTAGGCGCGATCATTGGCCGGCATATGGATCAGAAAGCGGAAGAAATTGAAGAGGAGCTCGAAGGTGTAACCGTTCAGAGGGTTGAAGAAGGAATTGCTGTAAGCTTCGACAGCGGATTATTATTTGCGTTTGATTCTGCTAACCTTCGAACTGCATCCCGCGAAAATCTGGACAAACTCACCACGATTATAAACCGGGACGACGACACAATTTTATTAATTGTTGGCCACACCGATTCCGTTGGTGATGCAGATTACAATATGGAACTCAGTCAGCGAAGGGCTCAGTCGGCTGCCGACTATATGATCAGCCAGGGCCTTGCTGAATCGAGAGTACAGACAGATGGCCGTGGAGAAACTGAACCAATTGCCGATAACGAAACGGACGATGGTCGACAGGAAAATCGCCGGGTTGAAGTCGCCATTTATGCCAGCCCGGAATATGTGGAGAGAGTGAAGGAAGAGGAAAATGAAACCGGTTCGTAATCGACATTGAAAATTATCATCACGTATTCTGTGAAAAGGCATCAATGATCAATCGCCTTTGTGTTTCTCGTACCGAAGGCATTTTTTGGACAGATTTCATTCTATGTTCAAAAAGTGAGCGCTGTGTATAACGCTAAATAGTAATCTGGTTGAGGGATAGTTTTCTGCGAATAACAGCGAATTAAATAGCCCCGACGGGATCGCTATACGACAAGATTCTACCCCGAAAAAATAGAACGGTTATAAATGATTCTTTCACCATATTAGATTCAACGTTTTGGACAGATAGGATCTGTGATCCGTAGTTGCCTGATCCCCCTTGATTGCTATTAAAGTGTTAAACATATTATGGAAAAAACGCATTGAATAACGGTGGTATCAAACTTCATATCTGTGTGGTTTTCACAGTTTTATTTATAACGGGATGCGACCGCGGTCTGGAACCGCCACATGAAGAGATCAGTCCGGTCGGATCCATTGCGGGTACGGTTCATTACAGCGGCGAGTGGCCGCCACCATCCCAACTCAATGACCTTCGGTTTATTCCGTTTGAAACAGCACCTCAGAATACGGCAGAGATTATTGCTGATTTTAATAATCTCAAGTATAGCGACAGGCTCAGGTACAATGTTGAAAGCGATACTTTCCTGGTGGATGATCTGGAAAATGGTGTTTATCAGTACAATACTGTCGTACAACAATATGGTGGAATCTTCGAATGGCGACCGGTGGGTGTGTATGATGATAATAATGGCGTCATAATTATCGAAGGTGAAACAGTACACATTACCATAGATGTGGATTTTGATAATCTGCCACCATTCCCACCGGAATAATCACCATGATAAAAAGAACCGGCATAGTGCTTTCAATTATATTGAGTCATTTTTTGGCGGCCGGTCTTTGTCATGCTTCTGCAAACGAACAAGCGGCGGTGATTGAAGGGGTGGTTACCGGCTCTGATGGTGAGGCATTGCCCGGTGTACACATATCAATTTCGGATCTGAATATAGGTACATATTCAGATTCGAATGGCAGATTCAGAATTGCCGGTATTCCTGCCGGTCAGCATACATTACAACTTTCGATGGTTGGTTTTCAATCTATTTCAGAGAGAATCACCCTGCAGACCGGCGAAACTAAAACTCTTGAATTTGTTTTAAATCCCATCATTCTTGAGTCGGCTGAACTGGTTGTTACCGCATCCCGACGAAGCCAGCTGATTGGCCAGGTATCCGTGAGCATGAATACCATATCACCGGAGGAGATCCGGTCCCGCAATATTATTTCGCTGGATCAGGCCCTGGATAATGTACCCGGCGTCCAGGTTCTGGGAAACACCGTAAACATCCGGGGATCATCCGGATTTACCTACGGGGCGGGAAGCCGTGTTCTGCTGCTTGTAGATGGCGTGCCCATGATGGGACCCGATCAGGGAGGATTCGATTTTGATGGCCTGCCTATGATGCAAACTCAGCAAGTGGAAATTCTCAAAAGCCCCGGATCAGCACTCTATGGTGGTGGCGCTTTGGGCGGTGTTGTAAATATCATTACAAAACAATTTCCGGAAACTTCAGAAACCACACTTCGATATTATACAGGATTTTATCAGCCGGTCCGGTTTGATGAGTGGCAGGCACAGTGGGACCAGGGAGAGCAGTATCGTCCCAATCGCGGACTGCTTTTTGGCCGGTCACACCAGGTGAGTGAGCGGTTTGGGTATTGGTTTAGCGGGTCCCTCAAAGAAGACGCGGGTTATCTGAATGAAAACCGCTTCAGGGCGGCTGAACTTTATACCAAATTCGGATGGAATATCACACAACATATCGATGTGACACTCTATAGCTCAGCCCGAAGAAAATACCGGGAAGAATTTCTATACTGGAACGGCCTGGACGATGTACTCAATCCGGGCAGCATAAGTCTCAACGGTGAGACCGCATCCGGTGGTAATGATGGAGTGTCCGACCGGCTGACCATTTTGCCTGTTTTTCGTCATTTGGTCAGCGAGGCAGTTCAATACACTTTGAAAGGCCGGCTGTTTGGAGTTGCTTTCAGACCACTGGACAGCCAGGGTAACATGCGCCCGCGCGAGAGGCATAATACAGGCGTTCGCTATGGCGGTGAAGCCCAGGTTGATGTGAGCCCGGCAGACAGGCTGATTTTTACAGGCGGTGTAACATTTGATGAGAACTACATACGCTCTGATCTGTTTGCGGGCGAAGATTCGCTGATGGTCCGGAACCAGCCCGAGGGAGCTGTATTCCTGCAGGCCGAGAAGGACTGGAATGATAAACTTACCACCACCGCCGGTTTCAGGTATGATGCTTACCGTGTTCATACGCTGGAAACAGCAACTCAGTTCAGCCCAAAGTTCAGCGCCTCTTATGCCATATCAAACTATATAACCACAAGAGCTTCTTTTGGCAAAGGTTTCCGGGTGCCGAGTGTAGCTGAACGGTTTGTAAGCAGCAGCGATTTTTTTCCGCTTGTATCAAACCTCTCTCTTCAGCCTGAAACAAGCACCGGATATGAAACCGGCTTCACCGTAACGACCCCGATTGGTGGCAATTTCTATCTGAAAGCTGATGTTTCCGGATTTTGGAATGAGTATCAGCGGCTTGTGGAACCCACATTCATTCCTGAATTGAGCGCATTTCAGTTTATAAACCTGACCGAGGCACGGATTCGCGGATTTGAAACATCCCTCACTCTTTCCTCACGGGATCAAAGACTAAACCTGAGTACAGGTTATACGCATCTTGATGCGATTGATCTTGAATTAAACCAGGCACTGCCCTATCGCTCAAAACATTTGCTGCAGGTATCAGGAAGATCATTTATCACAGACTGGTTAGATATCGGCTTCGATTTCAGGGCAGCCAGCGCTCCGGAGCGTGTTGACAGCGACTTCTCCATATTCGTTCCTGATGCTGAAGTATTTCCCACATCTTACGTTACCGATATCCGGACACGGCTGACATGGGAAGAGCCCGTTGGTGGGCTTGATCTGAGCGGATCGTTCATCATCAAAAACCTGTTTGATTATTATTATGTTGAACGTCCGGCCATTTTTGCACCGCCACGCAGTTTCGAAGTGGTTTTGGAGTTGACTTTTTGAATTTACCTGTTACTATTCAATGAAATAAGATTAAACCAGACATGATAGAGAGGCATAGATATGGACATCATTACTCAGGACATTCATCTCAACACAAAAGGCTTTTCCGACATCCATAACCTGACTCCTGATGTTGAACGAATTATTTCTGAATCGGGCATTGACGAAGGCTTCTGCCATATATTTGCGGTTGGCTCTACTGCCTCGATCTCTACCATGGAGTTTGAACCGGCGCTGGTAAAAGATATCAAAGAGAAGCTGGAGGAATTTGCCTCGAAAGATGAGCGTTCACATCACTCCGAAACCTGGGGTGATGATAATGGCTTTTCTCATATACGCGCCACGTTTATGGGGCCGGGAATTACGGTGCCGGTAAGGGATGGCAGGCCCATCCTCGGCACATGGCAACAGGTGGTGGTATTGGATCATGATAACCGCCCGCGTGACCGGCATGTTGTTGTGCAGGTTTGCGGGAATGAATGATTGGGCTTTAGTGATTGAACCCAGCCACACCCCTTGCTCGTCAAATCCGCTAAAGCGTTTTGACTTCACTTTCCCCTCTCGAGAGGGGAATAGACGAGGCAAAGCTCGCATCGCGAGACTATGCCTGTCAAGGGGTGTGGACAGGAATTTATTTCAAGCCATGAATCTTTTCCTGTCCAGAACTTCCGCCTCAATTTCACTCAATACATTATTTAAATCGTCAAAAACCTGTTCATCCCAAAAGCGTATAATTTTGATTCCGAGCTTTTCCAGGCGTTGCTCTTTTTTTCGATCAGTGTTCTGTTCCTCTTCAAAATTGTGAGTATATCCATCCAGTTCAATACCCAAATAGAGTTCACAGCAGAAGAAATCAATAATATACCGATCAATCGGTTTTTGCCGGTGGAAGTCGAAACCATGTATCTGCTTACCTTTTAGATGCTTCCAAAGGTAAATTTCACTCTTGGTGCTATTGAGCCGCAGTTCTTTGGCTCGCTCTTTCAGTTTTGGATGATATGCAAAGCGTGGACGGTTCATGATATATGTATGATCCAAAAAAAATGAAAACCTTACAGAATTTTATGGAAATTTATCAGGTGGATCTATCCACACCCCTTGCCCGTCAAACCCGAAACGCTTTTTGACTCACCTTTCCCTCCCCGTGCAGACGGGACCAAGTGTGGCACGTCAGGCGTGTGACCCATGAAGGCCCGGATTTTGTGAAGTGGTTGATATCGGACTCATTAGCCCTACGCCACACCCCTTGTTCGTCAAAATCGCTTTCGCGTTTTGACTTCACTTTCCCCTCTCGAGAGGGGATAGACAGGGCAAAGCTCGCAATGCGAGACTTTGGTCGTCAGGGGTGTGGATGGATCCAGCCGCTAAACGAATGAACTCTGTACTGCCACCAAAAATATTCCCCAAGGGTGACAGATATTGTCACTTTAGAAATATATCTTGCCGGGTGAGTTAATCATTTCATCTTAGCCGGAAAGTTATCTATGAATATTCTCGTCAGTGCTGATCTGCATTTAGGTAAACAATCGTCGAATATGAAAAAAGGGGAGATGGAAAGCTCCGTGACGTTTACCTGGCAACGCATGACAGACCATGTCATTGAAAACCGCATGGACGCGCTGGTTTTGGCCGGCGATATAATTGACCGCGACAATCGTTTTTTTGAAGCGATCGGTCCGGTTCAAAAAGCATTCGACAAATTAGATGCAGCCGGCATTGCTGTGGTGATGGTTTCGGGTAATCATGATTTTGATGTGCTTCCTGAAATCATCAGAAACAGAACCTATGATCACGTTCATCTGCTGGGAGAAAAAGGAAGGTGGGAATCAAAAATAATTAAGACTCGTAACGGACGGCTTCAGTTTCTCGGCTGGTCATTTCCCCTGCAACATGTAATGGAAGACCCATTGCTCCAGCTACAGGATTCAGATTTTGATCTCGATCCAAATCTGCCTACGGTAGGCTTG
>CAYOLE010000208.1:3873-6302 GCA_964404705.1 uncultured Rhodohalobacter sp. | reverse complement strand
TGTGGCAGCCCGGTCGAGTGCAACGGCAGAAGACCTGCCGGAAGCCAGTTTTGCGGGCCAGCAGGAGTCATTTCTTAATATTTCAGGTAAAGAATCGGTCATTGAAGCCTGTAAAAAATGCTTTGCCTCACTTTTTACAGACCGGGCCATATCCTATCGTGATGAACAGGGTTTTGATCATATGGAAGTGGCCCTTTCAGTGGGAATTCAGAAAATGGTGCGGTCAGATCTTGCCGGCGCCGGCGTACTGTTTACGCTGGATACAGATTCTGGTTTTCCGGATGTGGTGCTTATTAACGCAGCCTGGGGATTGGGTGAGAATGTAGTACAGGGCACCGTTAATCCGGATCAATACTCTGTATTCAAACCTTTTTTGGATACTGATAATATCGATGCAATGATTGGCAGGCATCGTGGTGCAAAGAAGAAAAAAGTAGTTTACTCCGATAACGGCGATCAGCCTGTTAAAAATGTGGATACCTCAGAGGAGGAGCGCCGTGCCTTTGTGCTATCGGATGAAGAAATTCTTCAGCTTGCTAAATGGGGTAAAGCCATCGAAGAGCATTATGATAAGCCGATGGACATAGAATGGGCAAAAGATGGTGAACTGGATGAAATTTTTATCGTTCAGGCAAGGCCGGAAACGGTTCATTCACAAAAAACAACCGCTTCACTAAAAACGTACAACCTGAAAGAAAAAAGCGATCCGCTGGTAAAAGGCCTTGGAATAGGTCACGGCATTGGATCCGGCAAAGTGCAAATTATAGGGGGTGCAGACGAAATTGAAAAATTTGAGGATGGCTCAGTGCTTGTAACTGAAATGACTGATCCCGATTGGGTACCCATTATGAAGCAGGCTGCCGCTATTGTGACAAATCTGGGTGGCCGCACATCTCACGCAGCCATTGTAAGCAGAGAGCTGGGAATACCAGCCATAGTGGGAACGGATAATGCTACAGAAGCTCTGAAAGATGAAATGGATGTGACCGTTTCGTGCCTGGAAGGAGATACGGGGTTCGTGTATGATGGATTACTGGAATACGATGAAGAAGAAATTGATCTGGATGATATTCCGGAGACAAAAACCACCATTATGATGAATGTTGCATCCCCGCCGGCTGCCATGCGATGGTGGCGTCTGCCCTGCAAAGGTGTGGGCCTTGCAAGAATGGAGTATCTTATTAATAATGTGATCCAGATTCATCCGCTTGCACTCACCCGTTTTGACCAGGTTAAAGATGAGGAAGCCAAAAATAAAATAAAAGATTTAACTCAGGGGTATGAAAGCAGAGAATCCTACTTTATTGATCATCTTGCCCGCGGAATAGCCACCATAGCAGCTGCTCAGCATCCGGATCCGGTTATTGTTCGGACGAGTGATTTCAAAACAAATGAGTATGCCGATCTGATTGGTGGATCGCAATTTGAGCCAAAAGAAGAAAATCCGATGCTTGGCTGGCGGGGCGCATCCCGGTATTACAGTGAAGGCTATCGCGATGGATTTGCACTGGAGTGCCGGGCACTGCAATATGTACGAAATGAGATGGGCTTTAAAAATGTCATTATCATGATCCCTTTTTGCAGGACACCTGAAGAAGCCGAACGTGTCCTTGAAGTAATGGAAGAGAATGGTCTCACACGCGGTGAAAATGATCTCGAAATATATGTGATGGCCGAATTACCATCCAATATCCTGCAAGCCGAAGATTTTGCAGAACGTTTTGATGGTTTTTCCATCGGCTCGAATGACCTGACCCAATTAACATTGGGCATCAGCCGTGATGCAGAGCAACTTTCTGAGCTTTTTGACGAAAGCCAGCCTTCCGTAAAACAGCTTATTAGCACGCTTATTGATAAGGCTCACAGATCCAACCGAAAAGTGGGCCTGTGCGGTGAGGCACCCAGCAATAATCCGGAGTTTGCTGCATTCCTCGTCGAAGCAGGCATCGATTCAATATCTCTTGCCCCCGATAGCGTTTTGAAGGTGATAAATGCAGTAGCCGGGGCAGAAAATAAAATCAAATAACAGAAATTTATTTCAAAGCCAGGCCATCGGTGTCTGAGTTCAAACTACATTTTTCAAGTGACTGCGGAGCCTGAAACAGAACGGGAAAAAGTTTGTCTGATGAAGATGTAAAAAAGGACTGGATAATTATAATGCATTATAGAACAAAAACGCCAATGACTGTCGAACAACAGAAAATACATCAAAATTTGTAAACGGCGGTAACGATAAATCGTGAGGCTATAATCTCTCGTCCCGCATATATGACTATTGGATCATGCAGAAATCCACGAGGGGCAGAACAGGTCGGTTTTTTAGGAATGCACAACTATCCTCTACTCTGCAAAATATCCGTTTGTATTGCTTATTTGAGAGTCATCATTGGTACCTTCAGAATTGCACGTACAACAATGTTACCTCTAGT
>CAYOLE010000208.1:0-3773 GCA_964404705.1 uncultured Rhodohalobacter sp. | reverse complement strand
TATCTATCTTGAAGTGCCGGGTAATACACTAAACCTGCATTCCGCGATGTCATGACCGTTTTGACGGCATTTCAGGCAAGCCTTTTCTCACCGGATAGATTCATACCCGCCAATAATTCCCTTTTTAGACATAACTATTTGCCATAGCTGCATTTTTCTAACCCGGAAAGATCCCGCGGCAGACAACAGGAAATAGCGCCACATGCGATAAAAGGTCTCGCCATATTTCGGACGCAGTGTTTCCCAGCCGGCTTCGAAATTCTCGTTCCAGGCCATTAACGTGGGATCGTAGTATTGACCGAAATTGTGCCAGTCTTCCATCACGAAAAGCCGCTCCGTCGCTTCTCCAATCTGTTTGATGGAGGGAATTACACTGTTTGGAAAGATGTACTTTTCCGTAAAGGAGTCGGTTGCACGATCAGAAAATATATTGCCGATGGTGTGCAGCAGCAACAATCCATCATCTTTGAGGCACTCGTCAGCCTTTTCGAAAAAAGTTCGATAGTTTTTTGTTCCTACATGTTCGAACATGCCAAGTGAAACCACGTGATCAAACTTCTCATTAACCTCTCTGTAATCCTGTAACCTGATTTCCACAGGTAAATCCGCACAAAGTTCACGGCCGAGTTCGGCCTGCTCTTTGGATATGGTAACACCCACCGCCTGTATTCCATACTTTTCAGCTGCAAACCTCATAAAACTTCCCCATCCGCAGCCGATATCAAGTACTCTTTGTCCTGGCTGGAGATCAATTTTACGGCATACAAGATCGAGTTTCGCTTCCTGGGCCTCTTTCAGGTTTAATGCATTCTTCCAATATCCACAGGTGTACGTCATCAGCGGATCAAGCATTACACGGAACAGATCATTGCCGCGATCGTAATGGCGTAAACCTACTTCATAAGCGCGAGATTTGTTCTGACGGTTCAACAGACGATCCTTTACGATGGTCCATTTTTTTTGCCACGATATTCTGATGTCACTGAGGTCGATTCCCAGTAAATGAAAGAAAAATGAATCCAGCTCTTCGGCATCCCACCAGCCCTCCACATACGATTCGCCTAACCCCAGTGCGTCTTCCGACAATACACGTTTGTAAAAGCGTTCATCATGAATCTGAATATCCCAGGGGCGCGATCCGTTGATCTGAATATCACCCGCCGCCAGCGCATCTTTTATAATTGATTTACGATCATTATCCGCAATTTCAGGTTCGGTAGTGTTTGTATTTATCTTATTCATAGCCTGCCCCTTTAATTAGTTGGAAAAGATATTTATACACTGTTTTCTGATACTGCTGTAAAGAAAACTGTAAGTGGACATACTGACCTGGCCCGGTTGAATCTCAGTATATAATTACCCTGTTGATTGTAGTATTTAACAGTAGAGTCTTAAAGCTTTTTTCTTATTAAATAAAAACGTAAATAAAAAACTTTACAAACACTATAACATTTATATAGTCTGCAATGCCAAGTGGTAATCATTGTGACGGACAAGGAAAAACTATTTTTGCTTATCTGGTTAGACACTCTATCAATAGTATTGTCCTGATTCTGATTTACCCGGATAGAATAATCAGTTATACTTCTTATCCAGGTAATCCTTTTTTGTATTGGGACAGAAACATGAAATCTCTTTTTTTGCTTACGATTTTTTCTTTGGCCTCAACAGGCTGTAATTCCCAGCCTGTTGATGAACAAAGCGATGAGGAAAAGACAACTTGTACTTTTACCAATCCCGTAACTCAGGGTGCTGATCCATGGGTTATTCAAAAAGATGAGGTTTACTATTCGGTTGAATCAGGGAATGGCGGTATTCATGTTTCCAAATCGGACCGGTTATCTGAGGTTTTAATATCACAGGAACATGCAGAAGTATGGCGCCAGCCTGACGAAGGCTGGAATAGTGAACATCTATGGGCTCCCGAACTACATTATATACAGGGAACATGGTATATCTATTATACTGCCGGTGAATCCGGCCCTCCTTTTATTTCCCAAAGATCGGGAGTTCTTCGGGCGCTCACAGACGATCCCCTGGGTGAGTACGAAGATCTTGGAATGTTATACACAGGAGACGATATTGCTACCGGGGAAAACAATAAATGGGCAATTGATTTAACCGTATTTGAACATAGCGAAAAGCTGTATGCGATTTGGTCAGGCTGGGAAGAAAACATGGATACCGACCGCACTCCTCAACATCTTTATATTGCTGAAATGAAAAATCCCCATACGATCAGCAGCAATCGCGTGAAAATATCTTCTCCCGAAGAAGACTGGGAAACTGGAACTGAACTGGCCATCAACGAAGGCCCGGAAGTTTTAAAAAACGGTGATCAAACATTTATTATTTACTCAGCCAGCGAATCATGGCTGCCGGATTATAATCTTGGACAGCTTGAATTGACAGGTGGCGATCCCATGAATCCCGAAAATTGGGAAAAATCAGGCCCGGTTTTCCAGGGACAAGACCGGGTTTATGGCACCGGCCATGCCAGTTTTACCAAATCTCCTGATGGCAGTGAAGACTGGATTGTCTATCATACCAAAGCCGACGAAGAGCCGGGCTGGAACCGGGTTGTCCATATGCAGCCCTTTTCCTGGAAAGAAGATGGCTCGCCCGATTTTGGTACTCCCATGCAGCCCGGACAGGATTTGAAAAAACCCTCTGGTGAATGTGAAATAGAATAAGATGAGATATAAATACTATTTTTTCATATCACGATTGGCGATCGTCTTTTTTTTAATAAAGATAGTACCTGATTCAACTGCTGCCCAGGTTACCATCACCCACTATGAATGGCGAGTAGTGAGGGTTTTGCCTCACGATCCGGATGCTTTCACCCAGGGGTTGATTTACCGCGATGGGTTTTTTTATGAAAGCACGGGAAGAAAAGGAAAATCAAGCCTGAGAAAAGTCCGACCGGAAACGGGTGAAATTCTGCAGCGGATGGATCTGGACGATCAATATTTTGCAGAAGGCCTCACAGATTATAAGGATCAGTTGATACAGCTCACGCTGAGTTCAGAAGTTGGCTTTATTTATGATCTGCAATCGTTTGAGAGAACCGGCGAGTTTCATTTTTCCGGTGAAGGATGGGGGCTCACAAATGATGATGAACAACTGATTATGAGTGATGGATCGTCGGTGCTTCGTTTTCTAAACCCTGAAACGTTTGAGGAGACACACCGGCTGAATGTTACTGAAAGCGGAGAAGAAGTATCCAATATTAATGAGCTCGAGATGATTAATGGAAAGATTTTTGCCAATGTACTATTCAGGAATGAAATCATAGAGATCGATCCCGAAAGCGGCGAAGTAACAGGAAAAATTGACCTGGAAAAGCTGGTTAAAAAAGTAAAGAGCGAAAGAACAGTAAATGTACTGAACGGAATTGCTTATAACCCCGAAAACGACCGGATCTATGTAACGGGTAAGTTATGGCATAATCTATTTGAAATCGAGATCAGGGAAGGGGATGAATAGTGACTTAATTGGCAGTATTGATAAATATATAGCCAATGGAATGAAAAACATTGCGGGTTTTACCCGACGTTTTAGCATTGACTCGTCACTAGTGTGGTAACCAGTAAATTCGTTAAGTATTTTACGACTATATTCGAATTAAAATCAATAACTTAGGTACCTAATTAATTTACAAGTTGTGACACAAGCCCCCGTCAGGGGCGGCATGTCCGTAGCCCCCCAGGTTCATAACGTGAATCTGGCGGATAGATAAGATTCCCGCGCTAATGAAGCGCCGTAGGTGC
>CAYOLE010000207.1:0-6304 GCA_964404705.1 uncultured Rhodohalobacter sp. | reverse complement strand
TTGCTCGATGGAGTAAAAGGATATCCTGATTTGGTGTTTTGTGCCAATCAAAGTCTCCCTTATATCGATGATGAGGGAAATCGCCACGTACTGATGGCAATTATGAACAGTGAACACCGAAAAGGCGAAGTTCCTTACATAGAACAGTTCTATAAAAAAGAAGGGTATAAAATTCATTACCCCGACCCTAAAAGAGTTGATTCGTTCGAAGGCATGGGGGATGCATTGTGGCACTTTAAACACGGCCTCATTTGGGGAGCTTATGGATTCAGAAGCTCGCTTGAAGTTTACGAGCAGATATCTGAACTGTTTAATGTACCTGTAATCGCACTCGAGCTCCAGGATGAAAAATTCTATCATCTTGATACCTGCATGAGCATTCTGAATGAAAAATCTGTACTCATTTATGGAGATGCATTCAGCGATGAGGGAATCGAGCTGATTCGATCGATGTTTGATACCGTTATTGAGGCAACATCCTATGAGGCTGAAAAATTATTCGCTGTAAATTCAGTTTGTCCCGATGGAAAAAACGTGATGATTCAGCAAGGGAGTACCGATGTAAATCAAAAATTGCGTGATGCCGGTTTTTATGTGCATGAATACAGCACGTATGAGTTCCTGAAAAGCGGTGGAAGTATTTTTTGCATGAAAATGATGCTCTGGTAATTCAGTGTGTCAGTGCCAACAGTGTGCCAGTGTTTCACTGGAAGAAAAGGTTTTAGTGCAACAGGGTTATTATATCTCAAATAGATTAATCAATACAAAACATTACCTTAGACACACTGATTGCTGACTACTGATTACTGATTCTGTATCGTATGATCTCCTCAAGGGTAATATCATCACCGCGCTCACTCTTAAGTTCACGTATCAAGTCAGGAGTTATACCAATTCTTTGCATACGGATCAGCTGATCCGTGGTGACATCCTGATAACCAAGATCGTGAATGTTACTGGTGTAGTGTGCGGTTACTCCTGCATTCCTGAGGTTTGCAATTTCATTTACATCAAGTTCGTAACCCAATTCAATCATCATGGCAATAAAGGCGGAAGACGCGTTGGCTTTTGCAAGTGTGACAGCATTATCGAGGGTGAGATCAGTGTAACCAAGTGCCCTTACATTTGAGATATAGGTCGCTGTCACACCATTGCTGCGGAGTGATCGCAAATCATTGTGATCCAACCCGGAGTATCCCATCTCAACCATACGTGCATTCATGCGATTGAGCAAATCCTCACTTGGCTGTTGTGTGATCAGCGCCGTTTGAGAAATCAGGCTGAATGGATTTAAAGACAGGGGACTGTTGCCTCGCAGAAGGAACATTCCAAAAAGCACAACAAACACTAAGAAAACCAGTTTTCTGAAATATCCTCTTTTCGGCGGCGGCTCCAGGTCGGCTTCTTTTTCTGCCTTATCAAGATAGGCTGATAAAGGATCATCATTTAAATCTCTTAAATGATTTTTTAAATGGTCAGATCTGTTTGTCATAGCTCAGAACGATAGGTGAATCATAAAATGTATCAATTTTATACGAATGATATGCAGAAATGTTTAATCCAGCGCCACTTTTTTAGAGTAAGAATTCAACCTGTGGAAACGTTTAAATTTAGTGTGATTTGATTGTATTCGTGGGCTTAAGCTGATGGTGGGTCTGTATTGAAATCAACCCTTATTTTTCGCAGAGCTACAGATGGATGTGAAGTGTTCGTTGAGTGTCAGGTAAGCAATTTTGAACTGTCGGTATCATCAGTGACCTGATAATCTAAAAATATGTGTCTAAAACAGTTGGCGAATTCTTCTATTTTAAGCCAAACTCAATAAAATTATAAAACAGAATGTTTCAAATTAAATTTCCTCGCCTTCTTTATTTCCTGTTACTATTCATCTGTATGTCTTGTGCGCAGACACAGGAAGAGATGGAGCCAGAAATCGATCTGCTTCCGGTTTACGAACAGGCTTTGCTCGATGTTCAGTACCTTGCTTCAGATGAACTTGAAGGGCGTAAAACTGGCACCCGGGGCAATGAACTGGCACAGGATTATATTGAAGATCGTTTTGAAACAATCAATCTTCAGATGTTTGGTGATAGCTACCGACATCTGTTTGATCATACAAACGATCGTACTGACGAAGAAATTACCGGTGCGGTAAACCTGATCGGCTATGTAAATGGAAGTGAGAATACCGGGAGATATATTGCAGTTACTGCTCATTACGATCATTTAGGTGTTCGGGATGGGGAGATTTATAACGGTGCCGATGATAATGCGTCGGGAACCGGCGGTTTGATGGCGGCAGCGAGATACTTTACCGACAATCAGCCGGCAAACAGCATCATCTTTATTGCATTTGATGCGGAAGAACAGGGTCTGGGCGGCGCTTATCATTTTGTGGAAAACCCGGTGGTGCCGCTGGATCAGATTGTGATGAATGTAAATATGGATATGATCAGCACTAATTTTGAGAATGAATTATACGCTGTGGGCACCTATCATTACCCGTATCTGAAACCGATTATTGAGGAATCCGCCGAGGATGCACCTGTAAATGTGCTGTTTGGATTCGATTCTGATGAGTGGGAGCAGGACTGGACCATGTCGTCAGATCACGGGCCGTTTCATGAGGCTGGAATACCTTTTATATATTTCGGAGTGGAAGATCATGAGCATTATCATGAACCCTCCGATACTTATGATAACATCAATAAAGATTTCTATATGGATGCAGTGAGAACAATTATTGATGTCATCGACGATCTTGACAGCCGGCTGGATGAGGTTGCAGAAGCATCGATGCGTTAATTTAAGAAATGAGTCTTATCTGCAAATTGCAGATTCAGAATACAAGAAATGTTGAAGTACATACAATGTCTAACGTAGAAAAAACCACATCAGAACACTTGTCAGACATTATCCAAAATCCCCCTATAGCCGCCATTGCCACCCCCGTGGGTGAAGGCGGAATTGCCGTGATCCGCGTTTCAGGAAAGGGAGCTATTGAGAAGGTAATGGATTGTTTCAGGGGAAAGGATCTCACTAAAGTGGATTCACACACTGTTCATTTTGGAAAGATTATCAAAAAAGACGGGCGCGTGGTTGATGAAGTGCTGGCCACGGTTTTCCGAAGCCCGAAATCATACACGGGCGAAGATACCGTGGAAATTTCATGCCATGGCGGCGTTTTGGTGACACAGGCGGTTTTGGAAACCATTCTGGAACAGGAGGTGAGGGCGGCCGAACCGGGAGAGTTCACCCAGAGGGCATTTCTGAACGGTAAGCTGGACCTGGACCAGGCTGAGGCCGTTGCTGATCTGATTCACGCAAAGAGTATTAAAGCCGTGGATGCCGCACACCAGCAATTGGAGGGAAAGCTGGGGAAACATGTAAAAACCTTTCGTCAGCAGATAATCGACGCCACAGCAATGGTTGAGCTTGAACTCGATTTTATCGAGGAAGATGTGGAGTTTGCCAATAAAGAACAGCTTCGCAAACTATTGATTGATGTTGAAAGCGAGATCGATCAGCTGCTTAGTACCTACGAAACCGGGCGGCTGGTAAAAGATGGGGTAAAAACGGTTTTTATCGGACGTCCCAATGCGGGGAAATCTACGCTGTTAAATACACTGATTGGAAGCGAAAGAGCTATTGTAACAGAAATAGCGGGTACCACACGCGATACTATTGATGCCGACTGGAGCTACGAAGGACTTTTGTTCAAGCTGATTGATACGGCCGGTCTTCGCCAAACAGAGGACCGTATTGAAGCGGAAGGGGTGAAGCGTTCTCAAAAAGCGTTTGAGCAGGCCGATCTTGTGGTGTATCTGAAAGATTTGTCGCTGCCCATGGACAGTGAGGAGAGAACAGAAATTGCAGAATTTCAAAAGCGGGCTGACCAGGTTCCTTTTTTGCTCATTGGCACCAAACTCGATCTTGTTCCATCAGAAGATGAAGAGCGAATTCATTACGACCTGAAAATCTCTGCCATCGACAATACAAATATCGATGACTTAAAAAAGCAGATGAAACAGCGGGCGCTTGAAAATAAAGATTATGATACATCAAGCCTGCTGGTTACTTCTTCCCGCCACCGCGACGCCCTGCAAAAAGCCCGAGAAAATGTTCAGCGAGCCGTGCAGGCTCTCGACCGGGGCATGACCGGTGATTTTCTATCGATTGATTTGCGGGCGGCACTCAAAGAGCTTGGCGCTATCACAGGGGAAATTACGAATGAAGATTTGCTTGACTCGATATTTTCAAGGTTTTGTATCGGTAAGTGAATGGGGATACCTGATAATCTTTAGGGTTTTGTGATTAATATATTTACTCTTTTTAAGATAGATTAAATGAGATGTCACTAACAAAAATACCACTTGAACCTAATCAAATATATCACGTTTGGACTCATGCAAACGGTAATGAAAATCTATTTCGTGAGGATGATAACTATCACTATTTTCTGCAAAAATATCTTTACCATGTTCATCCCATTGTGGATACTTTTGCGTATTGTTTGATGCCGAATCATCTTCATTTAATGATAAGAGTAAAAAATGAGAATGAAGTTTTGGAGTTTCTAAAGATAAGAGGATCAAACCCCAAGCCAACCCTCCAAGGGTTCGCAACCCTTGGAGGGTTTAGCCGCGTCATTAGCCTTCAATTTTCTCACCTCTTTAATTCCTATACCCAGGCCTACAACAAATACTTCCATCGTAGTGGCAGCCTTTTTATTCCAAATTTTAAACGAAAGAAAATTGATTCTGAAAGCTACTTTGGCACATGTATAGCATATATTCATAATAATCCTGTACATCACAATTTTGTTGGAAAACCTGATGAATGGCCTCACAGTTCATGGCATTCTTACATAAATCACAAAAAAACTAATTTGTGTAAAAAAGAAGGAATTGACTGGTTTGGGAATATGGAAAATTTTTTAAGGATACATAGAGAGATTGCAGTAGAAAAGCTGGAAAAAGTTTTTGAATAATGCCGCCATTCCAATCCCTTAAAATCTCTCCTGTTTGTTTTGCGTCGATAAATCAATATAATATCGACGCATAAATACCACCTGTCGAAATCATCTACATATTACGAGCCAAGCAATTCATATAACCGCACATTCAGGTAGAGTTTTTCCCTGCCCGCTTGTTTACTTTGAAGTATACCTGCGCTTTCCAGCTCCTTAAGGTATTCAGCCGCCGTTTGCCGCTTTGCCAGGTCCCGATCCACTAAAAACTTTACTTTACAATAAGGCTGTTCAAACAGCAGCTCTATAAGTTCTTTGGAATACACACGGCCGGGTAGTTTTTGGCGGGCTTCTTCAAGTGTTTCATCCAGCAGGTTTCGGATTTCATCAATACGTTGCATGGTTCTGTCGGCAGTAATTTTTACGGCCCTGAGCATAAATATAATCCAGGGCTCCCAGGCATTTTTCTCGGTTACTTCCCTTAACAGGCGATAATAATCCGGTTTATGACTGATTATATAGTCACTCAGATAAAGTACCGGCTGGAGCAACAGCCTCTGATGAATCAAGTAAAGTATATTAAGTATACGTCCCGCACGTCCATTGCCATCCTCAAACGGGTGAATCGCTTCAAATTGATAATGAATAACGGCCATCTTAATGAGCGGATCGGTTTCATCGTCGGCATTTGCATAGGATTCCAGGTTTTTCAGCAGATTACTGATCAGCTCTTTTCCCTCCGGCGGCCAGTAGATAATTTTTTGGGTATTGGGATTTGCAATCACAGTATTTGAATCATCCCGGATTCCGGCTTCTGTTTCTTTAATGACTTTCATCAAATGAGTGAAAAGTGTAACATTGAACTCACCTTTTTTTAATCTGTTAAATCCTTCCCAAAGGGCCTGTCTGTATCTTAGCACCTCTTTTGTCTGCGGATCCGTTTTTTGGTCTTTTGCTGTCAACGCCATATACAACTTGTCGTTGGTTGTAACCACATTTTCAATTTCGGAGCTGGCTTTTGCTTCCTGAACAACAATGCTGTTTACCAGTATTGCCGGATTGGGTAAACTTTCGGCCTTTCCCTTAAGTTCTGCCAGCGAGCGATTTGCTGCAATGGCTGCTTTCAGAATTTCCGGTGCATCCAGGTTTGCCTGTGGAGGGAGCGGCGGCAGAATGTTATAAGGCTGGTTGGCGTAATCAGACATATTAACAAGAAGTAAATTTTTTTAAATATGTAGAAATATACACAATTAATCGACATATCATAATGATATGTCGATATTATCGACGTGTTTACAGGTATATGTGAAAAGAAAGTCTAATAAGAACAAAGAA
>CAYOLE010000206.1:0-6448 GCA_964404705.1 uncultured Rhodohalobacter sp. | reverse complement strand
TAATGATGATTTTGATATAACCCTATGGTTGTCGTAACTTTAAAAAATAACGCAACACAACAACAACTTACTATTCTATTTAGAAGTATAAATTAGCAGTATGAAAGAGAGATTAAAGTTTGTAACCGTAGTATTCTTTCTGCTTTTTATGTGCGCAGCAGTTTTGATTGCCGGTGATGGTGAAACCATCCCTTCAGGAACAGCCGAAGCTATATCCCAGCCAATTGACAATTCCGGACCGTTAGGATTAAACCTTTATTCGGTACTCCTGGGGTTTTTCTCACTTTGGATTTTGATTATTGGTATGATGTGCCAGAGCCTTGAAAGTATACCCGGAATCAAAACAGCAGAACAGAAAAATAAAAAGCTATGAAATATTCCAGTTTCAAAGTGAAGTAATCAGCCCCTATCGGGCTTTGCATCCCCATCCGGAAGGGTGGTTGCCTGATGACCGATTGCCGAATCGTGCCGGACGAAAGAAGGTTTGCACACCAGAAGAAAATTTATCCTGATCAAAAAAAGAAAGTTCTGCACAATCAATATTCTCCCGGAAAGGATTTGGGTTTTCAGCTTCTCTGTAGCTTAACGTCCGGTTGTGGAGCTGTTCAATATACTTTTCAACCGCTTTTATATCATAAATAGTCAGGCTGATAACGGTTTGTATAGAATCAGAGAGGCGACTATATGATTCTTCTGCAATTGCACTGGCAAGCTCATCGGCGGAAATTTGCGGATTCGTTTCCAATAGTTTTAATGAGGAAATGTCCATATGGGAAAGATGCAGATTAAGAGGGGAAGCGAGCAGGTAGTTTGTGACTCCTGTCAATTTATTGACCATAGCCGGTGTGCCGTTACTGCATGTTGATAAAACCATTAGATCAAATATATAATCATCGCTTTCTAAAAAAGATTGTGCGCCACGGACAAAAGTATCTGTATCTACCACAATATCAGTTTGTGTTTGATGATATCCCTTATAGTTTTTTTCGGGAATTTCATGTCCGAAGTACACGAAATATGTTTGATGTTCTTTATTTTTGCGGGAGAAGCTATGTTCTTTATAAAAATCAGCTTCTGTCTGTAAAAATAAATCAGCAGACGTACGGCGATATTTTAAATGCCGCACTTTTTCACCATTTACAAAATGATAAAGCTCGTTGGTTCTGCGTGGTATCATCCATAAAAAATATTTTGCCGGCTGATGATGATAAATAAATACCTCACCCGACCCGGCATTTTCCGCCACATTGATGGCTTTTCGCAGTGCCTGCTGATCTGCTTCAGTTCGATTGCCATCACCATCATGAAACAGATAATCGGAATCGCCGTGAATGTAAATTATGACAGAATAATCAGGTTCTGATTGTTCATTTTCAGGATCGCTCTCCATCAAGACGGATGTCTGACTGCAACCCATCAGAAACAGGAAGGATATGATTGAATAATATATTATTCGTGTAATCAAGCTGTTCAAGTCCTCAATTATTGAATAGATTCTGCATCAAATATACAAAGAACCTGAATTCGATTCATAAATCAAACACTGTAAAGCGCTCTTTCAAAAACAGGTTGATGATTTATTGATACATCGTTTTGGATAGATGTGACCTGATTAATTAGTCCCGGATTTACAACTTTTAGCTTTACTCCCGTTTCTCAAACCGTATTTTCAATAGTTTTGATGGCTTATCATTATAGGACGGAAACCTGATTTTTATCTTCCCCAATAAATGAGTTTAAATCACAGATCTCCTATATTTGTCTGGTATTATTTAATGGGTAATGTAACCTTCTTTATAATCATCAGAAGAATTCAAAAAGCACTCACCTAATTAAGGATTAAGGTTTATGAATAAGATATACCAAAACAGTAACAAGGATTTTTTTTCAGGGTTAAAGTTTTGCGCGTTTTTCCTGGCTGTATCATTGATACCATTCAGTATGTTTGCACAAACTTCGCCTGTAAGTGGAATTCAGGACAGCTCTCCCTCGGTACACGCGTTTATAAATGCGACGATTTTTGTTGCACCGGGCGAAACGCTCGAAAATGCTACTCTCGTTATTCGGGATGATGTGGTGGATGCCGTTGGAACCGGTGTACAGCCCCCGGCTGACGCACGTGTCTGGAATATGGAAGGAAAAACGATCTATCCGGGATTTATTGATCCGCACTCTAATGTTGGAATGCATAATCCTCGCGAGGAACTGGAACGGGGCAATCTATCCTGGAACGTTCAGTTAAGAGCTCATTTGACTGCCGAAGGCGAGTATGAACTTGAAGATGAAGAAAGCGAAAAGCTGCGCGAAGTAGGTTTCACCGCAGCGAATTCTGTTCCCCCGCTGGGTATTTTTAAAGGTCAAACAGCAGTAGTAAGCCTGGGTAACGGCAGTGTTTCCGACCGCGTAATCCGCCCCGGCGTTGCACAGGCTGTTTCATTAACACGAAGTCAGGAGCTGGGCTACAGCTATCCAACTTCTGCAATCGGGGGCATCGCCTTTATTCGCCAGACATTGCTCGATGCTGATTGGTACGATCGCGCTCATGAAACTTATTATTCAAATCCACGGGGATTGAACCGGCCGGAATCGAATGCCGCACTTGCTGCCCTCCGTGATGCTTCGGGTGGAGAACAGCCGCTGCTTTTTGCTGCCAGCAGCGAGGAAGAAGTTCTGCGTAGCTTGCGATTTACCGATGAGTTCGACATTACACCCTGGATTCGGGGCAGTGGCCATGAGTATAGAATATTAGATTATCTCTCCGGCCTGGATGTGCCGCTGATTCTTCCGCTCGCATTTCCCGAAAAACCGGATGTTGAGAATCCTGAAGATGCACTGGGTGAAAATCTGTCCACTCTTCGCCATTGGTATCTCGCCCCCGAAAATCCGGCAAGAGTCGCTAATGAAGGTCTGATATTTTCTTTTACCGCAGATGGTCTGGACGAGCTTGATGATTTTTTGCCCAATCTGCGAAAATCGGTTCATGCCGGCCTCAATGCGGAAATTGCACTTGCCGCATTAACGGTAAACCCTGCAAATCTTCTTGGAATTGAGGATACGCACGGCACACTGGAGGAAGGAAAATCAGCAAATATTATCATAGCTAACGGAGATCTGTTTCATCAGCAAGCAGAAATTCTGGATGTCTGGGTAGATGGAGAACATTTCAGGATAAATCCTGAAGCCGCAGTTGATCCGAGAGGTGAGTGGCGGGTTACATCCGATGATGATTTCTTGCAGGGTACACTCGCAGTTGAGGGAAGTCCCGGCAGTTACAGCGGAACGATCACTATTGAAGGAGATGAAATCGACCTGGAATCAGTATCCGTACAAGACCAGGCCCGGAGGTTCAGAGTATCATTTTCTGGTGAAGAATCAGGCCATGAAGGTATTGTTCGCCTCACTGCATCTATGGCAGGAGATGAACTTATAGGCTGGGCCGATTTACCCGGTGGTGAAAGAGCGGACTGGAGTGCAGAACGAAACACTGCCGGAGAGCCTGATGAACTTGAGGATGTCAGTTTCCCGGATCGGGATCTGCAGCTTGCAAACATCCGTCCGAATATGGAGTATGGCCGCGAAGCAATTCCAGATCAGCCAGCGGTAGTACTGGTTCGCAATGCTACGGTTTGGACAATGGGTGAACAGGGGATTCTTGAGGGTGCAGATTTGCTGATCAGAAATGGCGAAATTGCTGACGTTGGCCAGAATATGTCAGCACCCGGAGATGCGTTTGTGATCGATGCCGATGGCAAACATGTAACGCCCGGTTTAATTGATGCCCATCTCCATTCGGGCACCGACGGAGTGAATGAAATCGGAAACGCTATCGTGCCCGAAGTGCGATTGGGTGATGTTCTGAATATCAATAATATCTGGATGTATCGACAAATTGCCGGCGGGCTGACAACAGCTCATGTAATGCATGGCTCTGCAAATCCGATTGGCGGCCAGAATCAGCATATAAAAATGCGCTGGGGATCGCTATCACACGAACTTAAGTTTGAAGATGCGCCCCGTACGGTGAAGTTTGCACTGGGTGAAAATCCTAAACGAGTGGGAACAGATCGCTATCCTGAAACCCGCATGGGAACTCAGCACATCATTGAGGATCGCCTATCTATGGCTCGTGATTATGAATCCCGATGGAACGAATGGAATGAAAACGGTGAAGGAATTCCTCCGCGCAGAGATCTGAGAATGGAGGCTCTTGTTGATATTTTAAATGAAGATATTTTGGTTCAGTCTCACAGTTACCGACAGGATGAAATTCTTGCACTGATGAGAGTAGCCGAAAAATTTGATTTTACAGTGAAAGCATTTCATCACGCGGTGGAAGCATACAAAGTTGGCCCGGAACTTGCCGATCACGGAGCCGGCGCAGTGGTTTGGTCAGACTGGTCTTCCTTCAAAATTGAAGCTTACGATGGAACAATCTTTAATGCCCGCCTGCTGAATGAAGCCGGTGTTGTTACCTCGCTGCATTCTGATAACAGTCAGATTGCTTCACGGATGAACTGGGAGGCAGCCAAGATGGTGCATGCAGGTGTGGATCCCGAAACGGCGCTGTCTATGGTCACCATAAACACGGCTACATTGCTTGGAATTGATGACAGAGTGGGATCACTCGAACCGGGAAAAGATGCCGACTTTGTGATTTGGAACGGAGATCCGCTCTCCACTTTCACTAAAGCGGAACAGACCTGGATCGACGGACGAAAGTATTTTGATCTGGAGGAGGATGCTCAGCTGCGCCAGCAGATTGAAGAAGATCGCTCTAAACTGATCCAATACATACTGGAGACGAAAGAATGAGACATCAAACAAAAGAATCGAACAACCCGTACTCCCAAACAAATTTAACTGAAGATCTGATGATGAATCAACCCAATACTGCACATCTGCTTTTACAGGATGAGACACAACGGTTACTGAATTTTATAGTTTCAGGCATGATTATCACACTGCTGGTAATTTTGATGTTTACAGGATCCGTAAATGCGCAAACACCTTCCCAAATGCAGGATCGTCCTATCGCGCTTGAAGGTGCAACGATCCACACGATATCTGATGGGATTATTGAAAACGGAACCATCGTTTTTGAAAACGGGGTAATTACCGATATTGGTGATCAGGTTCAGGTTCCGGACGGAGCGGAACATATAGATGTATCAGGCAAAGAAATTTACCCCGGACTAATTGATGGCTACAGCCAGATGGGAATTTACGAAATCGGAGCTGTGGACATGACACTCGATATTGACGAGCTGGGACGATTCAATCCGAATGTGACACCTGAGATTGCGTTCAATCCGGAGAGCCGGCATATTGGTACAGCAAGAACAGCCGGAGTTCTTACAACCGTAACCACTCCCAGCGGAGGTCTGGTATCCGGCCAAACTGCCGCGATGAAAATGGATGGATGGTCGTGGGAGGATATGGTTCTGAAATCGGGTGTAGGGCTGCTCGTCAACTGGCCGTCTCCGGGGGATGAGGAGGATTATGAGGAAAACATTCTTGAACTGCGGGATGCATTTGCGAGCGCAAGGTCCTATCACCGGGCGAAACAAGCCATGGAAGCAGGTGAAGCGCCCCGCAAGGATGTAGATTCAAAACTCGAAGCCATGATTCCGGTTCTGGATGGGGATCGGCCTGTTGTTGTGGAGGCCCATGATTTGCGCCAGATTCAAGACGCGATTACCTGGGCGGAAGAAGAGGACGTGAGACTGATTATCATGGGAGGCCGCGATGCTCATTTTGTAGCAAGTCATCTGGTTCGAAAAGATATCCCGGTAATTGTTACAACTGTGCTTACTTCTCCAAATCGTCAGTGGGAGCCGTATGACGACCGTTACAGTCTGCCTGCACGGCTGCACGAAGCGGGTGTGAAGTTTGCAATCGCCGGCGGGGCGAGTGCGCCATACACTTTCAGGCTGCCAAACGAAGCAGGGGCTGCGGCCGCTTATGGGTTAGACAGGGATGAAGCGCTGCGGTCAGTTACTCTGTCAGTGGCAGAAATTTTAGGGATTGATGACCGGGTAGGATCACTGGAAGTGGGTAAAGATGCAACCCTGCTGATTACTACCGGAAACCCGCTTGAATACAGCTCACAGATTGAGCAGGCATACATTGAAGGCCGAAAAATCGATATGGTAGATGCGCACCGAATGCTGTATGAAAAATATCGGCAGAAAGTGGATCAGCGGGTAGGACGTTAGGCCAGAGTTTTGAAACAATTCCATATTCTCGCAGATTTACACAGATGAATGCGCAGTGTTTCGCAGAGTTATTCGCCGCTGCACACTGCGGTTCATCCGCTTAACTCCGCGAGAACCCCTCGAAATCAAACGCTGACAGGAACCCCGTAAAACACGGGGCACGCTATCAGGTTTTATGACAGTGACGTGCCGGAATCATTACATCTCCCGAATTTCAATATTCCGAAACTGAA
>CAYOLE010000205.1:0-6479 GCA_964404705.1 uncultured Rhodohalobacter sp. | reverse complement strand
CAAGTAATAGCCAGACAATAACAAGAATTGCAATAGTACTAAAACAGCCGCCTCCCAGTTTCATGGCAGCGTATCCTGATATACATCCTCTGAATATATTTTTCATGTAGGTGTGGCTTGATATTAAGAATTAAGCGCTATCATTGATTCCACTCAGGCAAAGCACATCACCTGAAGCTCTCTTGATCAACACAAACTTGTTCAAACCTGCTGATACGAAGCTTATAAATCAATTTTTGATAATCAGAAAATAGTATTCAATGAATCAAAAACAATAATTGAAAGCAGGCATACATTTTAAGTCCTGAACAAAGACTCATTATCGTTTTTTTCATAAAGAATAGACATCTCATTTGGGAGGGAAGCCATTTTTGTGTCAAAAGCTTGCAAATTGGGCTTCCTACTGTCACTTACTTCATCTGACTCAGTTTTTGACTGTATGCAATCCTGACGCAACTCATCATACACTCGCTTTATACTCATGACAAATAGATTTAATTCTTCTGAATTTTCACTCTTTTAATTTGATAAACTTGACACCCATTCGCATTACACTTTAGTAAATATGAATTGCAATAATTACAGTTAAGAGTAACATCCAATCAATTAGTATCAGACTGAGTCGATTAATTCCAAAAGTTATATCATTTCAAGACATAAAATTCGATGGGTTGTCAGAATCAGTTTAGGACAGCGCTTTTATTTCTCGCAGAGATCCGCTGATTTTTGCAGTAAATTTCACATCAATATTTACGTATAAATGAAACTTGCGATTCAAACAGCGGAAATCTGTCAAAGAATGTCTTTAGTACCCCTTAGGGGAATATCTGCTCCGCTTAACCACCCCTTTACTAATTACAAATTCAGAAAAAAATCAAAATTAATCATCTGCCGAATTAATTCTCACCGCTTCCCAGCCAATAATGGCTGATTTCCGGGTGCTTCCCCACATGTAACCGCCAATAGTTCCGGTGGACTGAATTACTCTATGGCAGGGAATGATAAACGCAACCGGATTGCTTCCTACAGCAGTACCCACCGCCCGGTAAGCATTGGGATTTTCAATTTTTTCTGCAATTTTCCCATAGGTTGATAATTTTCCCCTCGGAATCTTTAGAAGGGTTTCCCAAACTTTCAATTGAAAATCAGTTCCTTTTAAGTGAAGCTTAATATCAGGTAAACGGCTCCAGTCATGTTGAAATATTGAAAGTGCATTGTGTTGAAAGTCGTCGTGTTTCTGCTGATATGATGCGTTTGGAAATCTATACTTCAGATATTCCATTGCTGTGCTTTCATCCAGAGTAAACGCCATATGACATATTCCCTTATCTGTAGAAGCTACAATGATTTCACCGAATGGACTATTCGCAAAGCTAAAATTGATGGTGAGATGTTTGCCGCCGTTTTTATATTCTGCAGGGGTCATACCTTCAACTGTTACAAATAAGTCATGAAGCCGGCTGGAACCCGATAAACCGGTTTGATGAGCGGCATCAACCAGTGTTACTTCTTTATTTCCGCTTAGAATTTCTTTTGCATATTGCGCGGTGATAAATTGCAGGAATTTTTTAGGGCTTATACCCGCCCACTCACTAAACAATCGGTGAAAATGATACGGGCTCAGATGTACACTTTCAGCAACTTCATCGAGATTCGGCTGATCCCTGAAATTTGTTTTGATATAGGCTATGGCTTCTGCTATTTGCGAATAGCTGGCGTTTGCCCTGGAATATTTTTTATCCGAATACATACCGTAAATGTCGCCACAATTTTACAGTTATAAAATCCGAATCTTGCTGAATAATACGAAATGCAATTTTTTGCTACTAAATTCTGATACGTGGTAGTTTTTTACCAGACTTTTACAGAATAGCCAAAGCCTGTTTCTTAATTCTCAAACATTTATTTTTGATGTTTCTGCTTTATTTTCAAGTTTTTTTACAGGCAAAGTAAAGAAAAACGATGACCCTTTACCCTCGGTACTTTCAACCCATATCTCACTATTGCTCTTATTTAAAAATTCTTTAACCAATAATAAGCCAATTCCCGCGCCTTTTTTTTCTTCCCTCGCTTTCAAAAGTGTGTTAACTTGAGGTTTAAAAAGTTTCTCTTGAATTTCCTTTGTCATGCCTTCGCCTGTATCCCTGATCTGAATCACCATATTGTTATCATTCAGTTCTGCGGAAACCGTGATTTCATCCTCTTTATTTGAATGCTTTATCGCATTCGAAATAATATTGTGCAGAACAGACATCAGCATGTGTTCATCCGCATAAACAGTTGTGTCTTCATCCACTTTATTATATAGGATGATTTCATTCGCATTTGCGGCTTCACCCAGCATTTCAAATGCTTTATCCACATGCTTTGCAAGCTCAATTTTAGCCGGGGAAAATACTTCTGACGCGTATTTAATCCGGGCCCATTCTACAAGATAATCCAGCATATTGATTTCCCTTATAGTGGATTTATGGATCAGTTCAATCATCTCTTTTAACTCATTTCGCTCCATTGTATCAAAATTTTCTTTCAGATACTCAGATGCTGTGATAATACCGCCCAATGGACTTCTTAAATCATGAGATATAATGGACAGAATATTTTCTTTATGAGTATTGAGTTCTTCAAGTTCTTTAACATAATTTTTAATGGATTCCTCTGATTTCTTCTTCTCTGTTAAATCGCGCAGAATTTTAACAAATCCAATGAGCTCTCCATTTTCACGGGTAAGGGGAAAGACTAATCCTTTTGCAAAAAATCTGGAGCCATGTTTTCGAACATGCCACCGGTCGTCGGTTGCCCGCCCCTCTTTTAACGCTGTGTCAATTTCTTTTTGTGGGATACCATTTTTTTTATCCTCATCTGTAAAAATAATGTCAAAATATTCCCCTAATACTTCATTCGTTTTGTAACCAAACACATTTTCCGAACCATCACTCCAGCTGTTTATAACCAGGTCTTTATCTACGGTAAATATGGAGTAATCCTGTATGCTATCAATAATCTGCCGATAGAATTCAACAGTAGGAATAAATGTATGCCTTGTAATTTTTGAAACTTCTTCACTTAACATAATGGTTCACTTTGATTGAATTTAACATGAATTGATTCCAGTTGGATTAAGGCTGTTGAATATATCTGTGAAAAATTATACTGTTTTTATTGCTTGAAAGAAAGTTTTACGATGATGCAAAAAATTGACAATTGAACGAATGCAAAACCTTCTGGAAGCCAATTGTTGTCATGGCTTCTATAACTGAAGTATTAACGAACTTTATGGCCAAAGGTTCCTTTTCATAGAGTTGTTACTGTTGCAAAATTATTCTGCTATAACCTTAACGTGTTATATCTTCTCCTGATATCATCTAAATCCCGGTCTTCAACAAAAGAATTTTCAGCAGCATTCATTACCATATCGGCATGTTTTAAAATATGCTCCCGCTGATTCCTGTTTTCTGCAAATGAACAGATTGTTGTGAAAGCATCCATCAAACGAATCATTACTGAAGGATTTTCTTCAGCATACTGCCTGATTTGATTAAATGATGTATCCATCATTTTGCCAAATGTGAGGCCTTCAGCTATGATTCTAAGCCGGCCATCCTCATCGTAACGCCAGGAAGATGGGAAATTAGTGAAAGCGAGACGGGTCATAATTGTCGTTAAGTTATCAATACAGGCAATAGCTGTATAAGGATCATTAACGCCGGTTGACAAGGCTCTGGAAGCAATCTCCACAATCTGATGAATCGGGAATTCTGCATCTTGAGTGGTAGTCCTTACCTGGCTGGTAATGAAAGTATCATTGATATCATCTGAAATTGATTCATAAATTTCTTCATGGCCAAACACTTCGCAGATTTTCAAGTCTTTTACCAGGTAATCGCCCGGTTTGTACTGCAGTATGATAAGTAAATCCTCTTGTATTGCGAGCTTCATTAAATCATCACTGTCCACAGATTGTAAATATCCACTCTCAGATGATGTAATATCCTTCTGATAACTAAAGCTATTTTTTAAAGCTTCTGCATCCGGAGTATGTTGCCCTTCATTTGTACCCATTTCAATAGGAAATAAAGAGTCCATATTTTTTAGCATAGATTCAGAAATATTTGCAATCACTTTGTTTGACTGGATACTTACAGATATATGATGAATAAAAACAATAAGAAGAATGATGCTCGCCACTGCGGCAACCAGGGCAATGAACACCGAAATAAAGGGGATAAATTCAAATTCCTCCGTTTCAGTAATCGAATTTAAAACAAGCAGACAGTAGACAAACGTGGAGACATAGGTTCCCAGCACGATCTGGTTGAGCCGGTCGTACATAAAATTGCTCAACAGTCGGGAGCCCATTTGTGAGGTGGCCAGGGTAAGAACAACCAGTGTGATGGAAAAAACGGTGCCTGCCACTCCAATAGATGCCCCGGCTATGGTTGATAATATGCTACGGGCTGAGTCTGCACTGCCTGAAAAAATGTATTTAAAAAAACCGTCCGGGGTATATTCGAGATGGTTATCGAGGTATATAAATCCAAATGCAGAAGCGATGGAGAGGGTAAGCATCAGAATGGGCACAAACCAGAAACTTGCGTTTAATTCTTCCCAGATATATTGTAGATTTGTCATACGAGAATTATTCGATCTCTTGCTCCTGGTTTAAAAGACACCGTTAATAGAAGTCTATGCAAAGGTTCATTTCTGATCTTTATCACACTCTAAGGTAAGTCATGAATGAAATTCTCGATAACACCTGTCTGATTTTATTGACATCACACAATAACAACTAACTGATTTACCACTAACCACACGCCTATATCTCGTGAATGGCCTGTCTTGTCTTGTCCTTCATATCCTGAAACTGAGATGGCGATTTACCTGTCACTTTTTTAAACTGATTTGACAGATGGGCAACACTGCTGTATTTAAGTTCGTAGGCTATTTCGGTAAGGGTGTGTTCTCCAAGCAGCATGAGTTCCTTAACCCGTTCAATCTTTAATTTTATGATATACTGCGAGATAGTTGTTGATTCTGCTTCAAGAAATAAATTTGATAAATAATTATAATTATAATTCAGCTTATCGCTTAAAAGATCAGAAAAATTGATGGGTGGCTGATCGTCGGGGTTGTAGATATAATCAATTATCACATGCTTAATATTCTCCACGATTATATCTCTTTTATTTTCCAACAGCTCTAAGTCCGCTTTCTTGATTTTTTCATTAAACTTACTCAGCTGTTCATTGGAAAGATCTTCCTTCGTTTTTATTTCTCCCAACCTTACTTCTTCCGGTGTAATATTGAGTTCCCCTAACGCCGCCTTCACAAATAAGATGCATCGTAAACTCACCATGTTTTTTACATAGATCTTCATTGTCTATCCTTTTTACTATTCCTTATCCCCAAATATGTATTAATGTGCTTATAAATCACGTAAAAACAATGATTTTACAACCCGATGTTTTTTAATAAACCTAATTACCTAAGTGAATGTTCCATAATAGTGAAATGTGACACCCTTCATGTATAATTAAAGAAATTTAATAAAACCAAGGCAGATGTCAGGTTAGTTTTAACCGGCTATTCCATCATCGTGGAAGATTAAATTTCCTGAATAGCGAGTCTGTTGTTCACTTTTTGCTTTTGAAATTTTGAAGGCGGTAAACCGGTTATTTTTTTAAACTGGTTTGACAGATGAGAACAACTACTGTAATGCAGTTTATATGCAATTTCGGTCAGGGTTAATTCTTCAAGCAAAATAAGTTCTTTTATCCGCTCAATTTTTAATCTGATAATATACTGAGTAATCGTGATGTTTTCAGTTTCAAGAAACAAGTTAGAGAGATAGTTATAATTGTAGTTTAATTTCTGACTTAATAAATCCGAAAAATTGAGATTAGGTTGTTCATCCGGATTATAAATATAATCGATAATCACATGTTTTATTTTTTCAACGATTATATCTTTTCTTTTTTCTAACAGTTCAAGTTCTGCTTCTTTTATTCTGATATTGAGTTTTTTCTTTTCTAACTCAGTTAACTCTTCTTCCGTTTCTATTTCTCCCATTGTAACTTTGACAGGTGTAAATCCGAGTTCTTTTAATACACTCTTCATAAAGAGTATACATCTCAGGCTAACCATATTTTTTACGAATAACTTCATAATTTCCCCCGTTCATCGTTGGAAAAATAAGTGCCATTATTACCCGTGACCGGGTCCTTATTTTGTAATTTAAATGTTGGTACTCAGATTTAATACTGAAAAAAATGCGACAAGTTCCTCTTTACTAACCAAAGCATTATTAGATTATCTAATGCAGGTATGATGTGGATCTTATCAACAAAAAAATATAGAGAATGGATTCATCGCAGGATTGAAATGAAGACGCTGAAAAGTGCAGGCGAACTTTCCGATTTACAGTAATTGATTATTATAATCGGTTGATTGAGACAGGTATAAATTCAGCCACCCATAAG
>CAYOLE010000204.1:0-6498 GCA_964404705.1 uncultured Rhodohalobacter sp. | reverse complement strand
AGCTCGGGCACTTACCAGATCACAAGAAACGGATGAACATTTTAAAGCCATACTTGCTGAAATGGATAATACAACTTTGCTTTGGAATTTGTGAGTCCTCTTTTGTCATTCCAAAAAAGTACTGATTTTTGATTTTTTGTTTTTGGGATATTACATGCCTGGTTCACAATAACACCTGCCACGAAACTCGCTTAGGCGTGGAGAATCGCAAATAATGCGTCAATCTCCGGTGTATTCGACCCGCCAGATTCTTCCCTTACGTGAATCGGAAATATAAAGCGAACCGTCCGGACCCACTGCAAGACCTGTGGGCCGATATTCGGCATCGCCGGGGGAGGTAATTTCATCAACTCCGGCAAATCCATCGGCAAACGTCTCATGTTCTCCAGAAGGTTCTTCACCGTCAAACGGTACAAAAGTCACCCGATAACCTTCCTGCTCTTCAGGAGCGCGGTTCCAAGAGCCGTGAAATGCGATAAACGCACCGTTTTGATAGTGTTCGGGGAATTGATCACCGGTATAAAAAAGCAGATCATTCGGTGCCCAGTGTGCCGGAAATGCATAAATGGGATCTTCAAAGTCTCCGGCGCGACCCACAGTTTCGCCGTCACCGCCATATTCCGGAGAAAGGATGCGGCTTTCCTGAAAATGATCGTAATAAGAATAAGGCCAGCCAAAATCATCCCCTTCATCAACAGCGAAAAATTCTTCGGCGGGAAGTTCGGCGCTTTCTTCATCATTAAAATAATCGGGCCATAGGGTGCTTAACTGGTCACGGCCATGCTGTACAACGAACAACTTACCAACTTCCCCGTTCCAGTCTAAGGCTACTGCATTGCGAATTCCTGTGGCATATCTGTTTCCGTCTTCCTGCTGATCCTGATCGGTTTCATCGGCGGAAAATTGCCAGATTCCGCCCTGGCGTTCCAGCTGCGGACATGGATCTTGCCCCTCCGAACCAGCGGTTCGTGCTTCTTGCTGGCAGGCATTGGAAGGCCCGCCCACATTCACATACAGATTACCGGATTCATCAAAAGTAAAAGATTTGGCCGCATGTGAATTTTGTTCCGGCAGCCCTGTAATGATTAATTCAGCATCGGTTTCGGGCACCAGATCATCTTCACTAATGGGATATCGAAATACCTCATCATCAGAACTGCGATATAAATAACCGTCACGAATATCGATGCCGGTACCTGTAAAATCACCAAAATATTCAATTTCATCGGCAGTGCCGTCTCCGTCCGTATCCCTCAATGCCGCTGTTCCGCCGCCATTTTGTTCTTCACTGAGAGCTACATAGATATCTCCGTTTTCATGTACGGTGATGTGACGGGCGGGGCCGATCTCTTCTGCAACTACAACAGCCCTGAAGCCATCAGGGAGGGTTAGTTCTGAATTATTTTCTTCAACAGAAGACTCAACGGTATCTCCATCTGATTCCCCATTACCGCCGCAGGCTGCAAATCCGGCAATTACTGCTACTATCATAATGATTTGAAATAATTTGTGCATAGTGTGAAGTTGATTTTATTATAAATAAAAACAGGTACTTGAAACTGAACATACAAAAAATGATTCATATTTTTTTAGTAAAAAATAATGCGGATGATTACGATTACAGGGCATGAATGTGTGTTTTTGCAACCGGGTTTTGACTGTTGAGCGATATCGATAGTTACTGGCTGTTAACCAAATTCTGTTTTGTATGTATAGAATTTTATCTGTAATTATAATCAGGCTGATTTCAGATAACGGAGATTTTATATGGCCAACGCCACTAATCTTGAACAGGGACGAAAGGCCTTCCGCCGGCAGGCCTGGTCGGAAGCTTATACCAAATTATGGTCGGCAGACCATGAATCTCAGATTGAAGCCGAAGATCTTGAATTACTCGCGAAATCTGCATATTTGACCGGAAAAATATCAATCTCCACAGATATTTTGACACGCGCACATCAAGCATTTCTGAATCAGAATAAAATTACGCGAGCCGCTAATTGCGCCTTTTGGCTCGGGATGTTCCTTTCTTTACAGGGTAAGAATGTACAGGGAGGTGGGTGGATTGCCCGGGCCGGCAGGCTTGTTGAGGAATATCAGAAAGACTGCGCAGAAAGGGGATTTCTACTGATTCCAAAAGCTCTTCAATATCTTCGAAAAGGTGAGGCTGAGAGTGCATATGAATATTGTGGCCAAGCTATTGAGATCGGAAGCCATTTCAATAACCTGGACCTGATTATATTAGGCAGGCTGGGATGCGGACAAGCGTTGATCCTTCAGAATAAAACAAACGAAGGAGCTTTACTTTTTGATGAAGTGATGACTTCTGTCTTGTCAGATAAAATTTCACCCATCGTAGCAGGTATTGTCTATTGTGCGGTCATTGAAACCTGTCAAAAAATCTATGATCTGCAACGTGCTCAGGAATGGACGGACGCATTAACCCGCTGGTGTGAATCACAACCCGACCTGGTTCCATTTCGGGGCCAATGCCTGGTCCGGCGTGCTGAAATTATGCAGCTGCACGGCAAATGGAATGATGCTATGAACGAAATAGAACAGGCCTGTACACTGCTTTCTCAACCACCCGGCGAGAAAGCCGCCGGTGAAGCTTTTTACCGTCAGGCTGAACTCTTTCGATTGCAGGGTCACTTTAAAAAAGCCGATGAAGCCTATCGTCAAGCTTATAAATGGGGGCGTAAACCACAACCCGGCCTGGCGCTTCTTCGGCTGGCCCGGGGAGAGACCGATGCAGCCACAACAGCAATACGCCAGGCAGAAGAAGAGGTGAAAGACCTTCTGGGCCGAACGAGAATACTCCCGGCTTATGTTGAAATTATGATTAACGCAAAAGAACTTTCGGCGGCACAAACGGCGGCAGATGAATTGTCTGAGGCTGCAGATGAACTTCAGGCTTCCTTTCTCCAGGCAATTGCTGACTATACCCGGGGAAGTGTTCTCCTTGCGAGCGGAGAACCGAAAGCTGCCGTCAACAAGCTGCGCGATGCCCTTGCACGTTTGAAAGTGATAGGTGCTTCGTACGAAACAGCTCGTACCCAGGTACTTCTTGGACTTGCCTGCAGAAAACTCGGGGATAAAGACACAGCGGATATGGAACTGGATATTGCAAGAGAAATCTTTCAACAGGTGGGGGCCGAACCGGACCGGGAAAAGGTTGAGTCGTTTATCAAAAACTCTGCATCCGAAGCCGGCCAAACTCACGGGCTAACCCGGCGTGAGCTGCAGGTATTGCGTCAACTTGCCACAGGCAAAACTAACAGTGAAATAGCCTCCGAACTATTTATCAGTGAACGAACGGTAGACCGACATGTGAGCAATATCCTTTCCAAGCTTGATGTTACATCCCGTTCAGCCGCAACAGCTTATGCCTATGAACACGATCTTATCTGATGTTTATGGGTAATATTACCCATGTTTCCTTATCAAAGAAAATTGGGTAGTCTTTCTGATTCGCAGCCATCTTCAGCCGTTTATATTACTCCTGTAAATCAGTTTGCCGTAATCAGAAAGGAGTATAAATATCTAACGGGTTGAAAGCACCGGAAAATATGAACGTTTCCTTAAACCGCTGGCCAAAGAACCCGCACGGCAGACAGCACTTTATTCGGGCGAAAAGCCCAAAACAAACTAAATGTGAAAATAAATAATAACCGGCATGGCAGCCTCAGACAAATTGATGTTGAACGCTCTACCGGAAAACAACCAAAGGTGATATATCATGACTTCAACAAAAGCTCTATACCGCGCCATCATTACAATCATTGCTCCGGCAGTTTTGATGGCTGCGTTCATTTATCATCCACATATCGGGGAACCTTTTGAAGCCGATTTTCTTATGAATCTTGCTGCAGCGGTAGCTGCCGATCCTATGCGCTGGGCAGTATCCCATCTTATGACAGCCATAGGATCCGGGCTTCTGATGCTCGCCTTTATCGCTGTTCGAAACTACATGCGCGAATCGGGAGAAGACCGGTGGAGCGCCATAGGGCTTCCATTTATAATCCTGGGAAGCACATTTTACGCTTTACTACCGGCAATGGAATTTGCCCCACTCGCAGCTTTTGAAGCCGGGATGGACGCCGCTGCTGTTCAGGGTGAGGTGTTTACCTGGTTTATTCCCACTCTGTACAGCGGAGCGTTACTTTTTGCCATTGGAGTAATAGCATTCGTAACCGGAATTGTCCGAAGTAAAATAGTAAATCCGTCACTTACGCGGATAATTGCCGGTTCGCTTGTGATAATGGCTCTTGCCCGTTTTATACCTTTGAGTGCAATTCATTTCTATGTTCAGGGAATTGCCGGAATAACTGCACTGTGGCTGATGGCCTGGGTGATGTGGAAAGATGTGGATGTACAAACCGCACAGCAACCCAGCCCGATAGCATCAGCCTGATAATTTTGCACGGCACACTACCCCGTTAAGATCAGATTTGATAATTCAATTAATCACAATTCTATTACGGCAACCATCATGAAAAAATCAATAACTACCCACGGCTGGAACATTATTGCATCCGGATACGACCGAATCGGAAGTTTGTGATAATACAATGGAGAAATGATAATGAATATGCAACCCGACACGAATCCCGACCAAACGAAACACACAACTAATAAGAACCGGACTCTGCTTCTGGAACACCTTCCTGTTATCGAGAATTATTATAAACTTGCTGGAATTTCTACCGCTGTGCTTGAAAGTGGCAATTATTTTGGGTTGTATTGCTACACGGGTCCGGAGAATTCACTTTGTGGCGGATGTGGGTTATTTTAATTACTGATAAAAAAAGGATCTCGTGATCGCTCCGACTTGCCCATCCCTGCTCTTTTGGATATGGAGCGATAAGTTTGGTGCAGATCTTGCTATTCCATTGCTCAGCGAATTTGTCGAACAAACCAGCTCTTCTGATCCGGGTAATAATCCCAATAAAGAAGCCGTGGATTCATCACTGGTAAATACATTTTTTTAATAGCGACAGAAAGAACAATCCGGAGAAATCAATTCCCTGGTGAGTGCAACTGTCATGCAAAAAGTGTTATGTCAACTGTGAAAGTTGGATTGCAGGGAATAGTCATCGGATGAGTTTTTTCGAAAAAAAGAGTTTTTTATAAAATAGTGATGATTTTAAATTGACTCATCCGATGACTCAAACCCGCCATTTCATCATTGACACGTCACTAATTATAGTTTTGTCCATGTATATTTATTTTAAAACTATATTGAAAGTCTTGCTTTTTTTATGTAAATATTTGGGTGATAGTTAAATACGAGGTTTTTAAAAATCCTATCAACAAACATCGGCCAAAGATAAAAATGAAGGGTGTGCCGGTTAGTCAGACCAATATCATTTAACCACAAACAATATGAAAAAAGGATTACGTTACCTGTTGTACCTTTTGGGGATAGCCGCTACAGCTATTTTAATCATCGTCGGATATATCAAATTATTTCTGCCAAACGTGGGAGACGCTCCCGATCTTACAGTTGAGATCACCGAAGAACGAGTGGAGCGCGGAAAATACCTGGCCAATCACGTGATGCTTTGTATGGACTGCCATGCCGTTCGGGATTTTAGTTTATATGCAGGTCCGCCAAAACCCGGAACGCTTGGCGGCGGCGGCGATGTATTCGACCAGAATATGGGTTTTCCGGGCCGTTTTATTTCCCGAAATCTCACACCAACAGCCCTGAGTGAATGGACGGATGGCGAAATTTTCCGGGCCATTACCTCCGGCGTATCCAGGGATGGCTCAGCACTGTTTCCTGTGATGCCCTACCTGCACTACTCAAAAATGGCTGAAGAGGATATCCACGCGGTGATCGCCTACCTGAGATCCCTGGACCCGGTTGAAAATGAACTGGATGCATCGAAACCGGATTTTCCCGTGAGCCTGCTCATTAATACGATGCCGGTAAAGGCAGAACCCGGTGTAATACCTTCAAAAGATGATATCGTGGAATATGGCCGGTATATGATCACGGCCGCAGCCTGCACCGACTGTCATACACGCATGGAAAACGGGGCGTTTGTGGGCGAGCCTTTCGCGGGCAACAATGAATTCCGGTTTCCTGACGGATCGGTGGTGAGGTCTGCAAATATCACTCCCCACCCGACAACAGGTATCGGTACCTGGACGCAAGAACAGTTTATAAACCGGTTTAAAATGTACACCGACAGTTCATACGTTCCGCGGCGGGTTGAGCCGGGTGAGATGCAGACCGTGATGCCCTGGCAGATGTATGGAGGAATGTCCGAAGAGGACCTCGGTGCAATTTACGAATACCTGCGCTCGCTGGAGCCTGTAGAAAATTTAGTTGTGCGGTTCACGCCGGCAGAAGGATAATAGTGTCGTATCAATTATGGAACTACTGATGCAGGAAGTAAGTCCTCGGATGAGTTTTATCGAAAAAAATGAGCAATAATGAAAAGAATGAGATTACTCAATAATAACTCATCCGATGACTAACCCATCTTT
>CAYOLE010000203.1:2576-6396 GCA_964404705.1 uncultured Rhodohalobacter sp. | reverse complement strand
ATTGCCCCTACGGATGAATTGCCCCTACGGATGAATTGCCCCTACGGATGAATTGCCCCTACGGATGAATTGTAGCGGGAGCATGAATATACATCACACCTGCGTTTTTAGGATTTCTGTTACTGATTTTTGGTTTCTGATTCATGTTTAAATAATTTGAGCAGAATAATTATCAGGTTTGTTAATCATCTTTATGATATTGCTTACATGATTGCAATGAGCTGATAGCTGTACCAACAGAAATTCAGAGTAACCCTTTCAAAACATGCGACCGTACATACTTGCCGAATCAAACTGGAAAAAGGTTCAATTCCAAAAGGTTGAGCTTGTAATTTTACCCTGGGGAGCTACAGAAGCTCATAACTATCACCTTCCTTACGCCACAGATAATATGCAGGTAGATCGTATCGCCGCGGAATCAGCTAAAAAAGCATGGCAGCGAGATGCGAAAATTATGGTTCTTCCCTGTATTCCTTTTGGAGTTAATTCGGGTCAGACAGATATCCGGCTGGATATAAATATGCATCCCAGTACACAGGCAGCCATATTGAATGATATAATAGAAGTGCTTGACCGCCAGCGAATTCAAAAACTGTTGGTACTGAACGGTCATGGGGGAAATGACTTTAAAATGATGCTGCGGGAGCTGGGAGTTAAGTATCCCAAAATGTTGCTGTCCGGCTGTAACTGGTTTCAGGCGCTGGATAAATCAGAATATTTTGAAAATGAAGGCGATCATGCCGACGAAATGGAAACCAGCCTGATGATGTATATTGCCGGGGATCTGGTGCAGCCCCTGTCTGAAGCGGGCAGCGGCACTGAACGAAAATCGAGGGTGAAAGCTTTCAGGGAGCCGTGGGCCTGGGCAGAGAGAAAATGGTCGCAGGTTACCGATGATACCGGTGTGGGCGATCCCTCAAAATCATCCCGTGAAAAAGGGGAGAGGTACTTCCGGGATGTAACAGACAAGCTGGCTGATTTTTACGTTGAGCTGTGTAAAGTAGATATCGACAATATGTATGAGTAGCGACTGCTTCGGTTCCCAATTTTCGATTTGATAAATTCCAGTTCGCTTATCATTTTCTCCGCTTTACCACCGCCAGTGTGCAACGTGATATGCAGACCAGCTTTCCTCCTTCAGCTTCGATGCGTATTTCCCAAACCTGCGTTTGAGCACCCCGGTGAATGGGTTTGGCAATGCCGGTAACGGTTTGGCCCAATCGTACTGTTTTGATATGATTTGCATTTATCTCAAGACCGACCGCCGCTTGTGATTCATCCACCAGGTTCAGCCATGCACCAATGGAAGCAAGGGTTTCCGCCAGGGCGACTGATGCACCGCCGTGCAATATCCCGAATGGCTGAACTGTATTTTGGCTTACCGGCATTGTAGCTCTCATTTCTGATCGACTTACAAGCTCAAATTCAATTCCGAGTGCGTCACCCATACTCTTTTGGTTTGAGGAAAACAGTTGTTCGGCTTTAGGCCTGATCTCTTCTTCTATCTGCATAGGATGATTTTTTAAATTGGTATTTCAGTAACTGTTGATTAATAAAGTAGGGAAAAGCGAGAAATGAAAATTGAGAAGCGTCCTCTTATTCTTAAATGTGTTTATTATGAGTGATAGGGTCTGTCTGAAATTATTTACGAACTAATTTTTAAAAGTCCCGTCAAAGTGTAAATTTGTGGTAACTGTGTTAACCTTACGTTTGCAGCCTGTAACCCAATCTTTTTAGCTATGAAATATTCTCCCGAAACACTACCTACACTACTCTACAGGGGGATTGAATCTGCAGAGACCGGACTTTTTATATCAACAAAGCGCGGTGGATCCTGGCATGAAACAACTGTGGATGAATTTACCACAAAGGTGGAACAGTTTGCCTGTGGGCTCTACGAACTTGGTGTACGACGTGGGGATAAAGTCACCATACACGCCGAAAACAGTACAGAATGGCTGATTTGCGACCTGGCAATTCTTAGCCTGGGTGCAGCTAATGTGCCGATTTATACCACGCAGCCGGGCGATCAGATTAAATATATCCTCGAAAATTCTGAGGCGAAGGTCCATATCGTCTCAACGGATGAGATGTTTGCAGAAACCAAACCCATCATCAAAGAGGTGTCGACAGTAAAGGCGGTGATCACATTATTTGGATCAAAACATAAAAAACTGAGGCCGTTTGAATCGATCCTTGAGAAAGGGGAGAAATTGAGATCAAAAAAACCGGAGATGGTGAAGGAGCTCCGCGAATCGATTGAACCCGATGATCTGGCCACGCTGATCTACACTTCAGGTACCACCGGAGTGCCAAAAGGTGTGATGCTTTCTCATAATAATATTTCGTCGAACGTACGGGCTTCACTGGATAAACTGCCGTTTGATAAGGAGCAATTCCATAGCGAACACGTGCTTTCATATCTTCCTCTGTCGCATGTGTTTGAACGGATGATTACGTATATGTATATCAGTATGGGATGTAAAATTCACTACATTGAAGTGATAGATGAAGTGCGCGAAGATATGGCCTATGTAAAGCCGTTTTTCCTGGCAACGGTGCCGCGTTTGCTCGAAAAGATCCAGACCGGAGTGAAAGTGAAAGGGCAGGAACTCTCCGGCTTAAAGAAAAATCTGTACTACTGGGCTATTTACAGAACCGAGAATTATGATCCCGAGAATCCGCCGTCGGGATTGGATGGCATCAAACACAAAATTGCGGATAAGCTGGTTTACAGTAAGATCCGTGAGTTGTTTGGCGGTAATCTTTCGGGCGTGGTTAGCGGAGGAGCCGCACTTTCACCTGAAGTGTTCCGGTTTATGAACGCGATCGGCATTATCTGCGTGCAGGGTTATGGACTCACTGAAACGTCGCCGGTGATTACCGTGCAGCGGCCGGGCGAGATGCGGATCGGCTCATCCGGCAAAGCGCTGGATGATGTGGAAATAAAAATCGCGGAGGATAAAGAGATATTGACGCGCGGGCCCAATTTGATGAAAGGCTACTTTAAGCTTCCCGATAAAACCAAAGAGGTATTCACAGAAGATGGATGGTTTAAAACAGGTGATGTGGGTAAAATTGATGAGGATGGATTTCTTTTTATCACCGACCGGAAGAAATCGATGTTTAAACTGTCCACAGGGAAGTATGTAGCACCCCAAAATGTTGAAAATCGCCTGATCAACAGCGGATATATCGACCAGGTGGTGGTGATCGGCTACCAGCGAAAATTTTGCTCTGCACTGATTGTACCGGCATACGCCAATGTGGAAAGACGGCTGAAGCGTGATGGACATACTCCCACAGATCCCATCAACAAGGATGATAAAGTGATAGAATTGATACAGAAGGAGGTTGATAAAGCCAATAAGGAACTATCACCCTGGGAGAAAGTGAAAAAATTTGTGTTGCTGAAAGAACCGCTTTCTATTGAAAAAGGAGAACTTACACCCACACAAAAAGTTAAGCGTTCGGTAATTAACGAGAAGTACAAGGAGGAGATCGATTCGATGTACAGGGATGGGGAGAATTGAGACTTGAGTCTTGAGTCGTGAGTATTGAGTAAAAAAACTCGCTCTTGACCGATGCGGCTCAGATGGTTGAGTTGAAGAAGGATGTGTATATTGCTGAGGATTTTAGTTTAATTTTACACTTCCTGCTCATCTCTCAGGATTTAAGAATCAAATTCATCAAACCATATTCAGGCATCAACAAATTTTAACTATAAAACAGAATCTCATGTCTCACGACTCAGATCTCAGTACTAAAAAATTCAACATTCAAAACGTCGTCATCCTTGGTTCCGGAGTGATGGGCAGCC
>CAYOLE010000203.1:0-2476 GCA_964404705.1 uncultured Rhodohalobacter sp. | reverse complement strand
AAAAAATTCAACATTCAAAACGTCGTCATCCTTGGTTCCGGAGTGATGGGCAGCCAGATCGCCGCTCATTGTATTAATGCAGGGCTGAATGTGAAGCTGCTGGATTTGAAATCGGATGATCCTAAACGGCCCAATAAGACGGCTGAAGAGAATATTCAAAAACTGACCAAGATGAAACCCGCACCGCTGGCAATGCCGGAATGGGCGGAGAGAATTACTCCTGGCAATTTTGAGGATAACCTGGATTGGGCTGCCGGTGCCGATTGGGTCTGCGAGGTGATCGTGGAGCGGATGGATATCAAAAAAGATATGATGGCGAAAATAGAGAAGGTGCGGAAACCGGGCACGATTGTAAGTTCCAACACCTCCGGGCTCCCCATTTCGCAGATCAGCGAAGATGTATCTGATGAATTCAAGGCTCACTTTCTCGGCACACATTTTTTTAATCCGCCGCGCTATATGAAACTGCTGGAAATTATCCCGACAGAGAAAACGGATGAGATTGTCGTGGATTATATGACCGGTTTTTGTGAAAAGATTTTAGGCAAAGGTGTGGTTCACTGCAAAGATACACCCAACTTTATCGCCAACCGAATCGGTGTCTTTTCCATGGCTGCGATGATGCCGTGGTTTTTTGATGGCAGGCTTCGCGCCGAAGAGATCGATTTTCTGACCGGCACGCTGTCCGGCTACTCTAAAGCCGCCACATTTCGCACCGCCGATATGGCCGGACTTGATGTGATCAATCACGTGGCAGAGAATCTCTATCCGGCTATTCCGGATGACGAAAGAAGGGACGTATTTCAGCTGCCTGAGAAGTTTAAAAACATGGTGGAGGAAGGAGCCCATGGAAATAAAACGGGGCGCGGATTCTATAAAAAAGTAAAGACAGATAAAGGAAAAGAATATCATGTAGTTGATCCTGAAACCCTGGATTATGAACCTCAGCAGGACGTATCGTTTGAATCCGCCGAAAAAGCAAAAAAAGAGCATAAAACAGCAGGGGACCGGCTGAAATATTTGGTTAATCAGGATGATAAGGCAGGAAAGTTTTTATGGAAGATCCACTGCGATCTTTTGCTTTACTCAGCAAACCGCATTCCGGAGATAACAAACTCTGTGGAATCCATTGACCGGGCCATGCAATGGGGCTTTAACTGGGAACTGGGTCCGTTTCAGCGATGGGATGCTATTGGAGTGGCTGAATCCGTGAAACGTATGGCGGGAGAGGGGAGATCAGTACCGGACTCAGTTACAAAAATGCTGGATAGCGGCCGCGATTCATTCTATAAAAATGACGGCACTGTTTATAATCTCGCGACAGGCGAGGTCGACAAACTCACACCTCCGGCGAAAAACGCCATCACAGTTGCCGGTCTGAAAAATGATGCAAAAGAGATTTGGGGCAATTCAAGTGCCGGTCTCTATGATATGGGTGAAGGAATTGCCCTGTTTGAGTTCCGCACAAAACAGCAAACACTGGGTTTTGAACTGGTGAGGTCGGTTGATCATGCCTGCGAAATTGTGAAGGAACAGTTCGACGCGCTGGTGATCGGCCACGACCATGAGAATTTCAGTTACGGAGCTAATCTGGGCGAGGCGGGTCAGGCACTAAAAAATGGGGATTTTGACACAATTAAAGAGGCTGTTGAAAACTTCCAGCGTGTTGCGGTAGGGTTGCGCTATCAGCCCTTTCCGGTAATCGGGGCCGTATCGGGCCGATGCTTTGGCGGCGGTGTGGAGTTTATGATGCACTGCGATAAGGTGGTGGCTCATCACGAATTGTACTGCGGCCTGGTGGAGCTGGGTGTCGGGCTGATCCCGGCCGGCGGAGGAACAAAAGAATTGCTGCTCAGGGCGATGAAAAAGGTGCAGGAATCGGAAGATGCCGATCCGCTGCCCTACCTGAAAGATGCATTTAAAACCATCGGGCTGGCGAAAGTATCAGAAAGCGCCCAACAGGCAAAAGACCTTGGCTATCTTCGCGACACTGACATGATTATGATGCATCGCGACCTGCTTTTATCAACGGCTAAACAGCAGGCAAGAGCGATGGCCGATGCAGGATATCGGCCACCGGCTGAACCAGTCATTAAATTACTCGGGCAGACCGGCAAGAGTGTTCTGGATGTTACGGTTTATATCATGGCAGAAGCGAAATGGGCCTCGCCGTATGATAAAGTGCTGGCTGGAAAAGTGGCCGAAATCATGACAGGCGGTGATTTGAGTGAAGCACAGGAAGTACCTGAATCGTACGTGCTAAAACTCGAACGCCAGGCAATCCTCGAGTGCTTCAAAGATGAACGAACCCACAAACGAATGGAGCACATGCTGAAAACGGGCAAACCGCTGAGGAATTAGGGTTGAGTCTTGAGTCGTGAGTCTTGAGTATTGAGTCCTGAGTCTTGAGTCTTGAGTCGTTGAGAAATTGTGGATTTATAAATATTGATTCTGCAACCAAAAAAATTAAAAAAAA
>CAYOLE010000202.1:0-6581 GCA_964404705.1 uncultured Rhodohalobacter sp. | reverse complement strand
ACTTTTTCAAACGGCCTGTTTACGTCAAACGCCCCACTGCCAATTTCATAAAACATTTCCTGGGTTGTATTGAAACCAAAAAGTTTCGCAACTTTTGTAAGTTCCTGATCGGTGATCTCTATCTTGCCTTTTTTGATCCTTTTCTCCCACAATTCTTTGCCTTTATTCGATACTTTTCTCTCTTTCTGCTTTATGAACTGGCGAAGTCTTGCCTTAGCTTTATGAGTAACCACATCGTTCATCCAATCAGGATTTAGATTTATTTTATTACCCGTAATGATTTCTACCTGATCCCCTATCTGCAATTTTTGCCGCAGCGGAACCATTTTACCATTCACTTTAGAAGCGATAGCGCGCTCCCCTATTTCACTATGAATTTCGAATGCAAAATCGATACAAGATGCACCTTTAGGAAGTGTTTTTAGTTCACCGTCGGGTGTAAAAACGTAGATCTCGTCCTGGTACAGATTCAGCTGAAAATCCTTTACAAATTCAGCAGCAGCATCGGGGCGTGGATTATCGAGTACATCCCGCACCCAATGGACAAACTTATCCAACTCCTGGCTGCCGGTATTTTTACCCTCTTTATATTTCCAGTGGGCAGCGAGCCCGCGTTCTGCAATATCATCCATTTTACGGGTTCTGATCTGAACCTCTACTTTCCGGCCTTTTTTTGTAATAACCGTTGTGTGCAGAGACTGATACCCGTTGGCTTTGGGAACCGATATAAAATCGCGAAATCGTTTGGGGATAGGTGTATACCAATCCGTAATAATAGAATAAACCCTCCAGCAATCTTCTTTGGAATGAGGTTCTTCGAGAATAATTCGAATGGCAAACAGATCATATATTTCCTCAAACGGTTTCTGCTGCGTCTGCATCTTCCGGTAAATGGAATAGATATGCTTGGGTCTGCCCTTAATTTCAAAATTGAAATTATGGTTCGATAACTCATCCCTAACAGGCTGCATAAACTCCTCGATAAAAGCTTCCCGAGCTTCTTTCTTCTCTTTGAGTTTTCGTGCTATAAACTTAAATGAATTGGGATCGATCACTTTAAAGCACAGATCTTCAAACTCATTTTTTATTTTAAAAAGACCGAATCTATGAGCAAGCGGAGCATAGAGCTCCATCGTTTCAGTTGCTTTTTTAAACTGTTTTTGGCGAGGCAGATGGGTGATGGTCCTCATATTGTGAAGCCTGTCGGCAAACTTAATCAGCACAACCCGGATATCTTCTGCCATAGATAGCAGAAGTTTCATGAACGTTTCGGCCTGTTTTGAATCCCGGTTTTCAAAAACACCCGTTATTTTTGTAACGCCATCAATCAGATGCGCAACAACATCGCCAAAGTTATTGCGGATATCATCGAGAGTAATTCGTGTATCTTCAACTGTATCGTGAAGAAGAGCCGCTGCTACTGATTCATCATCAATCGTGAATTCGGCCGCCATAATTTTTGCCACTTCAACAGGATGCAGATAATAGGGTTCTCCTGAGGCACGCTTTACATCTTTATGGGAGTAATAGCATAGTTTAAATGCCCTGATAATAAGATCATCATTCGTCTCATCCAGGTGGGTATGACAGAGCTTCAATAATTCATGAAGCGTACTTTGCTCAAGCTTCTCCAGTGTAAGCCCGTTAATTTTTTCACTGATATCTGTATCAACGTTTGCCATTTTTAAAAAATAGATATCTGTTATGAGTTATATTCTCCAGGTTCACATTGCAAAACCAATGCCGAATCATTCACATTGACTCACGGCAGAACATGTATAACGCGTCAAAATTAATTTACATATTAAAAAAGGCGATCAATGAAGTTGACCGCCTTGAAACAATATTCATTTATGTGATCAAAAACGCAAGGATACACCCAACGCTAATCTGCCAACATTTTTCATGTTGATTTCATCCCTTCCGGATATTTGTGCATAGCGATATTCAATAAAGGGAAAAACCAATGGAGAGACTGATACCTCAGCGCCGATAAAGCTGTTCCAGTAAAAGTCTGCTTTATCAAATGGTTCTATGTTATCTGTTGATGTACCATTTACTGAACCAAAAAACTCAAGACTGGAATTATCAAGACCTATGCCTAATCCGACATATGGTTTTACAAGGCCCACTGTAATCCCTCCAGTGCCAGCAACTCCCAGATCAAATGTTTCAAAATTACGATCTATTGTAATACCTTCGCGAGTTATCGAGTTTGTTTCGTTGAAATAACTGAAATGAGCACGCATTTCCACATCTATAACTGTAACTGCGGGTAGTATACTCCGATCAAAACGAACTCCGAATCCGTTCGCGGGAGATTCATTGCGCAGCTCATATGATGCGCCTACAGCCCATTGAGCCTCTGCAATGTCGATAAAAGTAAAAGCCATAAACAGAGTTCCGAAAAACTGTACAAAAATTATACGAATCATGCGGTTACAATAGCTTCTTAATGAAATAAAACACTCTTATATAAATGTAAAGCCGGAGCATTAAAATTTATTTTTTCACTTTGGTAAATGTCCGAATCTTATCTACGCTTTGGTCCATTACAAACTTAGGAATAGGGGCAAATGTTGCGTAAAGTGGTAATGTAGCAACACCAAGCGCACCTGCATCCAGGCCTGCCGTGGAACGGCGGATTTCGGGGCCGTCGGGTTTGCCGTCAATCCTCATATTTGGCATTGTATCGATAATCTTTTTTAAAATACTTTCCATGATAACTTCAGGTAACCGTCCCCCTATATATATAACTTCAGGATCCAGTAAGTATTCAATGGAAAGCAACAATGGCAGCAGTTTTTCAGTACCAAGATCAAACCATTCAACCACAGTTTTATTACCTGCTTCATATAGATTTTGAAGATCATTCAGAGACTGTAATTGTGCTCCCTCTTTCTCCAGTTTTTGATAGAGAAGCGCCAGGTTAAAATATTCACCCAGATGTGGTTTATATTCAGGTGGATTCCTGGTTTCATTTTTTAAAATGGGTGAGTATCCCAGTTCCCCGGCATTACCGGTTGCCCCGGAGTGAAGCTGACCGTTGATAAACAGCCCTCCGCCGAGACCCGCTCCGATGTAGATATAAAAAAAGTTGTTGATATGTTTTCCTGCGCCATACCACCGTTCACCAATGGCTGCCGCAGATGCGTTATTTTCAAGATAAACCGGCAACTGAAGCCTCGTTTGCAGAATATCAACGACAGGCACATTATCCCAGCCTGGAAAAAATTGTGGATTTACCACATTCTTGAGTACGCTTCCCTCACTCACCTTCATTGGCCCGGGAAGACCTACACCAATTCCCCAGATTTTATCTTTTGAAACATCTTCTAACGCGATCAGTTTATTTACAATTTCCTCCATCATATCCATGGCTTCTTCAGATTTCGGAAACTTTACATTTTTTGCTATCCGTTGTCGCATATTTCCGTCCAGATCAATCAATACACCGGTAATGTGATCTTTATCAAGATCAATGCCAATTGAAAATGCAGCATCTTTATTTAATTTTAAAAGGATGGATGGAGCACCTCTGCCTTCCTGAACACGGTCACCTTCCACTATAAGATTACCCTGCATCAGTTTTTTTGTAATATTGGTCACTGTCTGCGCAGTCAACCTGGTTTTCCTGGCAACATCTCCCCTGCTCACCGGGCCATATAGCCGGATCGCCTCTATCACAATTCGGATATTTAAAGAATTGGCATATTGTAAATTCGTTCCCTGAAGCATAAAATTATTCTATCTGTGTTTTAGCTGCCGGTTCTTAACAAACCGACAGCTATTCGTCATTTATACCCAGGCTGAGTCGACAAATTAAGGCTTCAAATTATGTGCTCTTATTATTTCGACAGAGCCCAAACTATTCCATTGTAATATTATCTAACCATTGTAATTCTAATCCTTCCAATCTTCAAAAAAAGCAATTTAAAGAAATCAATCAGAAGCAGTTGTAACAGACCGGAATCTTTCAACTTTGTGTATTTCAAAAACAATTAATAAAAGGTTGAGATATTAATCAATCTATTTGATTTATTATAAGATAACTAATAATATGACATCTATTTTAAGCATGAAAACGCTTTTTTAAAAAGTCCATTTTATTTCCTGGCAAGCTAATTATTTCCATCCATGAGTTCCTGAATTCTATGAAAATTTTCTTTCTAATTTCTATTCTGTTCATCTATAGCGGAGTCATCTATTCTCAATCGCTCAACAGAGTTCAGATTGATAATGAGGATAAATTTGCCAGCGGTGGTAATATCGCATGGATCAATTTTGCACGGGATATCGGGCCTGGTGAGACTCGTCTCGACCTGTTTAAAGAAATGTTCAGGGAGGTAAATCAAAATGGCGGTAATATGATGCGGATCTGGCTCCACACCAACGGTACCAGTACTCCTGAATTTGATAATATGGACGTAGTGGGACCCGGATCGGGTACGATCGGTGATCTTAAAGATATACTTGATGCCGCTTATTTATATGATGTAAGTCTTATGCTTTGCCTCTGGAGCTTTGATATGCTGCAATCCGCACAGATGGATGAACAGCAGCTACAGAGAAATCGCGGTCTTCTTACTGATAATGAACGGCTTCAAACCTATATCGACAATTCCCTGATCCCCATGGTCGATTCGCTGCATGGTCATCCTGCTATTGCCAGCTGGGAGATCTTCAATGAGCCGGAAGGAATGAGCTCAGAGTTTGGCTGGACTCCATCAAGGGTGCAAATGTCGGACATCCAGAATTTCGTCAATCGCACAGCCGGAGCCATAAAGAGAACCGCGCCTGATGCATTAGTGACAAATGGTTCATGGAATATCCGCGCTTCCAGCGATATCGGAAACTTCACCAATTACTACCGAGACGACCGGCTGATCGCTGAAGGCGGCGATGAAGATGGCGTTTTGGATTACTATACTGTTCACTACTATAAACACTTTCCGCAATCTCAATCGCCGTTTCATAACGATGCCTCCCACTGGGAACTGGAAAAACCGATTATAATTGCCGAATTCTACCTTAGTGATCCCCGCCAGGATGGCGATCCGGACAGTATTTACGGTGTACACTGGTCAGACCTCTACGAAACACTTTACGATCGCGGTTACGCAGGAGCCCTGGGCTGGCAGTGGTTCGACTGGTGGGCAGAACGCACCAATATGGATGGCGTAGACGGTACGTTAAGCTGGCCCCGCATGCTCGAAAATATGAGCACACTGAAGGAACTGTATCCTGATGATGTTCTTATATCATTCGAGGGAGTCCGGCTCAATTTCAACGCGTTTCCGGAAGGCATTGAGCAGGGCGGCAGCAGCACTCTTTCGTGGGAGGTCCGTGGTGCAGAAACGGTAACGCTGAATGGTGAATCAGTTGATCCAATAGATTCCAGAGAAATCTCTCCGGAAGAAACCACAACTTACACTTTGGTTGCTATTGATGAACATGGTGAATCTGAAGAGGAATCAGTAACCATAACGGTACTCGATCCTGAGGCAGTAAACCGGGCATATCAAAAACCCACAACAGCCTCCAGTATTGAAAATCAACAGCATCTCGCTGAGTTTGCCACTGATGGTAATATGGAAACACGGTGGAGCAGCCTTTACCAGGATGATGAGTGGCTGCAGGTTGATCTGGGAAAATCTTTTGATATTCATAACATTAAGCTTTACTGGGAAACAGCGCATGCTGCAGATTATACAATTGATGTATCCTTTGATGGATTTAACTGGGATACTATATTCGAAGAAAACAACGGGGATGGAGGGCTCGACTCTCTTTTTTTTGAGCAGCCTGAACCGGCCAGGTTCGTGAGAATGAACGGACTTAAACGCGCATCGGAATGGGGATTTTCATTATATGAATTTGAAGTATACGGTCTTGAATCAGATCAACAGCCACCACAGATTACGCTGACCTCCCCGAATGAAAGTTCCATCTTTGAAGCCGGGCGAGAATCAGTTCTGTCCGCTGATGTTATCCCCGGCAGCGCTGATAATCTAAGCGTCACTTTTTTTATCGATGATGAAAAACTCCAGCAGGTAACGCCAGAAGGAGAATTAGCAACTCTTGAATGGACTCCGACGAATGAAGGCATTTACACTTTTCACGCCGTGGCAGAGGATGATGAGTTTACAATACGGTCGGCTGACGTAACAATAGACATCTTGCCGGAAGCCGAATATATCCGCCTCGAAGCCGAAGACAGCCATTTGACCGGAGACACACAAATCCTTACAGATGAACAGGTTAGCAACGAAGAGTTTGTCCGCCTTGAAGAGGACGGTTCATTTACCTGGAATGAGATTGATGTGAATGAGAGTGGGACCTACCAGCTTGAAATTGGATTCAGACTGTCGTTTGACACTCCAAAAAGCCAGTTCCTCTTCGTAAATGATACTGATCTGGGCGAGATAGAGTTTAGCGGCGAACTGAACCAGTGGATGATCGAATCTATGAATGTAGACCTGGAAGCCGGAGAAAATTCCATCCGCATCGAAAGCAGTTGGGGCTATATGGATTTCGACTACATCGAGCTGCGTGGCCAAAATCTTCTCACCAGCAATCAG
>CAYOLE010000201.1:5355-6612 GCA_964404705.1 uncultured Rhodohalobacter sp. | reverse complement strand
ATGTACCATGGTGAGGGTTGCATGTGCTGCGAACGATGGGCGGACTATCTCAGAAATCATGGTGTAACAGTTGAAGAAAAACAACTTGCCGATATTCACACTATTAAGGATGAAAAGGAAATTCCACCCCGGCTTCGTTCCTGCCATACAGCTATTGTGGATGGATACGTTGTAGAAGGTCATGTTCCAATCGAAGATATCAACCGTCTGCTAACCGAACGGCCTGATGCAATTGGTATCTCTGTTCCGGGAATGCCTCCCAATTCACCGGGTATGGATCAGCCTGTTTCGAGAGAGTACGAGGTAGTTCTATTTGATGAATCAGATATAAGTGTTTACGCAGTGCATAATTAAAAAAAACTGAAATTGAATGGAGTCAATAGGAATAACTTCAAGTGAATGTGTATAATCTTATGTTGGATTTAGCTACTACCTGAGTTGTTCATGATAGCTTACTATGTGATGAATAAATTAGTATCAATAGTAATGTTTAATTTGATGGGGCTGTGGGTTGCAGGGTGTTCTGAACAAACACTTCAGGAAGGTAAGGCAAGTTGGTATGGGCCCGGTTTTCATGGGCAACGGACATCAAGCGGAGAAATCTACAACGAAAACGACACAACGGCAGCACATCGTTCTTTGCCATTTGATACAGTTGTTCGTGTTATTAACGAAGAAAATGGTACATCTGTAGAGGTTCGAATCAACGATCGCGGACCTTATGTTGATAACCGCATAATTGACCTTTCGCGTTCTGCAGCCGACGCCATTAATATGCTCGAGACAGGTACGGCCCTGGTCAGGCTTGAACTTGTGGAGGCCGGAGGTAATATACCTGATGATATCGAACAGCGATTTTATACCATTCAGATTGCTGAATATAATAGCCCGGAATATGCGGAAATCCTGGCAGAAGAAATTGGTGATTCGGCCCAGGTCCACAGTGACTACCGGGAAAACCGCAGTCGTTACAGGGTTTATTATGGATGGTATGATCAAATTGAAAAAGCCAGAGAAGACCTGCAACTGCTTAACGAGAAAGGGTATGAAGGTCTACTAAAACAAGTTAACTGATTATACCAGATAAAAATTTCAGCACATCAATAAACCGTATAATTTTTGATTGTATAGAGGGTTTTATATACAGGAATTTGGCACGGCAGTGATCCAATCCACTCATTCACCAGATCAGTTCATGTGTCCCATCTATTTTCCCGGGCCTCCAGCTTATTTCCTTATCGTAAATAAGTTCAAAGT
>CAYOLE010000201.1:0-5255 GCA_964404705.1 uncultured Rhodohalobacter sp. | reverse complement strand
CTGATGTTATCTTAACCACACAATACCAATACAGATTTTGCGTAGTCGTGTTACATGCTCTGCTATAGGTTTAATAGTCTGAAATTTTACGAATCTACCATGATATACCATCATAAAGCTGTGCCAATCCTGCTGGGTTGCCTGATGATTTTCAGCGTTTGGATCGGCTGCTCTCCACAGCAAATGCCACCAGAAGAAATGCCACCGGAAGAAGTGATACTTGAAGAAATACCATCAGAGAAACTTGCCGAACCATCTGAGGTGATTGATATACCTGATACGGAACGGGAATTCAGAGCTGTCTGGATTGCCACAGTCGCCAATATAGATTGGCCCTCAAAACCAGGTCTTACCACTCTGGAGCAGAAAACGGAACTTCGGGCTATATTAGACAGGGTGAAAATACTGAACATGAATGCCGTCATTTTCCAGGTACGACCTGCCGGTGATGCTTTATACTCTTCTGCTTTTGAGCCTTGGTCGGAATATCTGACCGGAGAACAGGGAAAGGCTCCGGATCCTTTTTATGATCCGCTTGAATTTGCAGTGGAAGAGGCGCATCGAAGAGGCCTTGAGCTTCATGCCTGGATCAATCCATTCCGGGTTAAACATTCTACTGCCAAATCCAATTTGGCAGAGAATCACCTGTCCAAAACTAACCCGCACCTTGTACACGAATATGGAAGACATCTTTGGATGGATCCCGGCCATCCAGAATCGCATAACTGGTCGATGAAAATAATTCGTGATATTGTTCATAGGTACGATGTAGACGCCATTCATATTGATGATTACTTTTACCCTTATCCTGAACGGGATCTGACGGGTAGTTTTATTGAATTTCCGGACAGTACCACGTATGCATTTTATACAGAGAGAAATGGAAGTATTGAGCGTGATAACTGGCGTCGTCAAAATGTCGATTCTTTTATAGAACGGATGCATAAAGAAATAAAAGAAATAGATCCGACAGTCCGGTTTGGGATCAGTCCCAGCGGGCTATGGCAACCGGATATGCAGGGTGATGAAATCGATGGGTTTGATGCTTTTGGAAAGATCTATGCCGATTCACGAAAGTGGTTTCATGAGGGATGGCTTGATTATTTTTCTCCGCAATTGTACTGGCCATTAGAACAAATTGGCCAACGCTATAGTGTACTGCTTAACTGGTGGAATACGCAAAATACAACGGGTAAACATTTATGGCCCGGCAATTACACAAGCCGCATAAGATTTGGAGAGGACCTTTGGCCGGTAAGTGAAATTACAGATCAGATTTCGATAACCCGCGATTTTCCTGGTGCAACAGGAAATGTGCATTTCAGCACGCGTATTCTGATGATGAATCCTGACGGGCTTCTTGATGAACTCAGAAATCTATATGATAAACCCGCACTGGTACCCGCCACCGATTGGCTGGGAGGACTACCACCATTGCCACCGGAATCCAGGCTACTAACCATCGACGGAATTCCATATTTAGAGTTTCAACCGGCCGGCGAAGAAGCAACATGGCTGTATGTAGTTAAGAAACGATTCGAAGACAAATGGCAAACAGAGATTATTCCGGGCTGGAACCAACAAATTCCATTAGCAGTACAAACGGATGGCCAGTTACCCGAAGCCATCATTTTGACAGCAGTAAATAGAATTGGCTTGGAAAGTGAACCAGTTATTTTTTTGAATGAAGATATTGATGTAACCCGGTAACACGATCGAATACGTAATTTCAGATCCAATCTTAAGTCATTAGCTTTGATTAGCTTAGGGAACATATATTAAATGTAGCAAGTAAGAAGATATGAGCTATTAACATATATACTTTCATAAGTATGAAATACTTCCCATTAGGCAAAAAAAGATGAACTGAGAGTAAAAAAAATAATAATGCATCTAACAGAAATTATGGACAATAAGGATAGGGAATAAAGAGAGCGAATTGCCATGCCTAACTTTGAAAACAACATAGATCACAAAAACAACTCTACCTATTCCGATTCGTTGCGTGAAAGGTTGAAAAAACTTAATCACGATTTAAGAAATCCCATTAATGGTATTATTGGGATGGCAGATCTCTTAATTGAGGAGAAAGACTACGTTGAGGTACGAACGAATGATATTGTTTTAATCAAAGAGTCTGCGGAAACAATTATTGGTTTCATTGATGAAGTACTTGATGACATTGAAGCATCCAGGGAAAAGACTCTGAACCAGGATCAAATCCCGGTAGTGACTATTCTGAAAAAAATAAAGCGTTTGTACAATCCTCTGGTACAAGAAAAAGATCTTTCATTTTCATTTAATAATCAGATTGACGCGGGAATTTTTGTGCCTCACCATTTTTCAATTAAATTGCAGCAAATTATTGGTAATTTAGTATCAAATGCTATCAAATTTACTTCAGAGAAAGGCAGAATTAAAGTTATAACCACCCGGATTTTAATCAATAATCAATACCTGCTAAAAATTAAAGTCGAAGATAATGGTATGGGAATGAACTCTGATCAAATATCGGCCTTTAATGATGGACAGCCAATCGCAAGATCGGTTGGAACAAATGGAGAATCCAGTTTTGGAATTGGGCTTCAGCATGTTAATAAATTAACTCACGAATTGGGGGGATCTATTAAAGTAACATCAATGCTCTCCATTGGTACACAGTTTACTGTTTTAATTCCGTTGGCGAAAAAAAATAAGAGAGTTCAATAGCCATTAATTTTTTTCAGAGAAGAATTAAAAAAAATAAAAAGGCACCACCCAATTACATGAATAGGAGTTTTTAATTCTTTTCATGCAAGTTGAGAAGCGCCTTTTCTCTCTTGATAAAAACTAAATACTATTAATTACTTGCTATGCCATCCCTGTCCATTTTAGATCGTGTCTCTCTGATTGCTATCTGCAATGTTTCTAATTCTTCTTTGAGATTATCACCATTTCTAATAGATGTATTAGCTGTTGATCTCATTGATTCAATACCCTGACTTGTAAGGTCGTTAGATAAATAAGTTTCAATTTCACTGATATCAGAAACATATGCCTGGAAGGCTTCTCGCAAACCCACGGTATTCGCTTCAATCTTTTCATAGGCATTACCAAGTTCAGAGCGGCGGTCATCACTTCGAGCCTGAATTTCGGGATTGTTGTACTGCCGTCCTTCTTCATCCCAGTTATTAAAATAGGACTGAGCATTGCTTTTCATCCGTTCAATATTTTCTAAAAACCCTTTTTCCATACCCTTAATTGTGGTTACATTTTCAGAATACCGGTTAAAAGAACGTCTTAAATTTGACTGGTCCGAGTTGACAAGTTCACTCAGATGATTATTGATTGCATCAATCTGTTGAACAATTTCATTAATGTTGCTGTCTACTGTTTCAAGTGAAGAGTACATATCTTCAGCCCGTTGTAAGTTACTGGTACTTGAACAAGCAGCTACAAAAGCAGTTACAGCCAAAAGTATTATCAAATAATAATTGCCCTGTTTGAACATATGCTTTTTAAATTATTACCTGTTAATGTCAATCGGTTATGAATGATTAACACAAGAACGTTATAACTATAAGGACAGAAATTCATTACATCTTAATAAAAAACTTTTACATACATTACAGCTAAAAAGCTATGCGATATTTTCATTTTTCAAATAGAATCTATTCTTACTGATTGAAAAATTTGATTGGGTTGATCAGTCCGCATTTGCATGAATTTATTATCAGAATGTACTTTAAAATTGCCTGTACGTTCATGTTTAAGTTTTTTAAAGTAGGCTGGTGTCAGACCCGTAAATTTTTTGAATTGAGCTGTCAAATGCTGCTCACTTTTGTAACGAAGCATTTCTGAAATCTCTGATAAAGGCAGATCTTCATACAGTAACAATTCTTTAATCCTCTCAATTTTCTGCAGGATAATAAAATGGATGATAGACATGCCCATTACTTCAGAAAATATTTTTAAAAAGTTTGCATAATCAGTGCCTGTACTTGAACTTGCCTTTTTGATCTCTATATAACTCAACCAGGGAAGCTTGTGATAATTATGAATTACCTCGACAATCAATTGAATTACTTTATCCAAAAGCCTGCTGTTATCTTCATTCAGGTAGTGAAAACCTTTGTAATTCAGCCTCTTTTTAAATTCTTCGATTTTTCTGCAGGTGGTATCAGACGAAAAATAGATAGCTCCAGATGCTGATATATAATAATCTATACCCAATTTTTTTAGTTCTTGTATTATGAGCTTTTTGGAGTGTGTGCTTACTACAAATTTCACATATAAAATTTTGCCTGCCGATTGAAAATTCTTATAAGCATCAGTCTTCAAGGCATCCATTTTTTAGATTTTAAAATATTTGGTATAAAAAAAGAGAGCAGGCCCTCAATTCCTGCCCCCTTTTTTGCTCTCCGTGCAATGGGTATATATCTGTCAGATTTTCTTTACCTATTTCATCCAAGCTCGTAAAGTCGTGACTCGATCTTTTCTATCGAAAGAATAGTATCGGACAGGTAATCCTGAAGTCCTGCCTCTTTTAAATCGTTAGTGGTTATTGTGTTTGACTTCATTTCTTTTAATGCTAACAGAAGAAACTTCTTTTCTCCTTTTTTGTTATTTTTAAAATGATATTCTTCAGCTTTCTCAAGCTGAATATATATCGATTTAACTAAAATCATTTTCTGAACTCTTTTCAGCAAACTGTCATAGTTCGTAATTATATTTCGGAACTCATTTGCGTCACCACTTTTAAGTACGGAAAGTGTGTTGTAGTGTTTTTCTATAATTGTCCTTGCTTGCATTTGCTAACCTATTCTTATCTTTTTTACCTAATAATCAGACTTCGAATCCCATAAAATGGCGCGATTGCGCCGACGAGAATAATAATATTGATGTATAAATTTTTTTCAATCTTTAATAATGAAATCTAAGCTATCTCCTTTATCATTCACTTGATTCGAATAATTTCTATACTCCTTTTTTGCTTAAATAAAGGTTGCGATATTCCAATATATATGCATTACATTCACATAAATGTTTATTACATAAATTACAGATGAGCCTGTTTGCAAATTTTTTTTTTGACATTACTAATAGCAAAAAAATTAGACGAAAAGATTTTATAATCAGGCCAATCAAAAAACCAATACTTCTGTAATAAACCGCAGAATTGAGAATATTTATCGCAAAACATCACTAACAATATGGCTAATATTGAAAAGATTACGTTCAATAACAGAATAAGCAGAGAGTTCAGTAAAGCTGTT
>CAYOLE010000200.1:0-6630 GCA_964404705.1 uncultured Rhodohalobacter sp. | reverse complement strand
AAAACATTGAAAACTAATTTTAAAGATTCAAAAATATATCTTTTATTCAGATAAGTTTAAAAGTAACCAAATTAACGGGCTGATATGAGTTGTACATTCACGAACCTTTGGAAGATAGTCTTATCAGCCTTGATACTTTTATTAGTACTGCAAGGATGTGGAGAGAGCCACTCTGAAGAGGATCAAAAAACTTTAATCCTTGCACACGCAATGCATGCAACCCATCCCGTCACCATTGGAATGGAATTTATGACAGATAGATTAGAAGAAATTTCCAATGGGAAACTTGTCATAAAAACATATCCTACAGCTCAGCTTGGAGACGAAAGATCCGTGTTAGAATTAGTTCAAATTGGTGCCATTTCCATGACCAAAATCTCTGGCGCGGTTTTGGAAAATATTGTACCACCTATTCGGATTTTTAGCCTTCCATACCTGTTTGAAGATGATGAACACTATCGAAAAATTGTTGACGGAGACATTGGAGAAGCGCTTCTTGAATCAGGGGCTGAATATCAACTTAAAGGGCTGGCTTTTTATGATGCGGGTTGGCGAAGTTTCTATACGAAAGACCGACCCATCCGAACTCCGGATGACATGAGGGGATTGAAAATACGTGTACAGCCCAGCGTGATGGCTATTAACCTGATTCGCGCATTTGGCGGTTCTCCAACTCCTCTCGCATATGGTGAACTTTATACGGCTTTCCAGGGTGGAATTGTTGATGGCGCAGAGAATAACCCGCCAAGTTTTTATAGTTCGCGCCATTATGAAGTCACAAATTATTATAGCATCAATGAACATACGGCTGTTCCTGATTTTTTAGTCATTAATGCATCGGTTTGGGAAAACCTTACAGAACAAGAACAGCAGTGGATTCAGCAAGCCGTGGACGAATCTGTAACCTATCAGCATGAGTTATGGGTTGCTTCTGTTGAAGAGTCAATGCAGGTTGTAAAGGATGCTGGCGTGGAAGTGATTTACCCGGACAAAGAGCCTTTTCGGGAAAGGGTACAGCCTATTTATGACTCTTTCAGAAATGACCATCCAAATCTTTATAATGAATGGGTTAAACCTATCCTTGGGGAAGAATAAACAGATAAAATTCCAGGACCATATGAAAAAAACAGTCGATAAAATTACAAGGGCAGCATTGATATCAATGATGGGCTTGTTGGTTATATGTGTAGTATGGCAGGTTTTTTCACGCTATATCCTGAATGCACCCAGTACATTCACCGATGAACTGGCACGTTTTCTTCTGATATGGGTAAGTTTGTTTGGAGTAGCTTATTTAACAGGACAAAATCAACATATTGCAATCGACATCCTGCCTCAAAAACTCAAACCAGCAGGTCGTTTAAAACTTGGCATTATTATCAATATAATCATCATTTGCTTTGTATTCCCTGTTCTGGTTTTGGGAGGCAGTATGCTCGTCTATAATACATTTCTATATATGCAGCTTACACCGACTCTTCAGATTCCGATGGCATATGTTTATATGATCGCGCCCATATGTGGAATCCTCATCATCTATTATAAACTTTTTGCTATCAAAACAATTCTGGCTTCCGGTGATATCGATGAAATTCCAGACGGACCCGCGGCTGAAGACCCTACAAACAAGCAAACGAACTAATTCAATTAACCTGAACAGAGAGCCCTATGGAATTCGCCATCCTGATCTTAAGTTTTTTAATTCTGATTATTATCGGTGTACCTATTGGATGGGCATTAGGTATTTCCGGCATATTAACTCTTTTAACCGGGCTTGATTCAATAACTGCATTAACAACGTTTGGTCAACAATTTATTATCAGTCTTGATAGTTTTACACTGTTGGCAATCCCATTTTTTATCCTGGCGGGTCAAATCATGAACCGGGGTGGTATTGCACAACGACTGATTAATTTTGCCAAAAGCCTGATCGGCTCATTGCCTGGCGGACTCGCTCATATCAATGTTGTTGCCGCGATGCTCTTTGGAGCCATAGCCGGATCAGCGGTAGCAGCTGCTTCAGCTATTGGAAGCATTTTAGCTCCGAGAATGGAAGCAGAAGGATACTCAAGACAATTTGGTGCAGCCATAAACATCACCTCTTCATCCATGGGTCTGGTAATCCCCCCGTCTAATATATTGATCATCTATTCTCTGGCAAGTGGAGGAACATCCATTGCAGCGCTTTTTATTGCCGGTTATATTCCCGGCATCCTTACAGGACTGATACTCATGGGGATTGCCGGTATTTGGGCTGTACGTAAAAAATTTCCGGTTGGTGAGCGTACATCCATCAAAACTGTACTAACTACTTTTGTTGCTGCAATTCCCAGCCTGCTTCTGTTGATCATTGTTATTGGTGGAATTGTAGCCGGTATTTTTACAGCAACTGAAGCTGCTGCGATTGCTGTTGTCTACTGTTTAATACTGGCACTCTGGTATAATGAAGTAACATACCGCGACCTTCCCGATATCCTGATGGAATCGGTATCTACAACCTCAATTGTAATGCTGCTGATTGCCGCATCCATAAGCATGTCGTGGGTCATGTCTTTCGAAAATATGCCTGAGGAAATCAGCAGTACACTATTGGCTCTGAGTGAAAACAAAATTGTAATACTACTCATTATTAACCTGATTTTACTCGTAGTAGGGATGTTCATGGATATGACTCCCGCTGTTCTGATCTTTACCCCCATTTTTCTTCCTGTTGTCACCGAACTTGGAGTAGATCCGGTTCATTTTGGTATTATAATGATTATGAACCTTTGCATCGGCATCTGTACGCCTCCGGTAGGTACTCTACTGTTTGTGGGAGTCAGTGTTGCCAAAACAACTATTGCAAAAGTGGTACGGCCATTGCTTCCCTTATTTATCGGGATGCTCATCGCGCTTCTGTTGGTTACCTTTTGGCCTACACTTAGCACCTGGCTGCCTTCTTTGTTTGATTTGATGTAGGCAGAACCATCAGTTCTCATCTTCAGCTACTAATTTTCAGAAATAGCTGGTTAAATTTGGGAGTCTGAAATCAGGGGAATGGAAAATGATAAATCTGATGACCCTGTGTCCTATTCAAGCAGCGCTGGTGCAAAAAGAAATATTATATCAGGTTGATCCCTCCATATATATTTTTGCTCCTGAAAGTGAAGAATCCTGATCTGCGTAAAGTACCGAATGTGATCATTTGTATCCTTTTTTTGATTTACAGATTAGTAATAATGACGTGAGTGACTAATATCCTACAGGGATACCTAATGTTTGGTTAGATATTCAACAGAGACAGAGATGCCTATTTACTCCGGATCATCCTACACGCAGAATATTGGCAAGAGCGGAAAATTTTCCGGAAGCTTCTTCTATTTCCTTCAGGTAAGGCTCTTTATCCGATTTCTCATGGAGATCCATTGCCATCTGCTCCACGTTATAAGCTGAACGCAGAGTTTCTGCTAATTCTCTGGCTTTTGCATCCCCTAATTCTTTATCAGTGAACCCGGGAAGTGCCTCAGAGTAGGTAATAAGTTCACTGCAACTACCATGTGGAATATTGCCGACCCGAATTTCTCCTGAAACATTGGCAAGGCAAGAGCTGATACTCTCAAAGAGATTTGCCATTTCCAATCTCCGCTGCTTCTCAGCTGCTCGCAATTGATCAGATAAACCGAGCAGTATTTTTGCAACATCCAGGATATTTTTTGCTAAACCAATCATTTAGAGTCTCCTTTATCAATTTTCAGGGTTAAGTAGTGGATAGCATATCTTATCGAATTTGTATTAACACCATACTGCCAATCTCCAGTTTCAGAGGTAAGATTATATAAATTTGTTAAAACGCTGAAATAATTACAAGAACCGGAATGTTTAATCGTGGATAATTCGTCACTTTTAAACTTCGGGAATTTCGCCGGTTCATAGGTTCAAATAGGATTGAAAACCGGTTGATTTTTCATCCAGATCGCAACTGTAAATATCTTTTTAAGGAAGAACTATTTCTGATATTACAGGCAGATGATCGGAGGGAAAGCGACCATCATACCGGTCATCCAATATTCGGTGGTTTAGAACCCTTATGTTATTACTGACAAAAATATAATCGATTCTCGATTCTGGGGAACGAAGCTCCTCCCAGTTATTAAACGATGCGGTTGGCCCGTCATGACCCGTTTCAGATGTATATCGTGCATCCTGGAGATTTGGTGAATCTGCGAGGATAGAATAAGCTTCCGTGGTTTCAGTCACATTAAAATCCCCGGTAACGACGACCGGAAATCCCTCCTCAAGATCCGATACAAATTCGTCGATCATTTTTGAACTTTCTATTCGGGCTTGCTCACCGATATGATCGAAATGAGTGTTTAAAAAGTAGAATTCCTGGCCTGTATTGAGATCGGTAAATTTAGCCCACGTAACAATCCGTGTAATCTCTGCATCCCACGAAATGCTTCCCGGATAATGAGCCGTTTCAGACAACCAGAATGTGTTGGTTGCAAGCAGATCAAATCTGTCTGAATTGTAGAATATTGGTGAAAATTCGCCTTTATCTTTTCCATCATCACGCCCCACACCTATCCAGGAATATTTCGGCAACTGTTCCTGGAGATCCTGAATCTGATGTTTCAGTGCTTCCTGAATACCGATTATATCTGGCCGATATTTTTCACCTATCAAATCGGCAACTTGATCACTTCGATGAGGCCAGGCATTTATACCATCATCAGGATTATCAAACCTTATATTGTATGACATCACAGTAAAGGATTCTGAACTTTCCTGTAACGCTTCAGCTGTATGCATGAATTGATCCATCATGATTGAAAATAGAATTGTGAGGAAACATAGGAAGATTTTCATACTATTAAATGATTTTGGAAATTAGATACAGTAAAGATTAGCGACTTTCCTTTAATAAGCTAATCAAAAACAGAAGGTTTTCCATTTGGTTTAACACCAAATCTGTCTCAACAAGATTTATGGGATGTAAACCCGGATTTATGCAGGCTTCGGTATTCATTCCACGATTTTCATGTAGCAGTAAGTGCCCCTTCCCTCCCCGATAAAAAGCCATCGGGGCCAGAAAAACATTGTCAGTGGTGATGAATTCACCGCCAATATTACAACCAGGCCAGGCAATTAATTTCAAATCTGTCACTGGAAGAAATCTGAATTTTTAAAAATATCTTTTCCATCTATTATCAAATATGAGCCATCCACAATTAGATATAACCGTCTAAATAATTGTATCAGAACTCTTGTAACTGTTAAAAATAGCTTGCGTACTTGAATGTAACCATGAACTAAATCCCAAATACCATGCTATTAAAAAACATACTTATCACAACATGCCTGATATCATTGATATCCTTTCCGGCCATTTCACAAGAGGTTGATACAAACAAAGTTGATGACAAAAATGAGTTTACTCCCAGAACTATTAGCATAGATAAATTCGACTGCTTTCAAACTCTCCAGTGTCTTCAGAGAGAAAATCCATTTAAAAACAGCAACCTGGGTAATATCCGGATTAATGATAACAGATCGAATAGATTTATAGTAGAGGGTTCGTCTAAAAACGAAACATTACATGCCGTTTACACTAACAGCGGTGAACTTGTAAAGGCTACAGTTATACAGAGAAATATCCCAATGCCAAGAGCCATAAGCGAGACATTGTTAACCGGCGAATACGAATCATGGAAAGTGATTGGAAATGAACTGGTAATCGAAGATTTTGATGAGGAACGCATGCAGTATAAAGTAATCCTGCAAAATGAGGACGAAGTAAGAGTTGAATTTCTTGATAGAAACGGTAAATTCATAAATAGAATTTCATAAATCAGGCAGCTTTAGATTATGAAATATTACAATTGTTCAGAGTTTCAATCTCTGAGTATGGATAGGGAGATAACCAGCTGAGGTTTTCTCCCTTTTTTAATTATTGCTTGAGTTTATTATCTATAAACTCATGGTTCCTCTGAAATGTTTAGACCTTCGCCGGGAAAGATCTATTTTTTTTCCGCATGTCATCTCAATTCTGAATACGGAGTTATCAAGAAGCTGAACATCTTTTACATGCGCTAAATTTATGATTTGCTGCCGGTTAGCTCTGAAAAAATATTCATCTGATAATCGGGAATCAATGTAAGAGAGAGATCGATAGATTAACAGTTTACCTTCACTGAAATAGGTTTTCGTATAATTACCGCAGGTTTCAAAAAAACGGACGTCTTTCAGCTCCACCAACTTACAATCATTACCATCGCATAATAAGACTTTGTCGCTGAGAGTCAATTTTTTTAAATCTGACATACGTAGATTGATCTATTTCGAGTTTTTTAAGATTCTACGAGGCATTCGTTTAAAAGTTACCCGATTAATCCTGAATAAAGATGGCCGGTATTGCTCATCAGATTTGAAATAGAAGCATCAGTCTCTTTATTTTTGGGTGAGCTGTATTATCAGAAAGAACAGCACTTACTATTAAATAATATCGAACCATCTTATAGTATTCACGGTTTTATCTAATACATCAAAAAAGAGAATCTAAATCACAAGAGTTATGAATAATATTATAAAAAAAGGGAATAGAGTTAGAGAGAGCAGTACGGAGCGTGCCAACCAGAGTATAGATAAAAA
>CAYOLE010000199.1:0-6644 GCA_964404705.1 uncultured Rhodohalobacter sp. | reverse complement strand
TTCTTACAGCTTGTGATTCCTCATCTTTCGTCTCTGGTACAGATGATGAGCGTGTTGTAGTTAGCAGTTCTTCTATCAAAATGGTGATAGTAAACTATGGTACACCGTTTGGCCCGGAATATGTTCAGAGTATGAACGAGGGAAGCGTAAATGTGGAAATTGATTTTAATCCGCTTCAGGAGCCTGATAAACTATCGCCATCACCTTTTGGGTGCATCGGCAGCATGCCCAACCGATCGCCAGAGCACAGGTATATAAACCGCACATTTTTCTTTTATTTTGAGGATGATGTTATAGAGGAATCAAATGGAAGGTATCAGCATATTAACTGGAGAGCACTTTCCGGGGATGCGCCAAATGGTGAAATTGCCGGAATCTGGCGCTGTATTGTACCATTGACAGACACATCTGAACAAACTATGGCCGGTTTAATCAATCACTATTTCGAAAGAAATTTTCCCGACCTTGATTTTACCACGGAAGTTATTACACGAGAATATCAATTTTGAATATTTCAGCATCAAATCTTCTGATCAAAAATTAAACACAAAGTCCACGAAAGGAATGCCAAAACCAAGACCGAGGCCAAATCCCGGCTGTATAAATGCAAGATCGAAACTCATCTGTTCGCCCATAAAGCGTAATCCATAGGAAAGCATGGTTTCGTTTACGTCAGGGAAATAGTGATTTTCAGATACAAATGCTATTCTCTGCAACAAACGATAATCACCACCAAACAATACTGCAGTGGTACCGGTTTCTTCTGTTACAGAGAATCCGGTCAAACCTGTGGTCAGGCTTCCCCTGCTGAACGCGTAGGTGTAATTCCCAAATCCAATTAACAGATTGTTATCGAATCCTCCCGCGGAGACTATAACTGCACCGCCCGACAGATTGTGATTCTCTTTTACGGCTCCCCCAAGTCTTCCCCCCACAAAATAAAGCTGATTTTTGATGCCAATGGCCGGTATCATACTGATGCCGCCGGTAACCGATAGATTATTCGTGATACCATAAGAAACACCCGATATAAACACATAAATATTTTGATAATATCCATCGCCTTTCTCCAGTGGCCGGGCAGTTGGCGAGACAAGCAACCTGCTGGTATTTGGATTTTTAAACCATCGCCGGGCAGGATCAGAGCCACCCGGCTGAATAGTTTGGACTCGGTTTAGGAGTACATAAATTCTGCCGGTTTGTTGCCGGAGTTCAAGTTCAGTATCTGATACGGAAAGAATCTCACCTGTCAACTGACTTCCGTCAGTAAGTGTTATATCTACCGTTTGTGTGGAATCAACAGTTACGTCCTGAGGTGAAATTTGAGCGAATAGAATACCGGGCAAAACAAAAATTAAGAGAACTGTAATAAGAGTCGTAATCAGTTTCATACTGTGCAATGGTGCAAGATTAGATGATAGTATTATATGGATGATAGTATAAATAAAAATATCCGGCAATAGACGAACTTCGCTTTGATCTTATATTATTTACCGGTAGTTTTAAACCATATTCAACCATAAAAGGTTGGGGGTGCTTGTTAAAGGGCTGAGATTATACCCCAAGAACCTGAACCGGGTAATGCCGGCGAAGGGAAACCGTGAGAATTGGTTAAAACCAGTTCAAATCCGCCCACTCTCTCAAGTTGCTCCTGCCGTAACCCTAAGTCTGTCAAAAAGGATTACAATGCAAGCAACAAAACTACTTACGCTACTTTTCATATTTATTTTGATGTTTGTGCCGAACAGTTGGTCTCAAACTGCCGAAGGTACCGTATATGATTCAGAAACCGGAGAGGTAATTCCCGGGGCTACTGTTACGCAAAAAAATACACGTAATGGAACAGTCACTAATAGAGATGGAGAATTCCAGCTGGATCTTCTGACAACCACCGGCGCCGTTCTGGAGATCCGTTTTGTTGGATATACACCTAAAACAGTAAATCTCGATTCACCGGATCAGCCAATTGATATTTATATGGAACAGGGGGCTGTGTGGGGGGATGAAATTTTTGTGGAGGATGTACGCGTGAGTGAACGTGCACCGTTTACTCAAACCACAATTGAGAGAGTAAGGATTGAACAGGATAATATTGGCCAGGATCCCGTCTATACGCTCGAACGGCTTACCCCTTCAATACTGACCCATTCCGATGCAGGTACTCGTTTTGCCAACTACGCCTACATGAGATTGCGCGGAATGGACCAAACCCGCATTAATATGACACTGAACGGAATCCCTCTGAATGATATGATTGACCAGGGAGTATTTTTTTCAAACTTCAACGATTTTGGTAACAGTATTCAATCCGTACAGGTGCAGCGCGGGGTAGGTACCAGTACGAATGGAACAGCATCCTATGCAGGTTCCATTAACTTTGAATCCCAAAATATCACTATGGACGATCCATATGCAGGAGTAAAGCTGACCGGGGGGGCGTTTAACTCGTATAGGCTCAGCAGTGAAGTAAATACAGGCTCGATCAACAATTTTGGTCTTTATACACGCTTCAGCCAGACAGAATCGGACGGATACAGAGATCATTCCGGGACGGAATCTCGATCATTCTTCTTATCCGGAGGATATTTTGGTAACACCAATATTTTTAAAGTTACAGCTTTTACAGGCCACACTAAAAATGAACTGGCATATACACCCGTGCCGATCGATCAGATACGGGAAAATCCGAGAGCCAACAATATCTCTGTTCATGATGAAGATGATTTTGGGCAGCAGTTTCTTCAGTTTCAGTATGGACGAAGTATCAGCGACCGGTTGTCGTTAACCTCTTCTCTATACTACGGTGGAGCCGGCGGCGATTTTCCGGTTGGTTATCCCGGCACTGATGGGGAATTTGTACAACAGGTGTTTAGTCTCGAAAACGATCACTATGGACTGCTATCCTCGTTGCAGTTCTCGGATGGCGGACATCTGGAATTATCGGGTGGAATACATCTTTACCGGTTCGACAGGGTGAATGAAGAATTTTTTGCACCTGAAAGTGAGAGCCTTTTTTATGCAGATGATTCCCGTAAGGATGAACTGAGTACGTTTGCAAAAGCAAGTTACCGCCTGGGAAATGTTGAGATCTACGGTGATATCCAGCTCAGATCAGTCTGGCTGGATTTAAACCCCGACAGGCAGTTTCTGATCGATGGCGGTATTGATGAGCCGGCAATTGATGTTCCCACCCGGCAATGGACGTTTTTGAGCCCCAAAGCAGGAATCACCTGGTTCATAACGGATCATTTCGATCTTTACAGTTCATTTGGCAGAAGCAGCAGGGAGCCTACCAGGCACGATATTCTCGGATCTACCAACATCAATCCCGCAAATCTCGAAGTAGTTAGTGACCAAAATTCAGTGATGGCTGAACATGTTAACGATCTTGAGGGGGGAGTAAGGTTTAGAACTGCACGGTTTTCAGGAAAACTGAACGGATTTTATATGCAGTTCGAAAACGAAATCTCCCCTACCGGAGATTTCATACCTGAAGGATTTATCCAGCTGCGGGAAAACATTGCTGACAGTTATCGTGCGGGAATTGAGGCAGAATGGTTCTGGACACCTCTTAATCGCCTGATGCTTTCGGGCAACGCCACCTGGATGCGTACCAATATCAGTGAATTTACACCCGGAGGAACGGATCAGGTATATCGGAATGTAGAATCAATTCTGAGTCCAGACTGGCTTGTAAATGGAACAGTAACCTATACAACATTCGATATCCTGGATATATCACTTTCAGGGCGCTATATGAGTGAAGCATATCTGGAACTGACAAACCGATCGGATTTGACATTGCCGTCATTTTTTGTGGCAGATCTTGGTTTGGATGCGAGAATCAGTCAGAGTATCTCTGCTTCTCTTAAAATTCACAACTTGTTTGATGAACTTTATTTCACAAACGGTGCCCCGGTTGATACCAACTTTGATGGCGTCTCAGATTCTCCGGGTTATATTGTTCAGCCGCCGAGGCATATGTTTGCGGAGATAAATATACGATTCTGATTTTTAGAGAGGCGGCTTGCGGGGCCCCTGCAGATGGTTGATTGCAGGGGCACCTGAGGTGAAGCTGATCAGAAAGTGTAACATCATGTAATAAAAAAAATCCAAATTGTGAGTTTGAAATAGAATGAGTATTGTGTTCGAAAACATGGCAGAAATCGAACTCACACCTACGAAAAATTGAACATCCAACAAGTTATATCAAAAATGGTTAAGCAGGAAAACGATAAAATGAGAATTGCCGGATGCAGTTTCTCAATATATCCGATGAGTGATAATTTTGCGGATCTGATTCTTTCAGCAATTAAAGCGACCGACCGATCAAAAGTGTGGATGAAAACCGATAAGGTAAGCACCATTGCAAGGGGTCGCATTTCACATATTTTTGATGTGAGTCAGGCCATTTTTCTGGAAGTAGCTAAATCGGGTGTTCATACAGTTTACAGTGCTACATTTTCGGTTGGCTGCCCGGGTGATACAGCAGGACATACTTTTATGGCTGAGGATGATAATACCCTGAATGAGGACCGTAGTTCTGAAATTGAACAAGATGTAACGGCCAAATTTGCACTTTATCCGTTGGGAGGAGAAAGTTATATGGATCTGATTTATGAACAGATTGAGGCAATGAAAACGTACGGTTTACAGGTAACACCTACTCACTATGAAACCATACTCGAAGGACCGGCACAGAGGGTGTTTAAAGGTCTTCAAAAAGTTTTTGAAGCTACGGAAGCAGCTGGATCACTGCACACAATAATGACTGTGTCGATATCTGCCAATAGTCCCTCGGTGGATGAAATAGAAATTTGATATTTATAAGGTTAGTAGCTTTTCAGATCGGCATGTGTTTTTTCTGATTTAAACAGCCGGGCCCACCTAAAAAAATGCTGTAAATAGCATCTGTTTGCTTTACCTTAGAAAGTCATGGAAATAAAACCCGCGCTATGATCAAATCTGTTCAGGTTCAAATGTCTTTCTTTGGTGCTCATGCTATTCTGTTCTATCTATGTATGTTTTTTATTATAACAGGATGCGATGAACCTGTACCGGAGGGTGAACAAACTTCCTCTATTCAAGACCATGTAGAATGGCTGAGTCATGAAGATCAGGGTGGCAGGCTTGCGGGAACCCCAGGGGAAGCGAGTGCGGCAAACTACATAGCCGATCAGTTCCTGCAATCTGGTCTGCTTCCTGCAGGAGATGGTGGCACTTATTTTCAGCAATTTGTTCTTGATGGGCCTATCCCCCAGGCAATGGGAGCAGAGAATCATATTTCCCGTAATGTAGTGGCACGAATAGAAGGCAGTGCAGAAAATGACGAATTGATAATTGTGGGAGCACATTATGACTCCCAGGGGAGTGGTGGAATGATATCAATGGAGACGGGTGAAGAGCCAGTAATTCACCCCGGCGCAGATGATAATGCCTCCGGAATTGCCGGAATGTTATGGCTGGCTGATTATTTTTCTGACAAGGAACCCTCTAAGGATATTATTTTTATTGCTTTTGCGGCGGAGGAAATGGGGCTGCTTGGTTCTCGCTATTTCGCAGAACATATGCAAACCGATCCCGATAATGTTGTGGCAATGATTAATTTCGATATGATCGGCAGAATGAATGATGATAATCCGTTAACGATATCTGGCACCGGTACGGCAGAGCAGTGGGATGATATATTGAACAACATCAGTAGAGATACACTCCATATCACACGCACACCGGCAGGAAGCGGGGCAAGTGATCACTTATCTTTTTTTGAGGAGGGAATACCTGTTCTGCACTATTTTACCGGAACCCACGAAGATTACCACAGGCCTACAGATACGGCTGATAAAATCAACTATAATGGGATACGCAAGATTGCTGAACATGCGGCAGAAGTAATAAAAGTACTTGATGATACGTCTGCTGCAGAAATGGGTTTTATCGAATCAACTGATCCGCGAAGCACATCATTTGATTTTGAAGGCCCTACTTTGGGAGTGTTACCTGATTATACATATTCGGGCCCTGGTTTTAGGATTGACGGAGTTCAGGAGAATGGGGCAGCAGAACAGGCCGGTATACAAAAAGGAGATGTGATTGTAAAAATGGGAGATAGTGAGATCGGCGATATTTACGATTACATGGAAAGTCTGGGTGAATTTCAACAGGGGGATGAGATTAGAATTACTGTGCTTCGGGATGGTGATGAAATGGAGTTGAGTATCCGTTTTTAACTCTATAGCTGTGATTGGATAAAAGTAGGACAAAAAAAATATTTGAGATTTTTGGTTTACTTAAGCCACATATATGTCTTTTGTTTTTTTGATCGTCAGCTTATTGTTGAGGGTGATTTTATAGCTGGGCTAAACAATTACATTCTCTGAGGAAAATTTCTGTTGGAGTTCCCGAAAAGCTTTACCCTGTGCAATAAAAATGATTTCATCACCTTCCCGGAGACTAATATTCTTCATGGTATCAAGTAGCTTTCCATCTCTGTACACAGCGCCTGCCAGAGTCTGATCAGGCAGTTTTAAATCATTTAATTTTTGGCCTTTAAGTGAAGAGGTGGGCCCATGCGATTTTATGCCAATAGAAAAAGAGCGAAGATCTTTCATAAGTGAGGCTTTAATTTCCTGATCACTTTTGGC
>CAYOLE010000198.1:0-6657 GCA_964404705.1 uncultured Rhodohalobacter sp. | reverse complement strand
ATTTCATCATTGACACGTCACAAGAATTTTTAACCGCAAAAAAAAAGGCACCTTCGAATAGAAGCTGCCTTTTTATAAATGTAGGATTGTTAAGTTTAATTTACTTGCGAGGCAAGTTGACTATCACGGATCTGATCATTTAATAATTGAAATGCTCCCGTCTTGTCATTGCTTCTTACGAGTTCCGTAAGCTGCCCCTGATAATCAAAGTTTTCTTGATTTCTGAGGTAATAAAGAGTGAGGAGAGCTTTGTAACGAACTACATGATTTCCATCCTCGCTAACTATTTGAGCTATGCTTTCTGTAACTGCATTTGAATTAAATTCAGGATACAGAGTTTTAAATGCAATAGCATTGAAGAATGTAGATTCTAAAACACCCGTTACATCAGACTCAAGTCCAAATAAGAGACTTCTTTCGATTTGTTCAAACTTTAGGTCTCGTTCTTCTTGCGTAAGTGTATCCGCAGTTGCGGTATTTGCATTAACAAATTCAGCAGATGCGAAGCTGATCACGATGATCAGTACTGTTGTGATTGTTTTGATTATTGATTTCATAAGTATTGTAATTTTCCTTTTTAGTTGTAACAGCCTTAACTGTTTTGGTTCGCTTACAAGTTATCGACATTTTAAAAGGCAAATCAACTTTTCAACAATAATTATATTATAGTTGTTTGTCATACTTATGACATATGTTCATATTTTAATGGTGTAAGCACTTCCAATTTTTCTTCATTAACATTGTCATAACATAGATTATATTTATCACTCTTATAGCGTGCTTTTTAATGATCAAAAAATCGCTTTCAAAAAGTATATTTTATGGAAGCGGTTTTCATATATTTTTTAATTGTTAAGTTTAAAACTGACAAATCATCACAAGAAAAACCTCAGATGGAGGGGTTAAAAGCGCTTTGCATACTATGATGGCAGAAGTTATTTTCAAATAAAGGTATCTCTTCAATAATTATTTGTGCGCGAGGTATACATATGAAGAAAGAGTTTTCAGGATTGAAGGTAGAACTTACGGTCGGAAACATTGTGAATCAGCCCGATATAGATGCCATCGTGAACGCGGCAAATGCTCAATTGCGTATCGGTGGGGGTGTAGCCGGTGCCATACACAGAAAAGGTGATCCCGAACTTGAGCAATTAACCAGACCGCTGGCGCCCATCAAACCGGGAGAAGCCGTAATTACAGAAGCCCCAAACTTACCCAACCGTTTCGTGATTCATTGCCTGGGGCCTGTTTATGGAAGAGATGAGCCGGCGGAGAAACTTTTAGCCAACTGCTATAAAAACGCATTAAAACTGGCCGAAGAGAACTCTCTGACATCAATAGCATTTCCGGCGATTTCTACCGGGGCATTTGGTTACCCTATGGAGGCAGCGGCTGATATCGCCTTTCGAACCATCAAAGACCTGGCTGACTCTCTTGATAGAGTGGAATTGATCAGATTTGTCCTGTTTGATAAAAAAGCTTATCAGATTCATAAAAGGTGTCTTGAAAACCTGGACCAGTAGACACTCGCTTATAAACAGATTCCCCACTTCTATTATTTATAAGAGGCAGGTTGTATTAATCTATTCGGTTTCAGGTATTCATTCTATTCAGATTAGAAAAGAAAGAATACCCTCAAACCCAATTCTGATTAACAGGATGCTAAACCACGATCGTCTCGCCCGGCACGGGAACTGGATAATTCCCCTCCTCATCAGGTGTTACCGGTGGAATTGAATCCCAGTCCAGATCATCTGTTATCAATATTTTTTCTGATTTCATCGCATCATCCCAACTGATGAGCTGGCCTGTGTAGGTTGCCATCCGTCCCATTATTGCTGCAAGATTACTTTTTGCAGCATTTTCAGTATCACTGATCACTTCTCCGTTCCGAATCGATGCAAACAGTTCATCGTGCTCCTGCTGATATGGGTTCGGATCCTCTATGCCATCATGATCATAGATTGTTTCATTTTTAAGGGATCTGATAGTGGTTTTATGGCTTCCATCTGTATGTATGGTTCCATCTGTGGCCTGAAACACTTCATCAACCCGGCTCATGGTATTCGGCTGATGCCTGCACTGGCTTGCAATTACTGCGCCGCCGGGATAGGTATACTCCACAAAATGATGATCGAAGATTTGTCCATGATCTTTTCCTTTTCGTACCTCACGTCCCCCCATCCCCTGGGCAGATTCGGGATACTCCCCGATAAACCAGTTCGCTACGTCAATATTATGGATGTGCTGTTCCAGGATGTGATCGCCGCAAAGCCAGTTAAAGTAGTACCAGTTCCTCATTTGATACTCCATTTCCGTTTGATTCGCTTCGCGCCCACGAACCCACACACCTTCACTATTCCAGTAAACCTGTCCGGAGATTATTTTTCCGATTTCATTGTCATTTATTCTTTTAACGGCTTCACGGTAGTTATTCTGATAATGGCGCTGCAATCCCACTACAACGTTTAGGTTTTTTTGCCTTGCAGCCTTTCCCGCCGCAAGCACCCGGTGAACACCCGGAACATCCGTTGCAATTGGTTTTTCCATAAATACGTGCTTGCCCTGTTCAACGGCATATTCAAAATGTTTGGGTCTAAAACCGGGAGTGGCCGCCAAAATAACCACATCGGCAAGGTCAATAGCATCTTTGTATGCGTTAAACCCGGTAAATTTATGCTCGTCCGGCACATCATATCTGCCCGATTCACCATATCTTTCAGACAATCTTTCATGGCACTCATCAAGTCTGTCTCGAAACGCATCGGCCAGTGCCACCACTTTCACACCCTCATCTGCAGTCAGTGCCTGGTTTGCCGCTCCGGTTCCGCGGCCACCGCAACCAACTACAGCAACTCTAAGAGTATCATTACCTGCGGCAAATGCGCTGGCTCCTACAGGCAAACTGCTCAGTAACAGACCCCCTCCTACTGCGAGGGAGGTATTTTTGCAAAATTCCCGGCGAGACAGGGAACGTTTGAAAGGCTTATCTGATTTTTCCATAATGTAATTGATTCTTTATTTGTGTTTTTCTTCTGTTTAATTCTGCTGCCGTAAATTTTGGTGAAGCCTAAAAATCTTCCATCTCCTCTATCCAATACTCCTCTATAATTTCGGGTGAAGGTGTAACTTTTGGGCGAACAAGCCTGAAACCAACAAACGGAGCACTTGTATGCCACCATAAACTTTTTGGCATTTGAGGATCGAGCTGCTTCCACCTTTCCTGCGATCCGCGCCGTTTTGCACAGCGCTGCTCTTCGGGATCATCCTGCCATGATCCTCCCCGTACCGATCTTGGATAGAGCCGGTCAGGCTTAAACCACGGGTTATCAGCGGGATCTCCTTCAAGTTTCTCAAAATAATCTTCATAGAATTGATCCATTGTCCACTCAGCGATGTTGCCTGACAGATCATGAATTCCGAAATTATTCGGTTTTTTTGTACCTACTCGATTGTAGCTCCCGTCACTGTTTCCTCTGTGCCATACATATTCCTCAATTTTGTCTGATGTCTCTCCAAAAGAATATGCGCTCTCAGTACCGGCTCTGCAAGCGTACTCCCATTCAGCTTCTGTAGGCAGCCGATAGAAGTGGCCGGTTTTAGCAGTAAGCCATTTTGCATACATCACAGCGGCGTAATGGGTCATGTTTACGGCGGGGAACCCATCCCTACCCATGCCAAAAGTCATATCCACATAGGGAGGTGTTGGAGTTGAAATCACATCTGCGGGAATTTCCACCTCGCGATCCCGGCTAATGGCCAGCTCCTCCGTAAGCCTCTCTTCAACTTCATTCGCAAATGGGTCGTATTGATTCCAGGTAATTTCATATTTACCCATCCAGAAAGAATCTACCTTCACTTCTCGCCGGGGGCCCTCATTTTCCGATCTTCCTGTCTCATGATCAGGACTTCCCTTTGTAAATACTCCTCCCGGTATTGCCACCATATCTATATCTATTTCATAGCCAGGTATAACCTCCTTATAGTCTTCAAAAGATTCTCCGTTCAGCTGAGGAATATAACCCCCGGTTAAAACTCCCATAACTACTATCAGACATATAGGAACCCACCCGATATTTTTATACATAGGCTGTTTTTCACTATTCAGTTCAGAGGCATTTTTACACGTTATTCGTATAAGAACTTTGCTGTGCGTGGATTAAAATAAATAAAATGAGATGAATAATTCGTAAAAAATATCCTGCTGTCAGGTCAATGATGAAATGGCGGATTTGAGTCATCGGATGAGTCAATCCAAAATCATCTCAGTTTTATTAAAGATGCTCATTTTTTCGAAAAACTCATTCAGATGACTGTTTCTTGTCCGCATTATTACTGTAGACAGGATACTACAATCTGCAACAAAATTATTTTACCTGAGAAAGAGAAATCCACAGTCTTTTAAACATTCCATTTTCAGCTGCCCTTCTTAAGCAGAATGACTTTTCATTCATACTTACCTGTCGTAGATATCATTCAAAACACCCGCCAGACGCACTCCGGCCTGCACCATGCGTTTTTTAACGATATCATAGTTCTGAAATCTGTATTCGTAGCCAATCCGGAAATCATCGGGCAGATTATACACATCTTCACGAAAAGACATTGATTCCTCGGCCCAGTCTCTTACCGAGGCTGATTGCCATTCCCGCACAAGTTCTTCCTCAACTACATCAATATTCATTGAAATTTCAGTATAGCTCATCTGTCGTGAATTGATCATGTCACTGTCCCAAACGCGATGGAGGTTGCTGTTGTCTCCCATCCACTGAACAGGAACGCGATTACCACCCAGATCTTCGCCTGTTCCAACATGCAACGGCTGATGAATATCCCCCACCATATGCATCACAAATTTCAGCCTTTCGTATTCCTCTTTTTCGGAAAGCTCCCCTTGTTTGAGCTCGTCAATATATTTTTCAAGCGCCCAGATAATATCTCCATCTGGATTTTTATCTGTCTCTTCATAGGTCATGCCATCCGGGATGGTTACCCAGTGCCAGGTATTTGTGTAGTTGTATGTGCTATCTGATCGAATATCATCCATCCATACTGTAGCAACCGCAATGGTTTCTTTTCCAATTACCCGTTCAATTTCTGCGGCCGTTTTTTCTGAAATATGATTTTCCGCTATCTGCCCCGTAACGTAGTGACCTATTTGTCCCCAGCGATGTTCATGTTCTGCAGAATGCAAGCTGGAAATTGAAGAAAAGAACATAAGCAAAATCATTAAAAAAATATTCATCAGGAAAGTTTGGTGAGAGATTTTTGGAACTGCCCAAGATTGAAATATTTGGAATCAGATTCCACCTTATATTCAAATATACCAATCAAATCATGTTAAAAAGTTTAGCAGAAGCGAGCGGCCATGACCGTTTATATTAATTAATTTTTACGGATCTCGGCTAATTCTTTAAATAATTTCTTTTCGCGGGGAGTCAGGTTTTTGGGTAACTGAACATTGCAACGTACATAGTAATTACCCTTTTGGCCGGTGGCTTTCATGTCGGGCAATCCTCTGCCGGAGAATTTAAATAGTTTTCCATTCTCCGTCTCCTCTGGAATATTGAGCTTCAATTTACCGTTTAATGTTTGCACGGTTACAGTGCCACCAAGTATAGCAGTATAAAGATCCACATCTACTGTTTGATATATATCCTTTCCTTTTCTTTCAATATTCTCAGGAACATCTACTTTAATTTTTAAAAACAGATCTCCTCTTGAAAGTCCAAAATCGGATTTATTTCCCCTGCCTTTCAGTTTTAGTTTTTTACCGTCTTCGATGCCGGCTGGTATTTTAATCTTAACTTTATCACCATTAATTCTAAAGGTTTTGATGGTATCAGTAAATAAATCCTCCAGTGGAATAGTTGCAGTCGCAGCGGCGTCGGTTGCGGTATTTTGCCCTCTATGTTGCCGGGATGTTTGCTGCTGCTGAAAACCACCTCCGCCAAACAGGGTTTCAAAAAAGCTGGAAAACGGACTTCCGGAAGGCTCTCCCCTGCCGGTGGATTGATCTCCAAAAATATCTCCATAATCTACGTTTACACGCTGCCGTGTTCCTTGTTGACGAGCGTATTGATTCCAGTCGAAACCAGATCCATCGTCAGATTTTTGATATCGCTTCCAGTCTGATCCCGCCTGATCATATAATTTTCGTTTTTCGGGATCTTTTAAAACTTCATAGGCCTCTCCCACTTCTTTAAACTTTGCTTCTGCCCCCGGGTCATCAGGATTTTTATCCGGATGATATTTAGCCGCTTTTTTTCGATAAGCCTTTTTTATCTCCTGCTGAGTAGCAGATTTGCTGACACCCAATATTTTGTAATAATCCTTATAATCCATTTAAATACCTGTAACCTTTTAATTATCCAATACTTACATTACTGAAAATGATTTTCGGTAACAAGAGAATAATAATCAATCAAAATAATTTTTTAATTCTGTCAGTAGGCTTTAATACAAATTTCATTCCTATTACTCAAGAAACGACTTTTTGTCGTAGAGTTATTATCACCTGCCATACCGCATACGAAAGCAGTGCGATGAAATGATTAATCCCCTGTCTTCCAAATCATAAGTCGATACTTCGGTGACTTTAGAATGACTGATCTCTTGCTAAACTTCTGAAAATGAATGGGGTGAGAATCCAGTTTA
>CAYOLE010000197.1:0-6699 GCA_964404705.1 uncultured Rhodohalobacter sp. | reverse complement strand
TGTGATCCTGTTGCACTTATCGGGAAAGCTGTTCATCTTTGCCAATAACCGATAATTGAACCGTTCTGTATGATGAAGAAAACGCTGTTTATTCTTTTCCTGTCAACTTTGCTACCTGTTTTTTCGTACGCTCAAACGCCCACTGTATACGAAATTTCCTTCGATAATGCTGTTCACCATGAAGCAGAAATCTCAATCCAGTACACCAATCTGGAAGAGAAGACACTTGAGGTTCGGATGAGCCGAACATCACCGGGACGGTATGCACTCCATGAGTTTGCGAAGAATGTGTATAACGTTAAAGCCTATGATGCCGATGGTAATGAGCTGGAGATTACACGCCCCAATCCTCACCAGTGGAACGTAAACGGTCATGACGGGTTAGTGAATTTCAAATATACTCTATTTGCCAACCGTGGTGATGGCACGTATTCTCAGGTGGACGAAACCCATGCGCACCTGAATATCCCGGCCACGTTTGCCTGGGCGCGAAACTATGAGCATCGTCCGATTGAAATCTTGTTTCATCTGCGCGAAGACCTGGACTGGAAAGTTGCAACTCAGTTGAAACATTTGGATGGAAACCGATTCTACGCACCAAATCTGGCCTATTTTTTAGACAGCCCGGTAGAGATCGCAGATTTTGATTTAAAACAGGAAGTTGTGGATGGACAGAGTATCCGGATGGCGCTGCATACGCAAGCAAGCGATGAAGAGGTAGATCAGTATTTTGAGAAGGTGATGGCAATAGTGGATGCCCAAATTAAACTATTCGGAGAACTCCCGGAGTTTGACTATGGCGAATATACCTTCCTTAACTGCTTTATGCCAAACGCCAGCCGCGACGGAATGGAACACAGGAATTCCACGGTTGTAACCAATTCAAAACCACTGGATCAGCCTCTTGGGGAGACAAGTATCAGTACGATATCGCATGAATTTATCCACATCTGGAATGTGGAACGAATTCGTCCGTCCTCGCTTGAACCGTTTGATTTTGAAAATGCGAATATGAGCGGCGAACTATGGTTTGCCGAAGGATTCACAAGTTACTATACCGGCTTGATATTAGCCCGGGCTGGCATTCAAACATCGGAGGAGTACATCGAAGGTCTGGCCGGCGGACTGAATTACGTGATCAACTCACCCGGCCGGCAGTATCATAATCCTATTGAGATGAGCTATCAGGCGCCGTTTGTTGATGCGGCGCGATCGGTGGACCCTGTCAACCGGGAAAACACTTTCATTTCCTATTACACCTACGGGAGCGTTCTCGGCCTGGCACTGGACCTGACTCTCCGGGAGATGGGCAACGGCAAAAACCTGGATGATTTTATGAAGCTGATGTGGCAGCGGTTTGGGAAAACAGAAATTCCATATACGGTTCGCGACATCAAAGCTGCCCTGGCTGATTATGCCGGCGAGGATTTGGCGGATACATTTTTCAGCAGGTACATTTATGACAGTCAGATGCCGGATTATCAGCGACTGTTTGAAACTGTGGGTGTACATTTTGAACAGGCTAATCCAAATCAGGCGACTCTTGGAACGCCGGTTGCCATTGAAAATGGCCGTGGAATGCTGCAATCCAACGCGATTGTAGGATCGCCGCTATACGAAGCCGGGATTGAGCGCGGAGATGAAATCATCTCCATAGGCGGCACCATGTTGAGTAGTGTTGAAACTATTGATGATGTGATGTCAGGTTTTGAACCGGGTGACCAGGTTGAGATTGTATTTGAGCGAAGGAGCGATCAAAAAACGACGCGGGCAGAACTGCATGCGGACCCTGCCATCCGGACGGCAGTCCATCCGGATGCCGGTTCTGAAGTCGTGGATCGTCGAAACTCATGGTTATCAGGAGATAAATAAGTTTGAAAAGCTTGGTGTTTCTGATAGTATCAGATATTTCCGGACAATAGAGGCTGTCCAAAAAATCTAAATTATTTAAGCAGGTTTCGATAGAGTATACCTTTTAGACAGCCTCACGATAAACAGAACGTTAGTACGTTCAGGTTTTTTATCAGACTCTGGCAGGATCCGCCAAATACGAGCGGAAACTCTACCAGGTCTTTTCTCAGAGGCGCGCCTCATAAAGGTTCATCCCATTGTTAACTTTTAGTGACAAATTCTCACATCTTTTGTCTCAAATCTCAAATCTCAGAACATTAAATCTGAGATGCGATCAGCATTTCAATTTCCCGGTAGGGAATATTAAACTGTTTTGCGAGAGATTTTTTAGTGAGATGTTTTTTGTAGATATAGGTGCCGTTTCGAAGTGCGGTATGGTTCCACAAACATTCTTGTGTTGTAGATGCTGATCCCAGCTCCATCAGGTAGGGTACAAGAACATTGTTCAGAGCATATGTAGCCGTTCGCGCCACGTTGGAGGGGATATTCGGAACGCAGTAATGAATGACCTCATACTTTTTAAACACAGGATTAGAATGGGTGGTGGGTTCGCTTGTGGAGATGCATCCGCCCTGATCGATTACCGCATCTACAATCACGCTGCCGGGTTTCATCAGTTGTACCATCTCTTCAGTTATCCAGCAGGGGGCACGCTCACCCTCCGTTAAGGCAGCACCGATTACCACATCCGCAAATCCCATAGCTTTTGTAAGGTAATGATGATTAGCTGTGGCAGTTACAATGCGGCGGTCAAGAGCGTTTTCAAGCCGCCGGAGAGCTGAGAGGTTGTTGTCCATCACAAACACCTGGGCACCATAACCCAGGGCAGTTCGCGCAGCATATTCGCCGGTAATTCCCGCGCCAAGAATAACAACAGTAGCTGGCGGCACACCCGAAATACCACCAAGCATAATTCCCTGGCCCTCGCTTCGGTTTTCAAGAAAATAGGCTGATATCTGAACGGCCATGGAACCGGTAATTTCATGCATCATACGTACAATGGGAAATTCTCCGTCCGATCCTTTGATAAATTCATAACCAATTGCGCAGACACCTTTATCGATCAGGGCTTTTAAAAATTCATAACGCGTATGTCCCAGGTGCAGAGCCGAGACAAGAATCTGATTTGGCTGCATCCATTCCTGCTCATTGAGAGTGGGAGGGGCAACTTTGACAATGACTTCCGACTGGCTAAACAATTCTTCAGCACTATACGATATCATCGCGCCGGCTTCTGCATATTCCTGGTTTGAAAAGTGCCCGTCAATACCTGCATTTTTTTCAATCCATACTTCGTGTCCGTTTGCTACAAGGATAGATACACCACCTGGAGTTAGAGAAAGTCTGCGTTCATCATTCGATATCTCTTTCGGAAGCCCTATCTTGAGGGATCGGCTGGATGAGGTTTTCATCAGCCTTTTTTCGAGAGTTTGAATGCCGATCTGTTCTGTGTCGAGTGGGTTGAGTTCCATGCAGTTGGAATAATCCGGTTAATTTAAACTTAAAAGCATAATATTAATCTACATAAAATGAAATGATTCGCAAGTATATCATTATAAAATAGATCTATTGAATCGAAGAATGAACCCTGTTATCATCAAACTATTTTTCAGGAATAAGTTGTACTGTAAAAAGAGGGCAAAATTATGAATTATACACCCCGAAAAAAGAAAAGCCTTGGCCAGCATTTTTTACGTGATCAGCATATGATTCATAAAATTACCCAATCTATTCCGGCCGCCGGGGATGACAGGGTGGTAGAGATCGGCCCGGGCGATGGGGCACTCACTACGCAGCTTTTTGAAACCTATCAAAACCTGACAGCAATCGAGATTGATCCGGTGATGGTAAATCATTTAAAAGAAAGCCTGCCAGAACTGCATATCATAAAAGAAGACATTCTGAAAGTTGACTGGAATAAGATTTCAAATGAGGATAACCAATCCATTCATGTAATTGGTAATCTTCCCTACTACATCACCAGTCAGATTCTTTTTTCATTACTTGAGAATAGATCTCGTCTTGAAACTGCCACACTTATGATGCAAAAAGAGGTGGCCGAACGTATAGTAGCAGAACCGGGTAATAAGACATATGGAATTCTAAGCGTTCAGACCCAGTTAATGTGCACTCCCGAACTTCTGTTTGATGTATCCCCCGAAGTATTTTCGCCCCCGCCCAATGTAATGAGTTCGGTAATCCAGCTTAAGTTTGATAAATCTGAGCTTGCCTGCAGTGATGCTCACTTGAAAACCGTTGTTCGCATGGCGTTCAACCAGAGAAGAAAAAAACTGAGCAATGCACTGAAGCGTCTCGATACGGATCTGCCGGAAGATGAGTTCGATTTCAACCTCCGGGCAGAAGCGCTCAGTCCTGACATGTATGAAAAGTTGACAGCCCGCCTTGAACAACTTGGCACCTTCGGGTAGTCTTTGGCATACATTTCGATCCATTCGATCCTTTATTGTGCCCCCAAAAAAATATAGATCGTCTCTTTGCCACGAAAGAGAACTTTGGTACGGATGTTGCGAAACAATTTATCTAAACAAGCGCTTTCTGAAAATAGCGTTATACGATTTTTATATAATAACCATTAACTAAAATAAGGAGTCATAACAATGGCGAATATTAAACCTTTAAGCGATCGGGTACTTGTACGTCCGATAGAAGCTGAAGAAAAAACAAGTTCCGGTATCATTATTCCCGATACAGCAAAAGAAAAACCACAAAGAGGCACTGTAGTTGCTGCGGGTCCCGGAAAAGTCGAAAATGGTACGAAGATCGATATCTCCGTAAAAGAAGGAGACGAAATTCTATATGGTAAATATTCAGGAACAGAAGTAACACTCGAAGGAGAGGAATTCCTGATTATGAGAGAGTCCGATATTCTCGGTATCGTCTCGTAAGCAAATCAGATTTTACATAAACAAAATTAAACACTAACTAAAAAAGTTGAAGATATGTCAAAATTAGTTCATTATGACGCGGAAGCACGCGATGCCCTAAAGCGCGGCGTTGATAAGCTTGCAAACGCAGTTAAAGTTACATTAGGCCCGCGAGGACGTAATGTTGTAATTGAAAAATCATTCGGTGCGCCAACCGTAACCAAAGATGGTGTTACAGTAGCTAAGGAGATTGAACTCTCCGATAAAGTTGAAAATATGGGCGCACAGATGGTGCGTGAGGTTGCCTCAAAAACAAATGACAATGCAGGCGATGGTACCTCCACCGCTACCGTTCTCGCTCAATCCATAATTCAAACCGGCCTGAAAAACGTTACAGCCGGTGCTAATCCAATGGATCTGAAGCGCGGAATCGATCAGGCGGTTGCTGCCGTGGTAGAAGAGCTGAGAAACATCAGCAAGCCCGTTGGCGACAGCCTTGAAAGCATTAAGCAGGTTGGAACAATCTCTGCAAACGGCGATGAAGAAATCGGAAGCCTTATTGCAGAAGCGATGGAAAAAGTTGGCAAAGATGGTGTAATCACCGTTGAAGAAGCCAAAGGAACCGAAACTGCTCTCGAAACAGTAGAAGGTATGCAGTTCGACAGAGGTTACCTCTCTCCATACTTTGTTACCGACAGCGAAACGATGACTACCGAAATGGAAGAGCCTTACATTCTGATTTTCGATAAGAAAATCTCCAATATGAAGGATCTGCTTCCCATTCTTGAAAAAGTAATTCAAACCGGCAAGCCTCTCCTGATTATCGCAGAAGATATTGAAGGCGAAGCTCTTGCAACTCTCGTAGTAAACAAACTGCGCGGATCACTGAAAGTGGCAGCTGTTAAAGCTCCCGGTTTTGGCGATCGCAGAAAAGCGATGCTCGAAGATATCGCCATCCTGACCGGCGGTACTGTAATCAGCGAAGAGCGCGGATACAAGCTTGAAAACGCAACGCTTGATTTCCTCGGCCAGGCTGACAGGCTGAACATCACCAAAGACGATACGACTCTCGTTGGCGGTAAGGGCAAAAATGATGATATCAAAGCCCGTATCAACCAGATCAAATCTCAAATCGAGAACACCGATTCTGATTATGATCGCGAAAAACTACAGGAGCGACTGGCCAAACTAAGTGGCGGTGTTGCCGTGCTTTATATCGGCGCAGCTTCAGAAGTTGAGATGAAAGAGAAGAAAGCCCGCGTGGAAGATGCATTGAACGCAACCCGCGCTGCTGTAGAAGAGGGAATTGTTCCCGGCGGTGGAGTAGCTTACCTCAGAACTCTCAAAGTGTTCGACAAGCTGAAGTCAGAAACACCTGATCATAAAGTAGGTTTCGACATTGTGAAACGTGCACTTGAATCACCCCTTCGCGCATTGGCTAACAATGCAGGCGTTGAAGGATCGATCGTGGTACAAAAAGTACTTGAAGGCAAAGGCGGATTTGGCTATAACGCCAGAACCAATGTCTACGAAGACCTGGTTAAAGCAGGTATTATTGATCCAACCAAAGTAACACGTTCCGCTCTTGAAAATGCAGCGTCTGTTGCCAGCCTTATGCTGACAACCGAAGCCGTAGTTGTTGACAAACCATCAAAGAATGATGACGACGACAACGGTGGCGGAATGCCAGGCGGCGGAATGCCCGGCGGCATGGGCGGAATGGGAGGCATGGGCGGAATGATGTAAATCACCGCTTGATGTAACCCATCTGGCATCAGCCGAATGAAATCAAAAAACCCCGTTCTGTGAAAGCAGGGCGGGGTTTTTTATTTACATACCTTCATCGGATGATTGGGTTTTTCGTCCGATGAATTTCCGAGCAAGGAATGGGTTTGGGGTTGAA
>CAYOLE010000196.1:0-6728 GCA_964404705.1 uncultured Rhodohalobacter sp. | reverse complement strand
TAAGAGCCATTAAAGAGGGGCATACCCAGGTTATGGTGGGTATTGTAAATAATTCTATTAAAATTACACCCCTTAAATTGACTTTTGACAAAAAGAAAGATATCAATTTTGAACTGCTTGAATTAGCTATAAAACTTCGCTAACTATGATACAAATCAATATAGAAGGAGCTTCGGATTTCTTTTCAAAAGATGAAATGAATGGTGCTAAAAAGCTGGCACAATCAGCATTCGAGCAAGTCCGGGAAGGTACAGGTGAGGGTAATGAATGGTTGGGATGGCGTAGAATTCTTAAGTCTCCCAACGATGCTGAACTTGAACGAATAGACCGCCATGCAGCCAGGATTCGAAGTGATGGCGATATATTTATAGTATGTGGCATAGGGGGTTCCTACCAGGGAGCGCGTGCCATTATTGATGCTCTTAGTAAACCATTTAACCAAAACGGCCCCGAAATTATTTTTGCTGGTCATCACCTTGGTGCCCAATATCTGGAGCAGCTACTGAAATATCTTAGTGTACCCAAAGAAGATGGGACTTCTAAAAGTGTATACCTGAATGTGATTTCCAAATCAGGATCCACACTTGAGACCGCTATAGCTTTCAGGCAGTTGAGAAAATGGATGAAGGAGAAGTATGGTGATGAAGCAAAATCACGAATTACAGCTACAACGGGTCAGGAGGGGGGAGTTCTGAATAATATAATTGCCGAAGAAGGTTATACTAAATATATCATTCCTGACGATATTGGGGGGCGTTATTCTGTTTTAACACCGGTTGGATTGTTGCCTGTAGCTGTAAGCGGCCTGGATATCCAGACGCTATATTACGGAGCTGTTGCTGAGTATGAATCAAGAGAAAAAGATCCCGGCGATTTATACCATTATGCTGCAGCTCGCTATCTTTTACATCAAAAAGGACATGCATTAGATGTGATAGGGGCTTTCGAACCTGAGTTGAATCAACTATGCAGATGGACACAGCAACTCCTGGGAGAAAGTGAAGGAAAGGAGGGAAAAGGATTGTTTCCAGTTATTGCATCGTACTCAACAGATCTTCACAGTATTGGACAGATGATTCAACAGGGACAAAGAAACATGATGGAAACACTATTTACAATCGAGAAACCATTATCTGATCTTACACTAACAAAAATGGAATCAGACGCTGATAAATTGAATTATTTGGCAGAAAAACCCATTTATGATATTAATAATAGTGCTCTTGAAGGCACATATCAGGCACACGTTGAAGGTGGAGTGCCAGTGGTTAGGATATCAATTCAAAAATTAAATGAGCAACAAATAGGAAGATTTATTTATTTCTATGAGCTGTTTACTGCAGTTTATGTATATATGCTTGAAGTAAACCCGTTCGATCAGCCTGGAGTTGAAAATTACAAAAAGGCAATGTATAAACTCCTTGGTAAATAGATCGTAAATGAAAGACATTAGTCAAGGCCGTTATGTAGCAATTGCTGGTAATATTGGAGCTGGAAAATCCTCGCTAACAGGATTACTGGCTGATAACTTTGGTTGGAACCCATATTATGAATCAGTTGATGATAATCCCTATTTATCTGATTTTTACGAGGATATGAGGCGATGGAGTTTTAATCTTCAAATATATTTTTTGTCGAGCAGATTTCAGCACCAAAAAGAGATGCTTAGCAAAAGTGAAAATATTATTCAGGATAGGACGATATATGAAGATGTGGAGATTTTTGCCAAAAATCTCCACAATATGAATCTAATGAGTGATCGTGATTTCAAGAATTACTCGGTATTGTTTCACCAGATGAGCCATTACCTGCGACCGCCGGATCTGCTAATTTATCTTCGCGCACAGGTTCCTACATTAGTGAAACAAATTCAACAACGCGGTCGCGATTACGAAAATACGATTCGAATCGACTATCTTGAAAAACTGAACAGGCTTTATGAGGACTGGATAGATAGATACAGTTACGATAAACTCATAATTGATACCGATAACCTTGATTTTGTTAACAGTAAAGAGGACTTGGGAAAAGTAATAGAGCTGGTTGAACAAAGACTCTTTGGATTGTTTAACTAATTGCTTTAAAAATTATAGTTGTGTATTTTAAGTGGCTATTGTGGATACGCAAAAATTACAGTTCGACATACAAAAAATACCAGAAGGATCAAGCTTTAAAGAAGTGGATCTGCCCGAGGAATATTTTCATCTTGATGATGAAATAAAGCTTCTTGAAGCTAACGTACAAGTTTCGTTTCACCGAACAGACCATTTTATTAAAGTTTCGTTTCAATTAAAAAGCAATGTCGAACTCATTTGCGATCGCAGTCTTGATCTGTTCGAAAAAGCTGTAGAAGGAACATTCGATATATTATTTCAACCGGGCGAGGTTATTGAATCGGAAACCGAAAAAAGTGCTGTAAAGCAGATTCCCTCTGATCTTTTAATAGTTGATATTGAAGATGAAGTGCGGGATACAATAATGTTAAATATGCCGATCAAAAAAATCCATCCACGATTTATGGATGAAAGTGGTAATCCCAAAACATTTGAAACCGCCCAATTTGGAGACTTGAAATCGGACGACGATGACGAATCAATAGATCCCCGATGGGAAAAGCTAAAGAAACTAAAGTAACTAACATTAAACGTAAGTAGATGGCACATCCAAAACGAAAAACATCCAAAGCTCGCAGAGATAAGCGCAGGGCTCACCAAAGTCTAAAAGATACTCCCCTGGCTGAATGTTCTAATTGTGGTGCATTACATCGATTTCACCACGTATGCATGGAATGTGGATACTACAGAGGGCAACAGGTTACACTTAAGCCAGAATAATCCAATTTAACATTTATGATCATTGCTGTAGATGCAGTAGGTGGAGATCACTATCCTGAAATTCCAGTTGCAGGATCGCTCAGGGCTTTAAAAGAACAGCCTGATCTGAATATTCTATTTGTTGGGCCTGAAGAACTTATCAGGAAGGAACTTGACAAGTTCGGGGAGGATTTTGATTCCGGCAGGGTTGATATATTACACGCTTCTGAAATCATTACTATGGATGATTCTGCATCTTCTGTGTTGAAAGATAAGCGGAATTCTTCTATCTCTGTGGGTTTACATGCTCACAAAACAGGAGCCTGCAACGCATTTGTAAGCGCGGGCCATACCGGTGCCCTTCTTGCAGCTTCTACTTTGTTATTGGGAAAAATAGAGGGTGTGATCCGACCTACAATCGGTACAATCTACCCCACTATAAACGGTGTACGTCTGTTAATAGATGCAGGTGCAAATCTGGAACTCAAACCGGAAATGTATTATCAGTTCGGGGTAATGGGTTCCATCTTTGTTGAGGAGATTCTGAAGGTTAACAATCCCAAAGTCGGCTTGGTAAATGTGGGCGAAGAAGAGGAGAAGGGAACAGAAATTCTCAGAGCTGCACATTCCAGACTTAAGGAACTCGACAACTTTATTGGAAATATTGAAGGAAAAGATATTTTAGCAGGCAAAGCTGATGTATTTCTAACGGATGGATTAACCGGAAATATAATTTTGAAATTTGGAGAATCTATCCCGTCAATACTAAAAAAATTGTTTAACATGCATATGCAGAATATGTCGGTAAACGCGGAAACTCAGCAACAAATTTATCTAATACTTGCTGAGGCCATGCATACATTCGATTATGAACATGTAGGCGGAATACCCTTTCTTGGAGTAAATGGAGTTAGCTTTGTGGGTCACGGTGGCAGCAGCGCCAATGCCATAAAAAACATGATTTTAAATGCTTCTCATTGCATCGAAAATGGGGTAATTGAGAAAATAAGAGATTCTCTTAACTAAATAATATACATGCCTCCTATCTATGCTAAGATATCCGGTGTTGGTAAATATCTGCCGGATTATATTCTTACAAATAAAGAACTTGAAACAATGGTAGATACCAATGACGAGTGGATTAAAACCCGCACGGGTATCTCCGAACGTCGAATCCTGAAAGGCGATGGTCTTGGTACCTCCCATATGGCGGAAAAGGCAGCAAAAGCAGCTCTTGCCGAGGCTGATGTTGACCCTGCAGATGTAGATGTGATTATCGTGGCTACGGTTACTCCCGATTATTTATTTCCTGCAACGGCTTGCCTGGTACAAAGAAGAATTGGAGCCAAAAAAGCGTACGCCTATGATATATCCGCTGCATGTTCCGGTTTTTTGTTTGCTTTGAGTACCGGAGGAAATCTTATAGAATCAGGAAGAGCCAAAAAGGTTCTTGTTATCGGTGCAGATAAAATGAGTTCAATATTAGATTACACCGACCGAACCACGTGTATTTTATTTGGCGATGCCGGTGCAGCTGTGGTATTAGAAGCTACTGATGAAAAGCTCGGTATTATTGATTATATCCACCATACGGAAGGTGATGAGGAGCTGGTGCTTTACCAGCCGGCAGGTGGCAGTGTGCAGCCGGCGAATGCTGAAACTGTGAAGCAAAAGTTGCATTACCTTCGACAAGACGGGCGTACAGTTTTTAAAAAAGCCACTCATGGTATGGCAGATGTGTCCTTAGAGATCATGGAAAAAAATAATTTAAGACCAGACGATATCTCATGGTTTGTTCCCCATCAGGCTAATCTTAGAATTATCGATGCTGCTGCAAGCCGAATGGGTTTGGATAGGAAAAAAGTGATGATTAATATAGATAAGTACGGTAATACAACGTCTGCTACAATTCCTCTTTGCCTTGCTGATTGGAATGAACAGCTTATCAAAGGAGATAATTTAATTATATCAGCTTTTGGTGGCGGGCTAACATGGGGATCGATCTTTTTAAAATGGGGAAAATAATGAAAGCTATTCTGTTTCCGGGACAAGGGTCACAGTTTGTAGGTATGGCAAAAGATCATTTTGAAACCAGTAATGAAATTAAAAAGCTATTTCTAAAAGCAAATGAACAGCTTGGCTATTCCCTATCTGATATTATGTTCGAGGGGCCATCCGAGGAACTGATGCAAACGAAATATACTCAGCCAGCGATTTTTTTACATTCTGTTGCAGTCTTCAGAAAATCAGGTATAGTACCGGATGCAGTAGCTGGGCACAGTCTGGGAGAGTTTTCTGCTCTTGTAGCAGCTAACGTACTCGAATTTGAAACTGCTCTTGATCTTGTGCAATTACGGGGTAATTTAATGCAGGAAGCGGGCGAAATACATCCCGGTACTATGGCTGCAATCATTGGACTGGATGATGATGTTGTCGACAGAATTTGTGAGAATGCTACTGAACTAATACAGAAACCAGTTGTTGCCGCTAATTACAACTGTCCGGGTCAGTTAGTTATATCGGGTGATGAAGATGCCGTTCATAAAGCTGTTGAACTGGCAAAAGAAGAGGGATGCAGACTTGCAAAAATGCTTCCTGTTGGCGGAGCTTTTCATTCTCCACTTATGAAACCAGCACTTGAAGGATTGAAAAAAAAGGTAGATGAAATTAAATTCTCCAGCCCTGCATATCCTTTTTATAGTAATTCTACCGGTCGGGCAACAACTGACGCAAAAGTTGTAAAAAAGAATTTGATTTTACAGCTTACTTCCCCCGTGCGGTGGACACAAACATTGCTAAATATGGAAAACTCTGGAATCTCAGAATTTATAGAAGTTGGTCCGGGAAAAGTTTTGCAAGGCCTTGTTAAACGAACGGTATCTAACGCAAATATATCAGGTTACCAATAAAATGGATTTAAAGGGAAAAAATTGCTTGATAACAGGTGGCAGCCGGGGAATTGGCCGCCATATGGCATTGCATTTTGCTAAACTGGGTGCAAATGTCGCGATAACTTACGCACGCTCAACAGAAGCCGCTGAAGAAGTTGCAGAACTCATTCTCAAAGCGGGTGTAAAAGGTAAGGCATTACAGGCCGATGCCGTCGATTTTAAGAAAGCAGAAGAAGTAATTAACTCAGTTATAGATGAATGGGGGTCGCTTGATGTTCTTGTAAATAATGCAGGTATTACAAAAGATAATTTAATTCTGCGTATGAAAGAGGAGCAATGGGATGCCGTTCTAAATACAAATCTGAAAAGCATCTTTAACTACAGTAAAGCTGCAGCCAAGCCTATGATGAGAGCAAGAGGCGGCTCAATAATAAATATGGGTTCTGTTGTGGGTATCTCCGGAAATGCGGGACAAAGTAATTACGCAGCATCAAAAGCAGGTATTATAGGATTTACTAAATCATTCGCCAAAGAACTTGCCAGCAGAGGAATTCGGGCCAATGTTATTGCTCCGGGGTACATTTTGACCGAGATGACAGAAAAGTTAGATGAGAAGGTACTTCAGTCAATTAAAACAGAAACGCCGCTGGGTCGTGCAGGTAATCCCGAAGAAGTGGCTAACACCGCAGCTTTTCTTGCTTCCGATCTTAGTTCATACATTACAGGAGAAGTGATTAGAGTAGATGGCGGTATGGCTATGTAGGAATATTTTACATGTAACGCAGAGAATAACGCAAAGCGTGTTATTTTTCGATTAGATGTCGTATAATAAGCGACATTAATCTTATTATTTTCATAAACATTAATAAAAAAACAGATCGAAATGTCACAAGACGTAGAATCAAAAGTAAAAGCAATTATTGTTGATAAACTTGGAGTAGACGAATCAGAAGTAGTTTCTGATGCAAATTTCACTAACGACCTGGGTGCTGACTCGCTCGATACAGTTGAACTTATCATGGAA
>CAYOLE010000195.1:0-6743 GCA_964404705.1 uncultured Rhodohalobacter sp. | reverse complement strand
CGGAAGTTTATCTTTATCTTTTATCTTTTTTTTATCAAATCTGTCCCAAAACCTTCTAAGTAAACCAATTTTAAACAGGAAAAAAAAGATTATACCAAATAAGAGTTCCAGGTACATTCCTCTCATTCCCATCAAACTCAGCAACACGCCAGCTACTAAAAGCTGAAAAAACTCATGATGTAATATTCTGAGGATTGGCAGGGCAGATAAAGAAACAAACGCACTTTTATTAAAATACCACCAAAAGTGGAATAAGAGTGTCAATCCTGCCGCGATCCATGGATTAATTACAAATACAAGGGCAAAATAGAGTAGCATTGCCAGAGAGTCTGAACTATCAATCCAGAGGATGGATTTTAAAATCAGCTCTTCGAACGTGTGGTTCTTCAATATTCCCGGCACATACTCCTTAACGGTTTTACGGGTTGCAAAGAACCAATGACCTGCTGAAGATATTGTTGATACGGGTGACTCAAGTATATTTATTTTATGACTGTTTTTTCCAAAAAAAAGGTTCATGAATGAGCTATTGTAATAATTGCTGATTTTTGCCCGGTAACTTTATAGAGACTCTCTGCAAGTTCAAATGTTGTGGCTCCGGTTGTGTAGACATCATCCACTACCAGGGGTATACGCCCTTCGAGCAGTTCAGGGGCTTTAACTTCAAATGCATGCGAAAGATTTTTGATTCTTTCATCACTGTTCAATCCTGTTTGGGTAGCGGTGTTTTTACTCCGAAGCACTGAAAATTCCCGGATTACGGATATACCTGTTTTATCACCAATACCTTTGGCAATTACTCGTGATTGATTGTAGCCGCGCTTGCGATGCCGTTTTCTGTAAAGTGGTACCGGTACAAGAATCAGGTTTTGATTATTTTTAAAATGAATCTCTAACAAACCGGATTCCAGGAGACGTTTTCCAAGCTCTCTTCCAAGTGAGGTTCCAACACCAGCCAGATGATCATATTTTAATTTATGAAGCAGGTCCTGCAAATATCCCATTTTATCAAACTTCCATAACGAGAAGCGAAACGCAACACTCTCGGGCAGTATTACTCCATCGGTTAACTCGTCATCTTCGAAACGGGTTTTTAGACATTCCTTACAAATTATATCAGATCGATGAATCGTTAACTGTCCGCAACATGCACATACAGGGGGAAAAACCAGGTCTGATACCGCAGAAGTTAAATTTGTGATGCTATTACGAACCATATATTTCAAACTTTCGGTTTTTATCAACAAGAAACAATCTGCAACAGGACGGCTTAAAAAGCAAACAAATGCTTATTTGGCTAACCCCAATAGATAATATTCAAATTTAATTTTTACCTTCCTGTCCCATTTAGAACTAATATGAGGGATTTTATTCTACATCTGCACATAATCAAACCTCCCTTTTAGATAGGCTTAGATTTAATTAGATTTAATGTCGATTATCACAAACCTAAATTTATAAGTATGCCTTCTTTAGGAAAAGATCTTGCTTTGATTCGAACCCACCTGGGATATTCAATCGAAGATATCCAAAAAGCTACCAAAATTCCTCTCTATACTCTTAAGGATATTGAAGATAACACCATCTTTACTGAACAGCGTGAAATTAATACCTACATTCGAAGCTTTGTGCGTACATATGGGCGTGCTATTAAAGTGGATGAAGAGCTGCTCAGCACAGCACTCGACCAGGAGGAACTTGGAAGTTATAACCACCTGCTGCTAAAGGATTATCCTGAAATCAGAAAAAAGCTGGGGATAGAAGTTGAACCGGAATCTGAACCTGGGGATAAAACAGATTTTGAAGATGACAATGCAGAAATCGATAAAGAGGAGAAACCGCAGACTCCGGGCAAAAAGTTTGAGTTTGAAAAAAGCAAAAAACCTACTCCGGTAAAAAGCTCACGCGCATCCTCAACACCAGATCTGCGTAACATCAACTGGGCGGGGATTGGTTATGATAACAGAAAAAAAAGAATTCAAACACCAGTTTGGATTATAAGCGCTGGTTTAATTGTGATATTACTCATAGCAGCAGCTATTCTTATTAGTCAATTTGGTCTTTTTTCATCTAATGAATTACCGCAAGATGAATCCACACCCATTGAAGAGCCTGCGACCGGAACCAATCAGGATCTTTCTCTTGATTTGACTGATCAGGTACCTGAAGATCAAACCCCAGCTGCGGAATTAGACGACACACTTCAACTGACTCTATATGCTGCGTATGATCGTCTTAATCCAGTTAGAGTATGGAGCGATCTCAAACCCAGAATTGACCCCTATTGGATAGATGAAGGAACGGCATTCACCTTTGAATTCCAGGATACAGTTTATGTAAGAGGCAGTTATTCTAACATGCTTCTTTTTTTAAATGGGAACCGCATCGACAATTTTCGCAGCCAGTACTTTAATGAAGATCAAAACGCGGTAGAATTAACCCGGTCTATTTTTGATACTGATCCACGCTGGGCCACATCCGTCCCTATAGAACTCCCCGATGATGCAGCCGAACCGGATACAGTTATGCCGCGTCCCTCTTATTAACACCCAACGTATCCCCTTGCCATGAATAAGAAGCAGGCCAGCGCTCGCGTTGAAAACCTTCGTGATCTGATTGAACGGGCTAATCGCGCCTATTACGATGAAGCGAAACCTTTCATAAGCGACAGGCAGTTTGATGAAGCTCTGAAAGAATTACGGGAGCTTGAAGAAACTTTTGGTTTGCAATCGGAAGATTCTCCGACCCGGCGCGTGGGAGGTCAGCCATCCGAACAATTTCCTACTGTTGAACACCCGGTTCCCCTTCTAAGTCTCGACAACACGTATAATCCTGAAGACCTAAAAGATTTCGATAGACGAGTGCGCGAACGCTTGGCGGACAATGCATTCACGTATGTGGTTGAGCTTAAATTTGATGGCGCCTCGGTTCGGTTGCGCTATGAAAACCGAAGATTGGTTTTGGGTGCCACACGCGGTGATGGTGAACGAGGCGATGATATTACCACTAATTTAAAAACGATTGCAGATATTCCACTGCGGCTTCCAGATAGTGCTCCCGAAGTTATTGAAGTGCGGGGTGAAGCTTATATGGAAAAAGAAGCATTTGTAAGGCTTAATCAATTTCGTGAAGAAACAGGGCTGCATACTTTTGCCAATCCAAGAAACTCTACTGCAGGTTCATTAAAAATGCAGGATCCCCGTGAGGTTGCACGCAGACCTATTCGAATGTTTGCGTTTGATTTGATTTTTGAAAGTGATGATGAAAAACGAACTCAAGCTTCAAAAATGAAACTTTTAAAAGAATATGGTCTTCCTGTGTGCGAACATTTCGAAGTTTGTAATTCTCTCGATGATGTATTCAATTTTGTTGAGAAGTGGGATGTACTGCGCCACAAGCTGCCTTATGAAATCGATGGAATTGTAGTAAAAGTGAACGAGGAAAAGTATCGTGAACGGCTTGGATCAACATCAAAATCTCCGCGTTGGGCTATTTCCTATAAATATGAAGCCGAGCAGGCTCCTACCCTGATTGAATCTATTACGCTTCAGGTGGGGCGTCTTGGCAGTATCACACCCGTTGCGGAACTGAAACCGGTTTTACTTGCGGGCACCACCGTAAAACGGGCCTCGCTGCACAACGAAGATGAAATTCACAGAAAAGATATACGGCCGGGTGATACGGTAGTAGTTGAAAAAGCGGGTGAAATTATTCCACAAGTGATATCCGTTGTAAATCCGGATAGAAACAACCGGAGTCAACCGTTTAAAATGCCCCGCCATTGTCCGGCTTGCGGAGAAAAACTGATCAAGCTTGAAGGCGAAGTTAAATGGCGATGTGAGAACCAGGCATGTCCGCCCCAGGTAAGAGAACGGATCATTCATTTCGCTTCGCGGGATGCGATGGATATTGAAGGTTTGGGAGAAGCTGTGGTAGATCAGCTTGTTGAAGCCGGGCTGATTTCAACCTATGCTGATCTTTATCAATTGACTGTTAGCGATCTATTGCCTCTGGAACGCATGGCAGAAAAAAGTGCACAAAACTTAATTGAAGCTATTGACAACAGTCGTTCACAGCCGTTTAGCCGTGTTTTATACGCAATTGGTATACGATTTGTGGGAAAAACCGTGGCAAAAGATCTATCAAATAATTTTAAATCATTACAAGAACTAATTGAAGCCGATGAAGATACGTTAACTGAAGTAGACTCTATCGGGCCTAAAATTGCAGGATCCTTAATTAGCTTTTTCAGAAATAAAAAAAATATGGCAATTATCAATTCTCTTCGGGAAGCTGGACTGAACTTTAAGGCTGACCATCAGGAACTGCAATCAAACAAATTAGAAGGAAAAACGTTTGTGCTGACAGGCTCTTTGCCTACTTTAACAAGAAAAGAGGCAACAGAATGGATAGAAAAACATGGTGGAAGTGTTACTTCAGCAGTGAGCAAAAAAACAAATTTTTTACTTGCAGGAGAATCAGCCGGCAGTAAACTTGCAAAGGCACAAGAATTGGAGATACCTGTAATAAATGAAAATGAATTTAATCACATGGTTGGCCGGCAAGTTGATTATTAGTCAATCGTTCGATATTGGGATAAATAATTTGGTATCATTATAGCTCTGATAGCGGGTGCCTGATATAGGTAGCCCTGCATCATATAATTATAGGTACATTAAACGATGAAAGTATTCGAAAAATTAGGTCTGGGCCGTAAAAAAAGTGAGGGCTCTCCCACCATAGGTGAAAAAAAGAAAAAAGAGCAGTTAGAGGCGGAAAGAAAGAGAAAAATAATCTACCGCATTCTGATCGTACTGGGTTTTTTGGGAATTGTGCTATATTCATCGCCAGAGGTTATCTATCAGCCAATCGCAAATTATTCACTTGGAGAGCCCTGGCGAGCTGATGATCTGACTGCGCCCTTTACTTTTTCGGAATTAAAAACAGATGAAGAAATAAGTGAAGAGCGCGATGCAATAATGGCTGAAACACCGCCGGTTTTCCATATAAATCATTCGGTGCATAACCGCTCCCAAATAGCTATAGACTCGGTTTACAGAAATTTACAGCCTATCATTGATACATATGTGCAATGGCAGCGTTCGAAACAAAACGATGATCCCTCAGCAAGAAACGACAGTATCCGATTTGTTCAGGAAAAAAACTACTCTAATATAGAGTTAACAGAACAGGCGTGGGATATACTGCTTTCCAGATATGCAGACTTAAGACTAAATGATCAGGGTCGATCTGTTCTAAATGAAATTCGTGATGAACTTGACCGTGTATTGACGCGACTCTACAACAGTGGGGTTATAGATCAATCGAAAGACGATATCGAAAGCAATGAAATTACTGTGAGAAATATAAGGGAACATACTGAGAGAACAGTTTCCTTGAATAATACGCGTGATCGTAATGAAGCAATTGAATTTGCAGCTAACGAGCTTGGTAATCGTTTTATGTCTGATATTGCCCGAATAGCCCTTCAAATTACCGACCAGGTACTTGAACCAAACTGGATCTTAAACGAAGAAGAGACCGAGGCAGTCCTTTCCGAGCGCCTGGATAATATTTCAAGGACAAAAGGAGTAGTTACCTATGGAGAGGTGATCATCCGGCGCGGCGATATTGTTACTCCTCAACGAGAAAACAAATTACGCAGCCTGGCCGTGGCCAGAGCTTCAACAGCCACACAATTCGAGCGGGTAACACGGCAGGCTGGTGAAGCACTTATTATTATAATTGTAACGATTCTGTTTCTCTACTATCTGTTCCTATACAGAAAAGAGATTTTTAATGATATTTCTAATTTCCTGCTTGTTTTTTTGATGCTTGCCATACTTTCTGTAGGAAGTGCAGTAATCTATCATATTGAGAGTTTAAATACATTTATAGTACCTATAGCAATCGCTCCTATTGTACTCACTATTATATTTGATTCCCGCGTGGGGCTTATGGCGACCATCACCCTGGCGATTATTACAGCTGTAATGCACGACAATAATTTCGAATATCTCGTTGCAACTATAACTGCCTGCAGTCTGGGTATTTTCTCTGTACGAGACATAAAAAATCGTTCTCAATTTTTTATTTCGACACCTTTTATAGTTTTCATGAGTTACCTTTTTGTATTAGGGGGATTTGCACTTGCACGATATACCGGCTGGAATCATTTTTTGGAAACCACATTAGCTGTAGGTCTCAACTCTGTGTTTATACTGTTTACTTATCCCATCATACTGATAATCGAAAAAACATTTAAAGTCACAACAGATTTCACGCTGCTTGAACTCAGTGACACAAACCGTCCGCTGATGAAAGATCTGATGACTAAAGCGCCTGGGTCATTTCATCACAGTCTGCAGGTTGCCAATCTTGCTGAAGCGGCAGCTTCAGCAATTGAAGCTAATGCACTGCTTTGCCGTGTGGGAGCAATGTATCATGATATAGGGAAAATGGTGAAGCCCAGCTATTTTATTGAAAACCAAAGTGAAGGTAACGACCATGACAAATTAAAAGCTAAAATGAGTGCTTTGATAATCAAGGCTCATGTTAGTGATGGTGTGAAAATGGCGAAAAAAAATGATCTGCCGGAGCTGATTATCGATTTTATTCGCACCCACCATGGAACATCGCTGATAAAATATTTCTATGACAAAGCACAAAAAAATTCAGCCAAAGAAGTGGAAGTTCCCGAAGAAGACTTCAGATACGATGGACCCATTCCAAAAACAAAAGAA
>CAYOLE010000194.1:0-6767 GCA_964404705.1 uncultured Rhodohalobacter sp. | reverse complement strand
ATTAAACCACGTATCGTACTATGAGTACAAAAAAGAGTGATATTGGCAGTGATTTGGCAGGCCTTTTTAAAAAAACTATTGAAATTAACACACGCTATTTTAAAGAGGGAACTGAGCTTGTAAAGCGTATGAGCAAAACCACAAAAGCCGGGGCCGATTTAAATTTTTTTCAGCCTGAGCAGATGGCAAGTGCTTTTACTGCTTTTGCCAGGTTGAACCTTGAACATTATCAAAACGTATTAGACCTGGGGCTTAAACTTACCCAACAGGCAGTGTCAGGGTCTGATAGTGAGGATGTTGAAATGGATCCGGGGAAACCTGCTTTTGAGCTATCCGGTACCATGAGATCGGATCGTAAAGTGATATTGGATTTTCTGCTTGACAACACGCTCAATAAACAGGTGAAGTGTGAATTTAGAAACACGGTCTTTACCAGTGACACAGATCCGGATTTACGGTATACGTTTAACACAGAGTTTTCGCCACAATCTTTTATGCTGGCGCCGGGAGAGGCACAAAGAGTGACCATTGAGATTGATGTTGAGCCTGAAACAAAGCCGGGAAACTATACAAGTCGTGTTGAAGTACTTGGTTTTGAACCTCTGTTCTTCCTGATCAAATTAAACATACCCGAAAATCCAACCAAAAAGGCCGGGAATGGTAAGGAAAAAAGAAAGAAATAAGAGCTATAAAAGTGATAATGAAACCAAGTTTACGGATGAATTCCTGAACGCGATTGACAAAGACAAAATACTCTCCAATGCACAGGAGATCATTAATTCAGCGGTCAATGTCCTGGAAGAGGAAATTGCTGCAGGAATTTTAGCTGCCAAGAAGATTGAAAAAGAGGTGATTGATGTCGATGATATCAGGCACAATCCTGACGATTTGATGAATCGCATTCGAAGGGATACACACGAAGCTGTAGATCTGTTTATTGATGCACTCACAGCTATTACGAAACATGTTAGTGAGCTATCAACAACACTCGACAATAAAAACGGCGCGTCAAATCATTCGGAATCTGTAAACGGTCAGGGTAAAGAAAATGCCATCAGTTTTATTGAAGCGGAAGAGCCTTTACAACCGGGAAAATCCACATCCATAATTCTGTCTGTATTTGATGATCATTCAGAAGCACCGGTAAATATTAAAATTCAAAAAACAGATTTAACAGGCCCGCAAAAACAAATCATCCATTCCAGGGCTATAAAAATTGTTCCATCAACTGTTACGCTGAAACCCGGCGAAGAAAAAGAGATTTCTGTTCAGATCAACGTTCCCAAATACGCTTCGTCCGGAAAATATCACGCAATGCTTACCGACGAAAATAATCATGATTTCAGAGTTGTGATTGGAATCGAAGTCAAAGAATGAAGGCTATGCAAAACACGCTGATGCATTCGATGTTAGCGGATTACGGGGCTGAAACCCTGAAAGGGATCCACAAGTACATTCCAAACAAAGAACCCCGTAAATATCTTTATGACCTCATTTCTGAGTATCCTAACCGGGGTGGCAAGGGGTTCAGGCCGGGGCTTTGTATTGCTGCCTGTAAAGCTTTTGGCGGCACATTTGATGAAGTCCGGGATTCGGCTGTGACGCTGGAACTATTACATAATGCGTTTCTGATTCACGATGATGTAGAGGACGAAAGTTTTTACCGAAGAGGGAAACCCACCCTGCATGAAAGCAATAATCGCGCGATTGCCATCAATGTTGGCGATGCCATGAATGTGCTCGGTTTGTATCCTATTTTTAAAAACCGTGAAAAACTGGGCGACAGGGTAGCCAAACAGGTGTTTCTCGAAGTACAGCACATGGTTACTGAATCCGTAGAAGGTCAGGCCATGGAACTGGGGTGGCGAAAAGACAATATATGTACCCTGAAGGAGTCAGATTACCTGCGAATGATCCTGAAAAAAACGTGTTGGTATACCTGCATGCATCCTCTGCGGATCGGGTCTATTATCGGAAGCAGGGGGAAAGTGAATCCGGACAGATTCAACAGGCTTGGATATTTTATGGGAACGTCATTCCAGATTCAGGATGACATCCTGAACCTGGTGGCCGATGAAAAACAGTATGGAAAAGAGATAGGCGGTGACATCCTGGAGGGAAAAAGAACGTTGATGCTTATCCATCTGATGGGAGAGTGTAATTCAAAGGAACACAAAATACTTGTGGATTTTCTATCCACACCAATCCGTGAGCGAAACACAGAAACAGCAGCGATGATTTTGAATTGGATGCACCGTTATGAGTCTATAAAGCATGCCAAAATCACTGCCAAATATCTCGCCGGAGCGGCGTTAAAAGAATTTTATACCATTTTTTCAAGGCTTCCTGAATCAAATGATAAAGCATTAATAGAGAGTATTATCCTGTATATGATCAACAGAGAATATTAGAATTTATGATTACCATAAAACCAAAAATCAACTATGATTGCGATGTGCTTATTGCCGGGGCAGGACCGGCTGGCAGCGGCCTTGCATACCACCTGGCCTCGAAAGGTATAAAGGTAATCGTGGCTGAAGCCAAAAAATTTCCCAGGGATAAAGTATGCGGTGATGGTGTAAGTCCGATTGCATTGGCAGAATTGCATCAAATGGGCATTACGGGAACTGAAAAGTTCGAAAAAGCCAATGAAATTCAAAAAGTAGGCTTGTTTATTAAAGATCAAAAGGTTTTTGTTGACCTGGCCAAACCGGATCATTTACCTTTTCATGCCCGAATAATTCCCCGTCTTGAGTTAGACTCCTGGATCTACGAGGCGGCGAAGAGAGCGGGAGCTGACTTTCAAGAGTCTACACAGGTAATTGGATATAAAACCACTTCCAGCGCAGCCATCATAACGCTGAAAAACAACAAAAAGAGTTACCAGCTTAAAGCCAGGGTCATCGTGGGAGCAGACGGGAGCAATTCAACCGTAGCCCGGCAAATGCGCGGGGGCAAACCCCCGGAGGAGTTTCAATTGTTGGGTTTGAGAGCATACTATGAAGGGGTAAACGGCCCGGATGACCGTGTGGATATATATTTCAGCGAAGAGTGTTTCCCGGGCATATTTTGGTTGTTTCCAAAAGGAGCGCGAGGCGCTAATATCGGTATAGCTATGGTGTCTCAAACCCTTCCCAACAAACCCTCGCATGTAAAAGACCTGCTTTTGAACCACATCAAAAATAACCCGGATATTGCAAGGCGTATTGGCAAAGGAAAGCCGGAGGGCAAAATTCATGGATGGCCTATTACTTTTTTCAATCCGGACAGCAGTATTTCGGCCCATCGTTTGATGCTGGTAGGCGAGGCAGCCGGACTTATAAATCCGCTAAGCGGGGACGGCATTCAATATGCGCTGTTGAGCGCCAGGTGGGCTTCGGAATCATTGGAAAGCTGTATGCAAAAAGATGATTTTAGCAGAGCCGCACTCACCTCTTACAGCAAAAAAATAACAGATGAAGTTGGATATGATTTTGCCCTTTCCAATTTACTGGTTCAGTTGCCCAGAAATAAAACGTTGTCCAGAATTTGGATGACTATTCTTTCTGTTATGATTTCCCGTGCAAGAAAAGATCCGGATTATGCATCCACAATTGCCGGAATTTTTGAGGGCACATATCCTTCCTATCATGCACTTACACTTCCTTTTATCATCAAATCTTTGGAGGAGGGGGGAGTAGAAATGGGCAGTATCTTGAATGATGCTCTGAATAATCCCTCATCAATGATTCAAAACGGTGCAGACGTTTCGCAGGATATGGTTAAAATTTTTGAAGAGATCTGTGAACAGCCTCTTGTTCATGGAAAATGGGCGATTCATACCGTTTCTAAAACCCTATCGGTTGCAGGATATGTAGCCGAAAGTTTAATACGAGGACAGGGGAACAATCACAGACCGGTTTGATGGATGAAAAAATTGGTTGATAGATGCCGCTGTTAGATAAATACTGGGGGAAAGTAATAAACCGGGGACTGGTTCAATTTCACTCCAATAACCCAAAACTGAAAAATTCGGATCACAACTGTCCAAAACGGTTGTATCTATTGCGGTAAACTATCATATGTAAGGTATTGATTTAGTCCTTCTCGTCCCTACTATTGTGCCATATGGCACTAACGAAGGGAAGGTCACCGGTACCCGAACCTGTATGCAAATTGATTTTCAATTTATCTAAATAATGGCAGAAACAATCCTGTCACAGTCGGAGCCATAACCAATGTCCGATTACTGCCGGACCTTCACGCCTTTGAGACCATGTATTTGTCCTATTAATCCCGCGCACTGAGGCGTGGGGCTATTCCCTGCGGCTCCTTTGGCCAAGCCATCCCTTTCGGGGCGGGGCAGTGTATGGGTACCGTTGAAAAAATAGATGACAGATAATCGTTTCTATATTAATGTCTTAACTCAACATTCTCTGCTCTCACCTCACGTTATTTCTTCGCCATTCAACAACAGTCAATTAATATGTGAGGTAGTAAAGAAGGGACTCCTCCCTGGGACAAGAGAACGGTGGGGATCGATTTTGAACATGCTTAAGAATTTATGCTTGTTCCACAAAAAAGATACGTTTTACCAATCCTAAAAATATTTTGGACAGCTATATATTCGGATATATATGGTGTTTTGAGTATTATATATGAACTATTCGTGTTTTATTCCATTTCATGGCAATGGTTTATAACGATAATCGTAATTGAGGACTTCGTGCAGCCTGTTAAATTTATTTAAATTAAAAGGTACTATAAACAAGAGGTATTTGATGAGTTCTGCCAGGAATACTAATAATACGAAACGTGAAAAAGAACGATTAACGGAGCTGCTGCAATACAATATTCTGGATACCCCTGACGAAGAAGAGTTTGATGATATCACAAAAGTGGCCGCTTATCTGTTTGATGCTGAATGTGCTCTGATCAATTTTTTGGATCACGACCGTCAGTGGACTAAATCTTGTGTAGAATGGGAATTAAGAGTGCTCCCGCGAAATGAAAGTGTCTGTACTTATACCATACAAGAGGAAAAGTATCTGGTAGTTAATGATTTAACCAAAGATGACCGGTTTAAGAATTACAGCTACGTCAGTTCAAAGAGATACCAATTTTATGCAGGAGTGGTATTACAAAGCAGACATGGATATAATATCGGTACTATTTGTGTGCTTGATAATAAACCACAGGAAGTAAATGAGAACCAACTGGAAGCGCTGAAAGTACTGGGGGCTGCCGTAGAGTCTCAATTAGAGCTCAGACTCATACGTGATCAATTAATAGAAGAGCATAAAAAGCTCAGGAAATCAGCCACTTTTCTGCGCAATTCTACAGATGTAATGATGATTCTGGACCCTGAAAACCTTGAGATTGCAGAGGTTAAAGGAGAAGTTCGGAAACTGCTCGGTTATTATGCTGAAGAGATGCAGGAAACAGCGTTAACAGGTTATCTGTTGGATGAAGAATACAAAAAAGAATTTGAAAAATGGATTGAAAATTCAACGGAGGATAAATGTTCGGAGGAAGTAGAATTTCTTACCAAAAATGGAGAACAATTGTGGCTGCAAATTTCGGTGACAAAAGAAAGGAGGCAATATTTTGTAACCGCACGAAATATAACCCGCCGTAAGCGAGCAGAACAGCGTTTACTTCAACAAGTCAGATTTACGGAAGGTATTCTTGATCACCTGCCGGGTATATTCTTTCTCATAGACAGCAAATGGAGATTGAGAAAATGGAACAGCAATTTAGAAGAAATTTCAAAATACACTTCCGTAGAGTTGAAAAATAAGCTGTATCTGGAAGTTATAGCAAAAGAAGATCATCGGGTTGCTGAAGAGTCACTTCAGCAAGTTCTCTCAGAAGGATACGCAAGGAGGGAGTTAAAGATATTTTCCAGAGATGGTGAGGTGATTCCGTATCTATTGGTCAATTTTAAGTTTCAACGGGATGATGAGAGTTATGTAATAGGAATTGGTATTGATATAACAGAAGAGAAAAAGGCGCTGGAGGAAATTAAACGTAAAGAGAAAAAATTACATACCTCCCTAAACGAAAAAGAAGTGCTTCTGCAAGAAGTCCACCACCGCGTCAAAAATAACCTGGCAATTGTAAATGGTCTGTTTCAACTTGAAATTTATAATACAGAAGATGAACATCTTCAGTATATACTCTCGGCAAACCAGATGCGCATTAAATCGATGGCCCTGATACATGAATCTTTATATTCACACAGCGATTTCGCCAACATACACTTTGGAAAGTATCTGGAAGAGTTGACATCTACGATTTTGGATACGTTTAAGGCAGAAGCTGAATCTTTAAAACTTGAATTGGATACAGATTCCCTGACCCTCAACATTAACCAGGCCATACCATGTGCATTGTTGGTAAACGAACTTTTGATCAATGCCCTGAAACATGCTTTTCCGGATGATCGGGATGGAAAATTAAAGGTTGTCCTCGATGAGAAAGACGGATTTGTCCATTTATCCGTACAGGATAACGGAGTAGGTCTGGATCCGGAAGCAGACATCGAAAATCCTGAAACCCTGGGGTTAAAACTGATCAGTAATTTAGTCAAACAACTTTCTGGAGATATAGAAGTAGACAGCTCGGAAGGAACTGTGTTTAATGTTTCCTTTAAAAAAGATAAATTTAAAGGTTCAAGTGCCAGATATATACCAGGCGATGCATCAAATGGTGATGCCTGAACCGGGACATTTGTTGAAGGCTTTGCGCCGCAGGCAAACCTTTTGGGACATTACTGCCCGTCTGCA
>CAYOLE010000193.1:0-6772 GCA_964404705.1 uncultured Rhodohalobacter sp. | reverse complement strand
ATCCTCAATACATGAACGTGACGTTTTGATTTATTTCTTTAAAGCCTGCTCCACATCTCTGCTAATATCCTCCCAGTTTTCAAGGCCTACCGCGATTCGTATTAGTCCCGGAGTGATTCCCACAGCCTGCCGTTCCTCGTCGGTTAATTTAGAGTGCGTAGTGGAAGCGGGATGGGTAACGATGGTTCTTGTATCGCCCAGGTTGGCGGAGCGGGAGAGCATGTTCGTTTTGTCGATGAACGCTTTCGCACGATCAAAACCTCCGTTAATTTCAAAACAGACTACACCACCGCCGCGATCCATCTGCTTTTTGGCAAGTTCTATTTGTGGATGATCCCGGTGAAAGGGGTATTTCACAAAGTTCACATCAGGATGTTCTCCAAGGAAATCCGCAAGTTTTTCAGCATTATCGCAGTGGCGCTCCATCCGTACCGGCAGGGTTTCCAGGCTTTTGCTGAAGAGCCAGGCGTTGAATGGGGAGAGGGCAGGGCCGGTGTGGCGGGTAAAAAACTGAATATCCTCCATATATTTTTCGCTGCCCACAATCACCCCGCCGATGGCACGTCCCTGTCCGTCGATAAATTTGGTGGCTGAATGCTGAACCAGGTCTGCCCCGAATTCTATAGGCCGCTGCAGATAGGGCGTGGCAAAGCAGTTATCCACCGCAAAAATCAGATCATTTGCCCTGGCCAGTTTACCAGCCCACTCCAGGTCAATAAGATCGAGTCCGGGGTTGGAGGGCGTTTCCAGGAAAAGCATTTTTGTATTCGGTTTGATGAGATCCTCCCATGAATCGGGAGAGGTGGTGTCGGCATACGTAAAGCTGATTCCCCACCGCGGCAGGATTTGGCTGAGAATCTGGTGAGATGAACCAAAAAGAGATCGCGCTGCAAGCAAGTGATCGCCCTGGTTCAGGATTCCGGCCAGGCATCCAAACACTCCGGCCATGCCCGACGATGTTGCCACCCCAGCCTCCGCTCCCTCAAGCCTGCACATCTTTTCAATGAATTCATCAGTATTTGGGTTGGAATACCGGCTGTAGACATTCCCCTCTACTTCTTTGGCAAACAATGCACGGGCATGTTCGGCCGATTCAAATGTAAAACTCGAGGTCATGTAAAGAGGTGTGGAATGTTCCCGTTCACCCGTGGTTTGTGTTTGAGTTCGGATGGCTTCTGTTTCAAAATGATTTTTTTTGGGCATGTTGGGGAAGAACTAATTTGGTTTGGGGTGAAATGAAAACTCCCCTTTCGAGAGGGGAAAGCGAATGACAAAGGCAAAGCCAATGGGCAGGAGCGAGGGATGTGTTTCGAGGTTTCAAAGCTCAAACTGTATTCGATATCGCTCAACGCCCCGTCAACACACACTAATATTTCACATCTATTATCTCACGTCTCATATCTGATATTTACTCCACAATCTCAAAACTGCTCGTTACCTTTGCGGTTTTTTCCAGCATTTTGGACACGGAGCAGTATTTGTTGATTGAAAGATCGATGGCCCGGGCCACTTTTTTTTCATCCAGATGTGAGCCTTTCAGGATGAAATGGATGTTGATCGTTTTAAATTCGGAATATTCCTTCACTTTCACACGGTCTCCGGTTACCTCAATTTTCAAATCATCTGGATTTTGCCGTTGTTTTTGCAGGATTCCCACAACGTCAATTGCCGAGCATCCGCCCACTGCGGCGAGCAACATCTGCATAGGCCGAAATCCGCCGTTGATACCGCCAATTTCACTGGTACCGTCCATCTGCAGGGTAACACCGTCCTCATTTTTAGCTTCCATGTGTACAGCGTTATTCAGGCGCTGAATCGATATTTTCATCTGTTTGGTAATGTTGGTTGTAAAGATTTAAATCAAAATACCGAATTTAGATCTATAGATCGATTTTTAATACTTACTGTTCTGAAATATGTGACGAAGGTTTGCAAATTAATGCAATTGTAAATTTTTGACCTCCGAACCGATAATCATTTCCATCTCCCCAAATGTATCAGCATTAATCACTTTCTGAGTCTTGCTTGAATTCAGAAAATCGGCAGGTATATGAACAGCGCGGATTAGAAGGCCTTCAAGCTCGTCGGCAGAAGCCAGTGTATAGCTGGCATCCAGGAAAATTCGCAGATCCACATAGGTAAAATCAAAGTCGAGCAGGAGAGTGCCCCGGTCATTGAACTCAGTGAGAGGAAGTTTTCTCCAGACTTCAAGATCATCTTCCGGGATATAATCTTCAAACACGTAAGCCAATATCACGTCTGAATTAAAGACTTCAATCTGAGAAGGAATCCCCTGGATATATTCAAAATTGTTGGATCGAAGCAGATCCACCTCAAACTCAAAAGATGTTGGAAGTATTTCAGGACCTTGTGGCCCCTGCGGTCCCCGGGGTCCTTCAGGTCCCATCGGACCACGTTCACCACAACTATTTAATAGCAAAAAGATTGAGATGGCGGCAAACAGGAACTTTATCATTTTTTTCATGGAGGTCTCCGTTAGTTGTGTTTTCGTAGCTGTGTTTAGAGGTTCTAACGGATCAGATTATATTGAGTTTCAGCCTTTCCAAAGAGCATTAAGTTCTTAAAAAACAAAAATTTAATATAATAGTATGAGTATCACATATTGATGTTATAAGAGGGGTTATTTGTGCGTGGTGATCAACAAAAATAGAATGATATGCAGGACTTATATAAGTATGAACAACGAATATGCCATTTCTAATAAGCACTTATAACCAAAGTCCTTTCCTCCTGTCACCCTTTGGGGTGAGAGGAAGGTGAGAACAAAAGGGGTGTGTCTGGATGCGTTGATTTTATCCAAATTTTGAGCCTTTTGAAATGATTCGCTGCCTTTTAATTCCTGATCCTATTTTTTACTTCTTCTCTCTGATAGCTAAATGCTGCCAAACTACGTAAGGGTCACGAATATGGCTGAGCGTTCGGTTGTCTTTTAATGCTAATGTCGACAGGGGCGCTGTTTAATATTCAGCTATAAGAGATTCGACATTTATGGGCCAGAACTTGCGGTGTGAAATCAGGTTGGTGATGCTCAAGATCATACTCATTTTCTGAGCGTTTTACACTTCTTTATGAAATACTTTGATTGACCAAAGTCATTGATTAACAGGCAAAAGAGAGATTATATGAAAAATTAAAAATCCTGGAACTGAGTTAATAATCTGATTCTGACCGTCGAAAACAGACACTATAAAATGTAAAATTTTAATAATTGAAATTAGTCCCTGACCAAAAGGTTGAATACTGTAAGATTTACATATTGCAATAAAACAGCTGAAATAACTGTTTCTCTGTTGTTTCTGCTTTTCCCCTGTTTGTTAATGGGGCAGGACGGGGAAATTCAGTTTAATCATCTCACAATAGAGGAAGGGCTTTCACAATCTAATGTAGAGGCAATTGCACAAGACAGTGTTGGCTATATGTGGTTTGGAACGAACGATGGCCTAAACCGATACGATGGACTCAACTTCAAAATCTATAAGCACTCCCCGGCAGATCCATACAGTCTCAGCGATAACAATATCCAGGTGATCTATGAAGACCGCGAGCACACATTGTGGATTGGTACCCAATCAAGAGGGTTAAACCGATATGATCGTGATAAGGAACGTTTTATCAGGTACACAAGTGATCCGGATGTGTGGCAGACTTTAACTGCAAACACGGTGTGGTCGTTACTGGAGGATAGCCAAGGCAATTTTTGGGTGGGAACTGCACACGGATTAAACCGCATGGATCGTACTTCTGAAACATTTGAGCGGTTTTATTCAGAACTGAATGACCCGCGCACACTTACCAATAACCAAATCAACCTGATGCATGAAGATAGTAAAGGTGTACTTTGGATCGGCACAGAAAACGGGCTCAATCGTTACAATCGGGAGACTGAAAACTTTACAAGATTCTTGCATGAACCCACAGATGGCAATAATAGGGGATCTTCACAGATTATACGGGCGATCTATGAAGATCAAAACGGAGTTTTATGGGTTGGTACCGAGGAGAGCCACCTCTACTACTATTCACGTGCCGATGAGGAGTTTCAGCGGCTGGACTCGAATAGTGCTTCCCTTTTTGAGAATACTTTAAATTCGATAACGGATTTAGTTGAAGATCACAACGGAAATTTATGGATTGGTACTGGAAATCACGGAATCGATGTATACGATCCGGATCAAAAAACCATCAGGAGATTACAATCAGAATCAACAAACCCTGCGAGCCTGAACAGTGATCTAATTACCACACTCTTTCAAAGCAATGATAACACTATATGGGTTGGGACATTCAACGGAGGAGTCAATTATGTAGAAGCCACTTCGAAGAAGTTCATGCATTACAAAAATGAACCGATCAACCCGAACAGCCTCAGCAACAATATAGTGCGCGCCCTATTTGAAGATCAGCAGGGTGCAATCTGGATTGGAACCGATGGAGGCGGTCTCAACAGGTTTAATACTGAAACAAATAGATTTGATCATTTTGGGTATGATCCGGATTTAAATACAGGATTGTCGAGCGATGTGATTTTGGATATACATGAAACGGACCACGGTATATGGGTGGCCACATACGGTGGGGGAGTGGATCTGATCGATCCCGAATCTGGTGAACTAATCAAAAATTATCGTCACAACGCTGAAGATTCTCAAAGCTTGAGCAGCAATTATGTTTTTGTGATTCATGAAACAGGCGATGGAAAACTTTGGTTCGGGACTAATTGGGGAGGGGTGAGTATACTCGATCCGGATCGGGAAACATTTACAAGGCATGTTTCTGATTCTGATAACCCGGATAATTCTGAAACTGTGGGGAATAACGATATCCGGGAAATTTATGAAGACAGCCGGGGAGATGTTTGGATCGGAGCGCACGGAGAAATCCTGAGCAGATACAGCAAAGAGGATGGAATTTTTTACAAGTATGATATCAACTACAATGGACAGTATTTTGCAAGTATTGTACACCTGGTGTTTGAAGATTCCAAAGAGCGTCTCTGGTTTGGAAGCCACGGTGGAGGGTTGTTGATTCTCGACAGAGAAACGAATCAGCTTCAGGCATTTACGACTCAGGATGGGCTGCCAAGCAACATTATACACGCAATTGAGGAAGACGATGCGGGTTATCTGTGGCTGAGTACAAACAACGGTATCAGCAGGTTTCATCCCGATAGTTTTGAATTTAAGAATTTTCAGATACAGGATGGCATTCAAAGCCGGGAATTCAGCCCGCGGGCATCAGTAAAAGATCGAAACGGCAACATTTATTTTGGTGGCTTGCAAGGGTTCAATCGGTTTGTTCCGGAGCAGGTGGTTGAGGATACAACCACGCAGCCCCTTTTATTGACAGATCTGCTGCTATTTAACAGGTCGGTTAAAGTGGGTGAGGAGTCAGAACTCAAAAAGCCGATTTATCTGACCGATGAACTTGTTTTGGATTACAATCAATCGGTGTTAACATTTGAATATACGACTCTCGACTATAGCGCCCGAAAAATCAATCAGTTTGCATATATGCTCGAGGGATTTGAACAGGATTGGAACTATGTAGGCGAACAGAGAAGAGCCACCTATACAAACCTGAGTCCGGGAAAATATATATTCCGCGTAAAGGCGGCCAACAACGACGGAGTGTGGGATGAAGCCGGAATCTCCCTGCCTCTTATTATCAAACCGCCATTTTGGATGACCGGCTGGTTTATCAGTTCAACAATTATATTAGCTATCTTAGTTATTCTCTTTACAGTTCAACTTCGAATTAAGAGTATACGGAGCAGAAATAAATGGCTGAAAAAGAAGATTACTGAGCGCACTGAAGAGCTTAGGATATCAAATTCCACCAAAGATAAATTGTTTTCAATAATTGCACATGACCTGAATAACGTAGCTGCAGGCCAGGTCGGTTTAACAGATTTGCTGAAACAGAGCATTTACGACGGTGATATTGAAACTTCGAAAGAATATGTAGCATATCTTGATCAATCCTCTAACCAATTCGTGGCGATGCTGCAGAACCTGCTTCATTGGGCACGTTCACAAACCGGCAGAATTCAATATTCGGCTAAATGGTTTAATCTTCAGAATGTTTCACAGGATGTAATAAGACAGGAACAGGCCAAAGCGTTTAATAAAGAGATCACACTAAAATCAGAAATAGATGATAAGATTAAACTTTATGCCGATCAGGACATGATTTCTCTGGTAATGAGAAATCTTGTAAACAATGCGCTGAAGTTTACAAATAAAGGTGGAGTGGTTCGGCTTTCAGCAAAAGCAATGGATGAGTGGGTAGAAATCACCGTAACGGATAATGGACTGGGAATGGATGAAGAGACGGTTCGTAAATTAATGTCGGACGAGGACCATATAACAACAAAAGGTACATTAAACGAGAAGGGTACTGGTCTCGGGTATTCGCTTTGTCACGATTTTGTTCAAAAAAATGGAGGAAAACTGGATGTGATGAGCCGAAAAGGAGAGGGGACCAGGATCTCATTTAAAATCAAAGGGAGAGTGGAGAAGGTTGAAAGAGAACTTGTATAAACTTTTTTCCAAACAAACTACTTTTATTACCGTCTATAAGAATGGAACTGTTCCAAATGTAGTATTAGCTATATCCACCGTTCATTATGCGCCATGCGCTCTGCCCTAAATCAGACGCTGACAGGAACCCACGCGAATTGCACGCGTGTGCACGCTGTCAGGTCTTTTACTTTTCAACTTTCACTTTGACTCTGGCAGGATTTCGCGAAACG
>CAYOLE010000192.1:0-6808 GCA_964404705.1 uncultured Rhodohalobacter sp. | reverse complement strand
ATATAAATGAAACAAGTGTTAAGTGGTAAATCGTTACATTTTTTAAAAGGTTTAGCAGAAGTTGCCATAGAATAAAGAATTAAATAAGACTATTGACGTGTCAATGATAAAATGGCGGATTGAGTCATCAGATGAGTCAATTCAAAATCATCATAATTTTATAAAAATCTCATTTTTTTGCGAAAAAACTCATCCGATGACTATTCCCCTGCAACCAAACGTTTACAGTTGACTTAACACTACATACTTATATAGAAGTATCTAAAAATTTAATCAGGTATTTAATTCTGGCAGCTGAGCTTCAATCTGCTCCCGGTCTTTTTCATACCAGGCCGGCAGTTGCAGTTTTTCCCCAAGTTTTTCCAGGGACTCATCCTTTGTGAAACCGGGAATGTCTGTGGCTAACTCAAATAGCACGCCGCCCGGTTCACGGAAATAGATCGAACGAAAATAATCGCGATTTTGCACCGGTGTTACCTGGAACCCCATCTGTAGCAGTTTTTTTCGCCAATCTGATTGTGCCTCGTCATCAGGTACACGAAATGCAACGTGATGAATGGAACCGCGTCCAAACCTCCCGTTCAGATCAGGTTCTTTTTTTAGATCCACCACCGTTCCAAGGTTATTTTCAGGCTCAGAAGTATATCTGTCAATACCGTTTTCACTGCCACTGTGTTCCCATCCAAATTCTGACATTAATTCAGCGGTTCGGCCGGGATCAGCAAGGCTTAGTGTGGTTCCAAAAAATCCGCGAATGGCATGTTTATCATCAACTCCTCCCATTCCTTTCGTTTCCACTTTTGAAATCCGTTCATCTTCAACCAGGCGAATTCTCATTCCATCGTTGTCCTGCAGTGGTAAGATATCGAATCCAAATAGAGTGGCTGGATTTTTATGTTTTACTCCCAATTCATCAAACCTTTGTATCCAATAATCGAGGGAGTTTTCTGGGATGGCATAATCCACCACGGTAGCTTCACCCGTGGAGGGTGATCCCTGCCCGACATGAGACCATGGAAAAAATGTGATGGAACTTCCGGGCGTTGCATTATAATTACCATAGTAAAGATGGTATGTGGTCGGATCATCAAAATTAATCGTTTTCTTGGTGAATCGAAGTCCAAGGGTATTTCGATAGAAATCATAATTTTCCTGAGGCGGCCCTGAAACAGCTGTAATGTGGTGTAATCCCTTAATTTCTGTGCTCATCTTTGTTCTATTATGTTGATTTATTCTCTGTGAAAAGATAGGTAATTTTAGTTTAATGTTAAACTAAAATATTTATTGTAATTATCTTTACCCGGTCACTATTCATTTTTTAAAATCAATGACTTAGAATAGGTAAACTCATTATTGCTTCTACTGCTATTTGCTTAGATTTGACATTGTTTTCGAAGGACAGAAATTCGAAAGGATTGACGGTCTAAATCTGATAACTTACAGACTATGAATATTTATACCCTTATCATCCTTGCGGCAATCCTGATCGATTTTACGCTGGGGATTATTTCCAATCGGCTCAATTTAAAAGCGCTCACCAAAGATCTCCCGGATGAATTTGAGGATGTATACGATGAGGAAACGTACGCCAAATCGCAGGAATATACGCGGGTTAATACGAAATTCGGATTTATAACCGGTACGTTCGATCTGCTGCTACTGCTTGCATTCTGGTTTGCAGGCGGATTCAATTGGCTCGACCAGTGGGCGCGTGGTTTTGAGTTTGGTGTGATCGGCACCGGATTAATTTTTATCGGTACTCTTGTCCTGGCAAAAATGATCATCTCCCTTCCTTTTGGAATATATTCCACTTTTGTAATAGAAGAGCGTTTTGGTTTCAATAAAACCGATGCCAAAACCTACGCCATGGATCAGCTGAAGGGATTGTTGCTTTCAGTTATCATTGGCGGACCTTTACTGGCGGGTATTATAGCATTTTTTGAATATGGAGGAGCGTGGGCCTGGGTTTATGCATGGCTGGCGGTCACCGCGTTTTCGCTGGTGATGCAATACATCGCCCCTACCTGGATTATGCCGTTGTTTAATAAATTTGAACCACTGGAGGATGGAGAACTTCGTCAGGCAATCGAAAATTATGCCGATAATGTGAACTTTCCCCTGCAGGGTATTTATGTTATGGATGGCTCAAAACGATCATCAAAATCAAATGCTTTTTTTACCGGATTTGGTAAAAACAAGAGAATAGCCTTATATGATACTCTTATCGAAAATCATACAACCGAAGAGCTGGTTGCAGTATTAGCCCACGAAATCGGACACTATAAAAAGAAACATATCGTCAAAAATATGGTGATCAGCACACTCCATACAGGAGTTATGTTTGCACTACTATCCATTTTTCTGCAGGTACCGGCCTTGTTTGATGCATTCTTTATGGAAGAGATGAGCGTATATGCCGGTCTTCTCTTTTTCGGCCTGCTCTACTCCCCGGTTGAAACCATACTTGGAATTTTTATGCAAAAAATGAGCCGTAAACATGAATATGAAGCCGATCATTTTGCGGCATCGACCATCGATCAGTCCGAAGAAATGATAAACGTGCTGAAGAAACTATCAAAAGATAATCTTAGTAATCTTACCCCTCATCCTTTTTATGTGTATCTGAACTATTCGCATCCACCGGTTTTAAAGAGAATAAAGGCGATTCGGTATGGAACTGAATGAGATTAGGATGAATTAAATAAACCTTTATCCACATGCAATCAACCGGTTTTAATAAGAATCCTACTGATTAATAAATGAATATTAAATATGTGCTGGAACAATTGAAAACGACTCATAGCGTACCCCGGTTTCAGGGCGAGCAGTCACGGGGACATGTAGATATTCCGGTATGGAAACTTGGGCTTCAGGGGAGATTCGCCACTTTATTTCAGCCGCGTACATTTAAGGAAGTTAAATACTTTGTTCAGTTTATGAGTTTTCCCCGTTCCGGCCATTCGCTTATCGGATCAATCCTGGATGCCCATCCACAGGCGATTATTTCGCACGAGCTGAACTCGATGGCTGATTGACAGATAAAGATTCAGCCGCATTTAGGCTGAACACCCGCTTTTTTAATATTATCGAGCATTCTTTCTGCTGCAATTCTCCAAGATCTTTCTTTTAAAAAATTTTTATTCCCCTCTGAATTCCATGAAGTCAGGGAAATAAGGATATCTGAGAATTCATGTTTATGATCCCGTAGCACAAATCCAATTTTTTCTCTTTCGACAATCAGGGGCAGCGCACCGATGTTGTGAGTTATGATCGGCTTGTTCAAATTACAAGCTACATAAAGCGTATAGGCAACAGACTGATCCGATAAACTTCTGTAAAAGAAATCAATATGATCTGAAATGTATAATTCATTTACAGAGAAAGATTCTTCTATATATAATATAAAGGGTGAATCTTTTACCCGTTGTTTGGCCTCAAGGTATTGATCACCTTCAGGATAGTTACCAATCATCACCAAAATCACGCATGTATCTTTAGGTTCATTGCAGGGCCCAACAATAGAATCTGCATACAGATAGTGGGTTTTCTTTTTGGCTGGTTCTGACACACAAAGACCCACGATAACATTTTTAAAGCCTTTCTTATAAAAGCTTATTTTAAAATCTTCAATTTTGCTTCTCAGGCTAAGATTTTGCTCATCCAGTAGTGTTTTATCAGGGATCCCAAAACAGATCCAGTCAAGTTTTTTTTCGTCTATTCCGTATTTAAGAGCAAATTCTATCAGATGTGGGTCTGTGACGAGCACACGGTCTGAGGCATAACTTACAAGGGTGCGTCTCATTCTGCTGATGAACGGATAATGTACTTTGGTTTCTCTGTCTATATTATGCAAAAACCATATCGTTCTGATACTTAGTGCTTTACACACCATTACTGTAACCAGGTCCCGCATCAGATATTCAAGTGAAACTCTTAGATAATGGCTGTCATTCAGGTAACGGAATACAAAGACATGCACCTTTTTATTCAAAAAATATTGCTTTAACAAAGTCCTTGCATGCCAAAAAATATTACTAAAGTATTTTAACCTCTGAGAAGGATTTTTAAGAACCTCACAACCCAGATCAGAAAGCTCTCTGCTCCAGTTTTCTGTTTTAAAATCATCGGAATAGAATTGTATTCTTATTTTAGACAAGATATTAGGGTATGCATGAGTTTTGAAGTGTAAAAAATATTCCAGATAAGTTTGGCATATTTACTTCAAAAAATAATTAAATAGATCTTAATTAATATTTTTGAATGGTCATGTTTACATAGAATAATTATGTGGCTATAAATAAGCCGAACATCCCACAATATATTTATCGCATGATTTGAATGAATATTAATATGTTTTATGCAACATATAGCATAGGTTGTTATTCCACGAGCAGATAATTCTTTGCTAATCTCATCCATTCTATAGCTTTTTTTTCTATTAGTGTAACCAGGGTATAAGTGCCAGTTACCAGAGAGTTAGATCTTCATCAGAATGATGTATCATGTAAATATTTAATCCTTTTATATATTTGTAGTTTAATGTATATGAAACGGAATGTTCACTTTATATAAAAGTTGACGATTGACAGTACATAAAACTGATAATATCCAGGTAGATATCCGTTTTTACGGACCCTTGAAAGAACTTTTATCAAAAAAGCGAAGAAGTAGCGCCTTTAAACGCATTTTACCGGAATCAACTTCTGTAAAAGATTTGATCGAAGGTTGCGGAGTTCCCCATACTGAGGTAGACCTGGTTCTTGTTAACGGCAAGAGAGCGGCTTTTGAAGATTTGATTCAAGGTGGAGAAAGAATAAGTGTCTATCCGGTTTTTTTATCCCTGGAATTACCCGAATCAGATCACATGCAGATACGAACCCTTCAATCTCCTTCTTTTGTGGTCGATGTAAACCTCGGAAAACTCGCCGGATACCTGAGGATAGCCGGGTTCGATTCAAAATACTGGAATAATGCCAGAGACAGGCACCTGATCAAAATAATGCTTGAAGAAGGTCGGATGCTTTTAACGCGAGATCGAAAGTTATTGATGCACAATGTTGTGGATAAGGGTTATCTGGTACGTTCAGATCAGCCGGTTGAACAACTTGAAGAGGTCTTGATACGCTTTGATCTGTACGAAGAAATTCGCTCATTTACTCGCTGCGTTCTCTGCAATGGCCTGCTAAAAGAAGTGTCGAAACAAGAAGTACTGGACCAACTGAAGCCGCTCACCAAGCGTTATTATGATCGTTTTTCAAAGTGCAGAAATTGTGGACAGATATATTGGCCCGGATCTCACCGGGAACGGCTCAATTCAAAACTTCAGAAAATTTTAAATATCAAATAACACAGTAATATTGATATTTCGAATCAGTTATTACTGGAGTCAACGAATCTATGATATACAGTATACTGGCAGATATTGTCTTAACCGTGCATTTTCTCTTCATCTTGTTTGCCGTTAACGGAGCCATACTGGTAGTAAAATGGTGGTGGGTTATTTACCCGCATCTAATTTCTGTATTATGGGCATCAACCGTCATCACAATGGGTTGGATTTGTCCGCTAACACCACTTGAAAACAACCTGAGACAAGCTGCCGGAGAAACCGGATATTCGAGCAGTTTTATTGAACATTATTTACTGCCGTTAATTTATCCGGAAGGCCTCACCAGGGAAATCCAGATCTGGCTCGGGATTGGCGTTCTCCTGATCAATGCCGGAATCTATTCAGTTGTTCTGTACAAACAGTTCAAATCGGTGTAATCTCAAGCTGCATTTTCAGCAGCTAAACTTTTCGATTTCAGCTAATAGAACCTATCGTGTTTCTCAAATGCCGGATCCAATTCCTGGAAAGTATTTCGCTCGGCAAAGCCTTTTTTAGAATTTCCCACTTTATTTTTATGGTTTTAATCCTTTTGCGACAACAAATTCTCCGGGGATAGCATAACCATTTCCATTCTGGTAATCAGATATTGAATCCAGATATTCCCGGTGTACTTCTTCCTTTGTCTGATCATCAAACTTTTGATAGGCAAGAGCGACAGGCCCGCCGGCAAAAGCTGCCAGAACGGCTTCCTGCGGTGACAGATAATTGAGTGAAACCTGAAAACGTTCTATTAATATATTCTGAAATCCGGCAGTCCGGAAGGAGTGTTCAATGGTTTTTCCAGTTCCCTGCTGAAAGAACATTGGGCACACTTCCGAGGCCACCCGGTCATCCACGATCGGGAATATATCAGCCCAGCCACAGTTTTTTCTTTCACCCCAAATAGCAATGGCAGCACGACCGCCTGGTTTCAGTACACGGTGCATCTCTTTCAGTGCTTCAACCGGGAAAGGGAAATACATCAGTCCAAGACTGCAAATGGCCACGTCAAAATCCTCATCTTTAAATTCGAGTTCTTCGGCATCCATTCGTAGAAAATTGACATTTGTGATCTGTTTTCTATTTGCAATTTCTGCAGCCAATTGTACCATTTTATCGGAAAGATCGGTTGCCGTCACCTCACCACCGGGTTCTACCTGCCTGGCTGCCCGGAAAGTAACAAGCCCTGTTCCACATGAGGTTTCAATCACCTTTTCACCCGGCTTCAGAGCGGCCATCTCGAGCAGTTTATCCTGGGCTGGTCTCAACTGCTGTTCCCAGCAAACTTCATAATATTCAGCGGCTTTATCCCAGCCGTATCGTTGCACGCGTCGTTGTAATCTTGGTTCCATGAAATATTTAGATTTGAATTAAGTCTTGAGACACTGGTCGCGATTCGCTTTCGTGGTTTTTGGAAGTGAATCCTGCAGGAGTCCGTGG
>CAYOLE010000191.1:0-6826 GCA_964404705.1 uncultured Rhodohalobacter sp. | reverse complement strand
TTGCCGTAAAAGGTGACACGATATATACTTCTGAGGGTGATCCGATTCAAAATGGCGTGGTTCTGATACGCGACGGTCTCATAGAAGAGGTGGGGGCTGAATCCTCGGTGAATATTCCTTCGGGGTACGAAATCCATGAAGCCGCCGTGGTAACCCCGGGATTTATCGACGCGCACTCCGTCGTTGGACTTGCCGGTATTTATAATGTGGATTCTGACCAGGACCAGTTGGAGTTGTCCAGTTCCCTGCAACCCGATCTACGGGCCATTGACGGGTACAATGCCCGCGAGGAGTTAGTGGGCGTACTTCGCGACCGCGGAATTACAACCGTTCATACCGGCCACGGGCCCGGTGCCGTTATCAGCGGACAGACTATGATTGTAAAAACCACCGGAACCACAGTTAGTGAAGCAATTGTAGATTCTACTACCGCCCTTGCTATGACAATCGGGTCTGTTGTGCGCAATAATTTTGACAGCCCCGGCACACGATCCAAAGCGATTGCAATGTTGCGTCAGGAACTTATTCGTGCCCAGGAGTATATGAATGGCGATGAAGATCAGGCCAGAGATCTTCAAAAAGAGGTTCTGGTGGATTTACTGGAAGGTAATATCTATGCTTTGATCACGGCCCATACTGCCCACGATATTATGACTGCTTTGCGCCTGCAGCAGGAGTTTGGATTTAAACTGCTCCTGGATGGTGTCGCCGAAGCGTATTTGGTGATGGATGAGATCAAAGAAGCCGGCGTTCCTGTTATTATCCACCCAACAATGATGCGGCTTGGCGGCGACGGCGAAAATGCATCGTTCGAAACCGCAGGTAAACTTGCCGATGCCGGGATCACTGTTTTATTTCAAAGCGGATACGAAGGGTATGTTCCTAAAACCCGCGTGGTTCATTTTGAAGCGGCGATTGCTGTGGCCAATGGAATGGATTACAACCATGCAATGAATGCACTGACAATTGATGCGGCCCAGGTTCTGGGTATCGATAACCAGACAGGATCTCTTGAAGAAGGAAAACAAGCCGATTTGGTGTTGTTTAACGGAGATCCGTTCGAATATACATCAACTGTAAAGAAGGTGTTGATAAATGGTGTAATTGTAAGTGAAGGAGAGTAATTTAAAACTGTTCACCAACGTTCTCCAGCTGATGATCAAATGATCTGAATTTTAAATAGACCTTTTTGATGCAATGGGGGTGATACTTCATTATCTTAATCAGGCTATGTATCAGTCGGCTGGTGTAAGTATTTATTATAAATAATGATTCATTTTACCAGATGCATCATTAGCCTTTTGTGTGATCGATGCCTTATGATTCGAAAAAACTGTGGTAAATGATGGAAGCTGACTCAAAATCAGCTGTATAATTTCAAAATATTTTGAGATAAGATTTATGTATTTTCACCGTCTGTTAATTATTCTTTGCGGTACATTTTTACTATCACTAACACTATTCTCAACAATCGTAGCGCAAAACCAAAATGGCGAGTCTGAGCAGTCTCAGTCCAACCCCTTTCAAACAGTTATTGGAACAGACCAGATCTATTTTGTGGACCAAATCGGCCTGCAGTTACTGGACCGGCAGCTCCCTGCCCCAGAATATTTACAGAGTGAACATTTTAGACTCGGCCCGCAAGATGTACTTTCAATTGATGTATCAGGCCCTGTACCCTTAACTGCACGTGGTTTGCCTCTTAATTCACAGGGTCGTGTTTTCATACCGCTGGTAGGCAATGTTGATGTTAATAATTTATCGCTTGCTGAAGCTCACAACAAAATTGAAGAGGCTATTGCACGAGAGTTAAATGAATTTAACCTAAATGTAACTATTGATCGCCCGCGGCCGGTAGCGGTGCATGTTCACGGAGATATTCCCTACCCTGGCAGGTATATAGTTCCTGCCGGTACCCGTCTTGATGCCATCGTTTATGCAGCGCTGATCGATGGAACAGTTGATCCCGATCAGATCAGTCCAAAAGATGTTGAAGAGGCTCTTCTTTCCACAACGAATTTTTCTCTTCGAAACATCAGGATTTCAAGGTCAGGCAGTGAAGATCCGCTCGAAGGTGATCTTGTTCCCTACTTTCGCAATGGTGATGTTGATTCAAACCCTTATGTGTTCAGTGGCGATCAGATAAGGATCCCGCGGCGTTCCCAAACATCACCATCTATCTCTATTTCGGGTGCAGTTCACTCATCACAGCAATTGGAATATCAAAATACCGACGGCATTGAACGTCTCCTTGACATGGCCGGGGGCTATCTGGAAGAAGCCGACCGCAACAGGATGGTTATCCACAGAACAGAAAACAGGCAAACGAGTAAAATTGAACTGGAACTTACTGATGAGAACCGGAAAAGTTTTGAACTTCTTCCTAATGACCATATTATAGTTCCGTACCTTGAAGATGATGCCAGGAATTATTCAGCATGGGTTCAAGGCGAAGCTATAATGCCGGGAAATTATCCTATTGAAGACGAAGAAACATCTCTTAGAAATCTGCTCGATACAGCGGGCGGTCTTACTCCCAATGCGCTTGCCGAAAGCGCTTATATAATCCGCAGTGCAATAAACACCCGAAATGTCCGTCCGTCTACTGCATTTAATATTGCTGAGCTGCAACGCTCATCTGATCAACTTGCTCAGGGGTTTGAATACCTCCAGATGGAGGAGGAGTTAAATACAGAAAACCGTGTTCATGTAAATTTGAATGATGAATCGGAATTAAATGAAACTATGATTGGTCATGGTGATCGTCTGTACATCCCGCGAGATCACAACGCAGTGATATTATATGGTCAGGTAAATAATCCCGGCAATTACACTTTTAACCAATCAATGCAAATTGACGACTACTTACAAAAAGCCGGGGGCATGACAATAGCGGCTGATCCGGAGCGGGTGTTTGTTATTAAAGCAGGAAGCCGGGCATGGAAACCCCCATCAGAAACAACACTACAATCAGGCGACATCATTTATGTGGACAGAGTTCCTTATGATGAATTCCAGGCTCGAAGAAATTACGATATACAGGTGAGGAATCTGCGCCGAAGTAATCTTCAACTTGTACTGACTACGGTTTCGACGATTACAGCCGTAGTTACTACTTATGTAGCCATCACACGTTAGGCAACTATTTTGAAACAAATACTTTACCTGTCACAATATTATCCGCCGGAAATCGGAGCCGGAGCTGTTCGGAGTGATGCCATTACCAGCTATCTTGCCGATGATGATTGGAATGTAGATGTGGTCTGTGAAATTCCGAATTATCCAACCGGTAAAACACCCCGGGAGTATAAAGACCGCTGGGTTTACAGCGAAAAAATAAATGAGAATCTGACAATTAACCGGGTTTGGGTGAAAGCAAATCAAAGAAGAAATTTTATACAGCAGATTACATTTTTCCTCTCATTTATGATTAGCAGCTTTCTTTTTGTAGTGAACAACCCTAAAAGGTATGATATCGTCTACGCGACTTCTCCACCCATTTTTGCAGCCATTTCGGGGTGTATATTATCGAAATTATTCGGAGCAAAATTTGTATTTGAAATACGTGATATATGGCCTGAATCTGTCGTGAATGAAGAAGCCCTTGAAAATAACAATCTCTTTGTAAAGATTGGCAGATCTCTCGAAAAATGGCTTTACAGAAATGCAGACCTGCTGATCCCTGTAACAGACGCATCAGAAAAAATAATTGAAAAACGAGCCTCTGGAACTCCGACACACGTTATACCGAACGGTGTGGACCTGAACCTCTTCAACAACAAGCAGGATTTTGCATCAAATATTGATGAGCATATAGATTCAGATAAATTCAGAGTGGGTTATGTGGGTTCCCTCGGTTTCATACACGATCTTGATACGCTTATCCGGGCGGCTAAACTTTGCGAATCAGACAACTCCATAGAGTTTATCATTGTGGGAGACAGCGGCAGAAACAACCGCCTGCAATATTTGCTTGATGAGTACAAACCTAATAATGTAAACTGGGTAGGACTTAAAAAACACATTCAGATTCCATATTATATTTCTTCGTTTGATATTGCCGTAAATCCGGTCAATAATCGATTTGCCCTGGAATCTATTGTTACGGTAAAATTTTACGAATATCTTGCTTGTGAAGTTCCGGTTATAACCTCAGCCCGCGGAGCCCTGCAAACAATAGGGGAACTGAGCGGCGGTGCGATAACTGTTCCGCCCGGCGAGGCAGATATTCTGGCCGAAACTATTCTAAAGCTGAAAGCGGACGAGGATAAAAGGCAGGAACTGACAAAAAATTCATTCCGGTTTGTAAAAGAGAATTACGACAGAAAAAAGCATGCAGAGCAGCTTTCACTCCTCTTAAAGGAACTGGTTCAGTAATTAAAGCTTCTTATACATTCAAAAACAGTATATCGTGGTGTAATGTCAATAATTAATATCCGTAGTTGAATGGAAGAAAAAAATCACGAAAATAATTCACTCTCCTACTATGTAAGGCTAACGTACAGGTGGAGAAAATTTTTAGTTATACATCTATTGACTGTTGTTATTGTTTCTATAATAATCGCATTGATTATACCGAAAACATTTACTTCATCCGCTACTATTCTACCCGAAGGCGGCTTTAATATTGCAAATGCAATATTACCCTCACACATGACTGAAGGACTTGGCAGCGCCATTGGTTCCTTAACCGGGGATAGCGGGGCTGAAACAAACAAGATCATGTCTATTCTTAAAAGCCGGGAATTGGCCGTAAATGCGATAAATGAGTTTGATTTGATGAGTAAATTTGAAGCAGCTACCCTTGAGGATGCGATTGAGAATTTTCGTGATATGGTATTTGTAACTATTGATGATGAGTTAATGATCAGGATATCTGTTCACGCCAAATCAAACTTTTTTAACTTTAAAGAGGATACAGAGAAAACACGCCAGTTTGCCTACGACCTGGCAGAGTTTGTTACCTCTGAGTTGGACAGGCGGTTTACAACTCTAAGCGTCGAAAAAGCAACGTCTGAAAGAGTTCTTGTCGAAGAACGATTTCAGCAAAATCAAAGAGATTTGCAATTAGCAGAGGAAAAACTCAGAGATTTTTCCCTTGAAAATTCATTGATTGCACTTCCGCAACAGATCGAGGCTGCTGTAGAGACCGCCGCTTATCTGGAGGCTCAGATTATTGCAGACCAAATACAACTTGCCGCAATGAGCCAATCTCTGGGTTCATCACGTCCTGAAGTAAGACAAAAACAGATTGCAATTGAACAGGCGGAAAACAGGCTCAATGATATAAAATTATTCGGTTCATCTGCTGATTCTCTTCGTTTATTTCCTTCCTTTCAGGCAGCTCCGGACCTTGTAATGCAGTTTGTGCAGCTGGAGCGGGAAAGAGAAGTGCAAACTATTCTATACGAATTTTTAATTCAGCAATATGAGCAACTGAAAATTCAGGAAGCACGCCAATCACCTTCTTTACAATATATTGATCAGCCTGCAATTCCAACCAAAAGAACCAGCCCAACACGGTCAATTCTGGTAATTTTACTATGTCTGATCGGTGGTGTTGCTGGCATTGGTTATATCATTTCATACGAACTATATCAGGATAAATATAAAAATCTAATCACCGATTCTATTCGGGATGCCAAGTAGAATGAGGGTTTGAAATCAAAAACAGATCTTATCAGAACAGGAAGTTTGCACCATTTATGGGTTACTGCAATGCTTCTGCTATTGGTATTATTGGTTTTTATTCTGCAAAAGCCCCTGCTATTGCTTGTATTAATGTTCTTTTCTGCTGCAGTCTGGTTTGCAGCCCGGACTGAATTACAGATTAAAGATTTCCATATTGCAGGAGCAGTGCTTTTTTCCAGTATTGTCTTACCTCCACTCTCAGCACTGCCTGGGTTACCTGATATTCGTGTAGAGGAACTCTTGTTTTTCCTGTTGTTTCCATTACTGATTTTACGCCGCGAATCAAAAGGAAAAGACCGTTTTTACAACTATTTTATCTATGCAGTCATTGCATTTGGATTCGCCATAATAGTGTCACTTATGCATGGGCGATATGTGCTGGGAGTTCCCGTTACTGGCAGCGATTATTTTGAATTGCTTAAAGTTTTTAAGCTTCTGATAGTTGTGGTGGCAATCAGCCGGTTTAATCTGAATAAAGAAGATATTTACAGACTTCTGTATGTGGTGGTTTTTTCTTTTTTCATATCCTCAGTTATTGGACTGATGCAATTCTATGGAATTTTTGGTTTTGAAAGAATTACCGGCCCTTACTACTTCGCCGAACGTATTTATGATGTTCATAACCGGATGATGGGCACCTTTTTTAATCCAAACACATATGGAACTGCATTAACTCTCGGTGCAGTTGTAGCCGCTGTTTTGGTTTTTTATGAGAAGAAAGTTTACCGGAAAGTATCTCTTACACTATTAGTCATTCTATTTTCATTTACGCTTGCGCTTACACAGTCGCGAACTGCTATAATTGTACTATCAATTGCGCTGATAATTGTGTTCGGGCTCAATACATTTAAAAGCCGCCTGACATTTAAACAGGTTGCTTTACTCTTAACAGGCTTTTTGCTGATTTCTGTTCTTTTTATTGGCTTATTATCGGATGCAATTATCACCCGTTTTGCCTCTCTTTCCGATATTGCCGAAGATACCAGCTGGCAAATGCGGCTGCTTGCCTGGTATCTGAATCTGACGATATTTTACGAATCGATGATATTTGGATGGGGTCCTGCAAAAGCAATTCACACTACCATTGTAGACAGTGAATATATACTCATCCTAAGGCGTTACGGTTTATTTGGAT
>CAYOLE010000190.1:0-6857 GCA_964404705.1 uncultured Rhodohalobacter sp. | reverse complement strand
CAGACGCAAGAAAGAGCTCGATGCTGCGTTAGGGGGTTCATCTGATACTTAATCATCGGATACTTTAACAGGACAGCTAAAAACATTTTATCCGGGGTAAAATATTGCGATCTTTAAGGTTTGACATAAATGGGGTTATTTTCATGCGATGTTAGTGACGTGTCATTGATGAAATAGCGGATTGGAGTCATCGGATGAGTCAATCCAAAGTCATCACAATTTTATAAAAATCTCTTTTTTTCGAAAAAACTCATCCGATGACTTTTAACTGCAACCAAACTTTTACAGTTGACATAACATTAGCTTCGTAACTATTTTAAAATTTAATTATCAATCATAATCTGTATCAACCATTATTACCTTCTTTTTTTATGAAGAAAACGAATCTCTTCTCTTTATTTGCCATTTTCCTGATGCTTTTCATTACAACCGCATGCACAACTGATTCTGATTTCAGTATTCCGGAACCCACTTTCGATAATGTACCAGAACCTTTTGACATCAGTGGAATTGAAGCTGAGCCTGTTCAGGATGGTACCATCAAATATATCATTGATGAAGGCTACGGTGAAGATCAGGTCGTGATTCGTGATGATCTCTTCGTTTACATCACCCTTAGAAATTTGGATGGTGAAATCATTTACAGCAGTTATCAGGATGACAGGACGACACCTAATGTCGTAACTGTACTTGATGTTACGCCACGGTTTTCCCAGAATTATAATGTGGAACGATCATTTACTCATGGCCTTCGAAAGGGTCTTATCGGGATGCGTGAAGGAGAAAAGCGGGTACTGATTGTACCGCCGGAGGAAGGATTTGCAAATATTCAGTCAGGAGGTCTAACTGAAGCCTTTCGAAATGATACCCTTCGGTATGATATTGAACTGGATGCCATATTATAAGGCTGCCACACTCAGTGTTTGTGGGAAAACTAATCATTGAAGCCTTTCCCACTTAAATGAGAGTTGTTTTAGCATTACAAATCCCGTTCGTGTTTGTATAAACAGTTGGTGAATTCCCTGATTTATTCCTTAAAACTCAGCGAAACACTGCGCATTCATCCGTGTAATTCATCGAAAAACAAGAGCTATAATTCAGTACTGGCCAACCATCCATAGTCAGTTTATCTGAATTTTTGGAATTCTTCTTCACAGGTTTGCAGAACTGAACGCTGACAGGATCCTCACTTGCATTCGAAACACTCGCATCTCTTTTAGCTTGTTAAAAATCTTTGTAATTCCTGGCCATTCGATATGAGAGGCCGGTCAGGATTTCGTGAACATTGGTTCCCGCGGCTTCTGCCCATTGCGAGGCATCCCAGGCGCTGCCTCCCATAAGTATCACTTCCTCATCAACAGGCAGCTTTTTCTGCCCTAAATAGATCATGATATAATCCATAGTTACGTTTCCCACAAGAGGGTAAAAATCCCCATCCACCAATACCTGTAGTTTATTGCTTAGTGACCGTTGCACACCATCTCCATATCCCACCGGAATGGTGCCAATATAACCATCATCAGAGGCTGTCCATGTTCCGCCGTAGCTAACAGAATCCCCTTTCATGATTTTCCGTACCTGAACAAGCCTTGATTTCCAGGTCAGTACCGGTTTCAGCCAGTCCACCTGTTTTTTACCGGCGGTGTAACCAAGTGTTGTTAAACCGGTTCGTATCATATTAAAATGATCAATATTATAGTGGACTCCTGCTCCCGTGTTGCTCATGTGCACAAGAGGAACTTCTTTAAAATGCTTCAGCAGCGACCTGAACCGTTCATGCTGAGTATATACATATTCCGATCCGGGATCATCAGCCGTTGCAAAATGGGAGTATATTCCTGTACAGATCAGCCTTTGATTGGCTACAGCCATTTGTCGCACCTCCTCTGCCTGAGACGTGTGAAAACCTAATCTGTTCATACCCGTGTTAAAGTTCAGATGATATCGTGTACCATCCATCAGGATCGAAAAATGAGCGGGATCACTAATCGTTGCCGTTAAACCATGTGTTTGATAGGCAGCCGCATTGCGCGAAGAAGGGACTTCAAATACAAGAATCGGCTTTTTAATGCCTCCCATTCTCAGTTCTATGGCTTCATCAACGGATGCCACTCCAAACCAATCGATATCTTCTTCTGCACGCCGGGCCACTGCCACCGCCCCGTGACCATAGGCATTGCATTTTACAACGGAGAGAATCTTATCTACGCCAGATCGTTTCTTTAACTCCTTAAGATTTTGAGTGACAGTTTGCAGATCAATTTCTGCATAGGAATTGGGGAAATGAAGTTTCAACGTCTGACTCCAAAAAATTTATTTCGTTTATGTTTCTTTAAGATCGTTTGTGCTGCGTTGTAGCCTGCAGCTCCAAATACGCCGCCGCCGGGATGGCATGAAGCGCTGGAAAGGTACAGATTTTCGATCGGTGTTTCATACTGGCTTAGCTCTGGTGTGGGCCTGAACATAAACATCTGGTCTATATTCATTTCAACATGCATTACGTTACCTCGTAACAGGCCATGCTTTCTTTCAATATCGAGCGGCGACTGGATATAACGGTCAATCAGTTTTCCCTTCATATTGGGAGCATAGCGGGTTACAACATCATAGATTTTATCAGCCTCCCGCTCTCTGATGTCATCCCATTTTTCCCCATTTGCAAGCTCATATGGATGCCATTGTGCCCACGCAAATAACGTATGGTTTCCATCTTTTGCCGCATCAGGATCAATTTTGGAAAATGTCATCGCCAATACGGCGGGCTCCCCCGGAGGATTGCCTTTTATGTAATCTCCGATAGCCCGGTTCATATAATCGGTTGACGGTGCCAGCAGCTGCATGCCGTTATGCACATAAGGATCATTTGGGCAAGCGGTGTATTCCGGCAATTCTTCTACCGCACATCTTATCACCATTCCAAAACCATTCCCCACCTGTATATTTTCCACTTTTTTGAAGAGTGAGTCATCGAGATGCCTGCGACCCACCAGTTTTAACATCGTGGTTTGAACATGTGCGTTGGAAATAATCAGATCTGCTCCAAAATATACATCATCCTCTGTAAGCACCCCCCGGGCCCTTCCATCTTCAATTTCAATTGATTTCACCGGGTGATCAGAAAGTACCGTGCCGCCATGAGCTTCGATCAGGTTTTTCATCGCCTGGGTAAGCATACCGCTTCCGCCCCGGGGATGTTTGGCTCCGCTCTGATGAAGCATCGACTGCCATCCGGCAAAATCGCCTGTAGCGCTTTGATCAGGCAGCGGACCGGACTGAGCTGCAAACCATGTGAGTGCTGCCTGCATAGAAGGGCTATCAAATGCGTTCTTCACTACACTTCCATAACTTCCCAATATTTTTTGAAGTCCGTTTACCTGCTCTCCTTTTTTGAACATAGATCCATCACGGATCTGTCCTTTCATCAGTTCTGTGATAATGCTTTTACTTTTTGGAGGCACCATAAACGCCTTAAGAACTCCCTTGTTGATACGCCCCCAGAACTCAACAAATTCCCGGTAGTTCTGAACATCTTCCGGTGCTACTTTAGCGATCGATTCCAGTGTTCTTTCCAGGTCTTTAAAAAAATGGATCACACCTTTACCATCTGGAACCGGGTAACTCATAATCGGGTCCATCTCAATATAATCGAGGCCGTAATCCGTGAGCTTAAGGTCCTCAATAATTCCGGTTTGGTGAATCATGATATGAACCGAGGAGCCCACATCCATCCGAAATCCGTGTGGATTCTGCTTAGATTTAAACATTGTTTCAGTGCAAACGGCTCCGCCAATTGTATCCCGTCGTTCAAGAACACAAACATTGTATCCTTTTTTGGCAAGATAACAGGCTGTAATCAACCCGTTGTGTCCCGAACCAATAATTAATGCATCATATTTCTTCATAGCACGTATAGAATTTTTCGGCGTGATTTCATTCGATTATTTCTTAAGTTCTGAACATTGAATACAGACCGTCAATTCACCCAATTCTTAATAATACCAAGTAAATACGATCTATATGAAATTTCTGAAGACCTTTTTGGCATCTATTCTGGGAACTATTATTGGGATCCTGTTGCTGCTCTTAATTCTGTTTGCCACAATCATGAGCACATCCGCAGAACCAGAGCCTTATGTGAGGTCAAATACCGTTCTCTCTTTCACTTTATCAGGAGATATTCCTGCGCGAATTGTCCCTGATCCTCTGGAGGAAATCATCAAGCCATCTATCGGCTCACCGGTATCACTTGAATCACTGAAGAGAAATCTTCAAAAAGCGGCGTCTCAAGATAATATTGAGGGTGTATGGGTCAAAACAAACCATGTAACTGCTTCGTGGGCGAATCTTGAAAGCGCATATGATTATTTACAGGAATATAAAGAGAGCGGTAAGTTTCTCTATTTCAGTACAGATGATATCGGTGTGAACGAAAAAGCGTACTTTCTCGCATCTTTAGCTGATTCTGTTTTTACACCTCCCGAAACCAATTTTGAATTCGACGGTTTTGTCGCGCAAATCAGCTTTTATCGTGAAATGCTGGATAAGATCGGTGTGGAACCTGAAGTATTCCGTGTAGGGAAATACAAATCTGCCGTGGAGCCTTTTATCCAGCGCGAAAGCTCGCCCGAAAGCGAAGAGCAAATCCGTGACATAATGAATGCCGCATCAGACCGCTTTGTACAGGCGATATCTGAGAGAACAGGAAAATCGGCTGATGAAATTCATGACATGCTTAACTCTCCACCAATTGATCGTTTGCAATTTGCACTGGACAACGGTCTTATAGACAAATTTGCATATCACGACGAAATTAAGGAAATCATTAAGCAGCGCATCGGCATCGAAGAAGATGACGATCTCAGGACAATTAACTTTGGCCGGTACTCCAGGGTATCAGGCTCAAGTGCAGGGCTCGATGATCCATCGGACGATAAAATTGCTGTAATTTACGCTTCAGGTGCCATTATGCCTGATTTGGGAACAAATCCTTTAAACACACAGGCCGCGATTACCGCATCTACGATCCGGGACCAATTCGAATCGGCCCTCGATGATGATAATGTCAAAGCCATTGTTTTTCATGTGAACAGCGGAGGCGGAGCTGTTACTACATCAGACCTCATCTGGAACAATGTGCGAAAAGCGGCAGAGAAAAAACCCGTCATTGCTTCTATGGGTAGTGTGGCTGCATCCGGCGGATATTACATCGCAGCGGGAGCCGACACCATCGTTGCCGGTGCAAACACCATCACCGGATCCATCGGTATTTTTAACCTGTTGTTTAATTCCCAGGAACTCTTTAATGAAAATTTGGGTATTGAATTCGATATTTTCAAGACACATGAATATGCCGATCTTTATAACGTCACCAACCCATTTACACCTGCAGAGCAGCGAATTATACAGGAAAATATTGAACAGGGCTATGAATTGTTTTTGAGAATTGTTGCTGAATCCCGGGGAATGACACGGGATGAGGTTCACGAAGTAGCACAGGGACGCGTATGGACAGGCACCGATGCCCAAGAGGCAGGTCTGGTTGATGTAATAGGCGGAATTGACCGAGCCATTGAAATTGCAGCTGAAAAAGCGGGTATTGACGATTGGAGAATTGATCCCTATCCAAAACAGAAAGATCTTTTCGAAACCCTTTTTAATTCAGGAAATGCCAGGCTTAATGCATGGATACAAAGCTGGCTGCCCGATCCGTTCAACAGCAATGAAGCACAGGATTTACTGATGCTAATGGATCAACCCAGGGGAACCAACTGGGCGCTGCTGCCATTGCGATTTGACGTGAATTAACCATTCTCTTTACTTCGGACCCGGAAGATAATTCAATATATAAACTGAGCATTCATTCGTTATTTTATTAAACCGAAAAACATTTTCGTCCAAAAATGCTTGGACGAACTCACTTCCACATGAATTGTATAAAATACTGTTGATATCCAATGAATATCGGACGTTTTACAATTGAACAGCTAAGTGAAGGTTTTTTTGAACTCTTCGAAGATGGAACGTTCAAAAAAATGGACCCGGCCCGGCTCAACAATGCCGGGGATGATATTTCCCTTGGCCGTTATTCTTCCGCTCTTGGAATTGATCCGCTACTTATTTCCGATGGCGATCGCCATATTGTTGTCGATCCCGGCCTTGGATGGGGACTTGATTCTACAAGCGATTACGAAAACACATCAAATGTGGTCACAAATCTTGAAATTTTCGGATTATCAAAGGATGATATCTCATTGGTGATTCTTACCCATTTGCATTTTGATCACTCTGCCGGCTGCACACGGGTATCTGAGAATTTTAAAACCGAACCCACATTTCCAAATGCCCGTTATTTTGTACAACAAAAAGAATGGGATTTTGCACTTTCTAAGCAAATGGAAAATCAGAAAACACCCGGAGCAGATTATCGTCTGGATGAACTTTATCGACTTAAAGCTGATGGCCGTTTTAAATTAATAGATCAAAACGTATCACCAGTACCGGGAATTGATCTGGTTCGTTCCGGCGGTCATACACCTGGCCATCAGGTGGTAAAAATTCATGACAAGGGAAAAACAGCTTACTTCCTTGGGGATTTGATTCCAACGGAATATCACCTGAATCATTACGCAATGAAGATGATCGATTATTCACCTATCGAGGCAAAGAAAGCAAAAACTCTCATTCTTAAAGAAGCTTTTCGTGAACAAGCTCAGCTTTTCTTTTATCATTCGTTATTCAACAAAACCGGTCGGTTAACAAAAGACCGTCATCGTAACTATGTATTGAAAGAGGAGCGTAAACATTAGTGTCATGTCAATGGTGAACTATCCAACTGGAGTCATCGGATGAGTCATCCA
>CAYOLE010000189.1:1713-6904 GCA_964404705.1 uncultured Rhodohalobacter sp. | reverse complement strand
AACTTCCTGCAGCGCAATCTCTCTTGTCAGCTCTAAAATATCATCCAACGATTTGTTCGCTTTCATTTTTGATATGTTTTTCTCAGATAAACAGACTATTTATATCTGTAAGTACTACATCTGTAGGTGATAATTTTATTTAGAACGCCGTAGAAAATATTGCAGAACTTTGCTGTGCCTATCGGCTGATGACTATAGTAAATAATAATATGCAAAAACTATAACTTTTATATTTTTCAGTATTTACATCTTTCAAAATACAGTATGAAATTGTAAATGAATTTTTGGACCACCAAAGTATAGCAGAAACGATCGATCTGTTAATACTTGCCAGATTCTGCAGGAGTATTATTTATAAGAACTAACATGATTTACCCATAACCACACTGGTGTAAACTCTTCTATGAAATGTCGGGTCATAAGCAAATAGAATCGGCCAGATTTAAAACCGAATTATTTACAGACAAACTAAGTTTGACTTAACACTATCCCGACAATTCAGTAAAAGAACTGAAATCACCTAATTCCGCCAAATACTTTTCCCTGATAATATCCAAATGATGTATTTCATGGCCCGCAATTACAAATCCCAGCGCCCGCACAGAAAACGGATTTCCGCTGGCTGTGCCTCTTCGTTGAAGCATCTGATCCGTAAAGGATTGAAACAGCGATATGGTTGAAGATCTTACCGTTTCATAATCTTCAAAAAGAGCCCGGAGCTGTCTGTCGTCAAAATTGGCTTCTGCCACGTACTGGTCATGATCGTAGCCGGGAAGTTCAGTACTGTCATTTCGGGCAAAACAAAGCGCACGGTATCCCATGATGCGTTCCGTATCCGTCAGGTGTCCCAAAACTTCTTTAATCGACCACTTCCCCTTCTCATACCGGTAGAGCGCCTGATCATCATCCAGTTCTGCAACCAATTTTTTGATCTGTTTTCTTCCCTCATCAAACCGAAGAAAAAGGTTTTGTCCGCGGCTGTGACGTATATAACCGGCATAAAATTCTCCGTATTCATCATCATTTAATTTACCATTCAGCAGGCTGCTTGTTTTGTTATCCATTTCTTTAATCAAATTTGAGTTTTTTAATCATACTATCATCAATCTAAATAATCATTCAAACATTTAAAGAAGATTATGAAAAGCCCTGGTACTCAGTCATCCCGCACAGCGAATAACTCAATACATTGAACAAATAATTTCAAAATCCAAGATCGTCAACGTTGAGCGAAAATCTGCGATAAAATCAATGTCTAATAAAAAATCACTTTGCCATTTTAGGATTCAACACATCAGGCAGATCTCCGTTTAAACCCTTTTAAAATAAAAAAGCCACACAACTTGTGTGGCCTTTTACTATTTCATTATTTGAGAATCTTAAATTATTCCACACTGTGTGAATTCAGAATCGTGGATGACACCTGTTCACCATCCGCGTAGCTTATCATTTCATAAGGCATCATCACACCACCGCTTTCCCGCCAGTCAAGGGAATTGAGCTGAACAGTAACCGTTGCACCCATTTGCTCGTTAAACGTTCGGTATGTGGTAATCATCGGCAGTGATGTATCCGGATCGAGATAAAGATTGAGATCTATTTCATCATTCACACGTACACGAGCGTATGTATTTCCATCCATCTCTTCCATACCCATGAATTCAACATCAAGTTCATCCTTATTCATAGCCAGATAGATCGGGCTGCGATAGAGTTCTGCAAGCATCTGGTCTTTCTGAGCCGGCTGCATCGGCATTGGGTTTCCTCCCATGATCATACTTCCCTCGCCATCCTCTATCGTCATGGTAATCTGACCCATCGGAGCATTAATATCAGCTTCGATGCGTTCCGATTCAAAATCAATTTTTTGCGTGATTCCCATCTGCATTTCTCCCTGCGGTGTCTGAACATTGTTATCAGCATCCATCACCACGCTGCCTGTTAGGCCGCCATTGGGTAGAACGGCCGAAGCCATTTTGTTGATCCATTCACGACCCTGGGAAGCATCACCGGCAACAACTTCTTCATCTTCCGCCGACTCTGGTATCGTGATATCCACTTCCTGAACATCACCAAACTGCTCCAGCTGATCACCAAGTTCCGCGCCATTTCCTACCACAAGAATTTTCATCTGATCCGGACGCATATACTCCTGTGCAACGCGCTGTATATCTTCGGGCGTAACTTCACGCAGCTCCTCGATGTAGGTTTCAAATGCATCTTCCGGCAGTCCCAGGTATTCGTTATTCATCCGCTGATTCAATACATCTGAACGGCTGTCGTTACGAAACACAAGAGAATTGAATATGGAGTTGCGCGTATCTTCAAGTTCTTTTTCAGTTACCGGCTCTTCCTGTAATCTTTCCATTTCCCGACGGACCGCCTCAATAGCTTCAGCCGTGGCTTCACTTCGGGTAAACACCCCGGCATAAAACTGTCCGCGATAGAGTGTGCTGCTGCCATAGTTTCCAAATACGGAGTAGGCCAGCCCCTGATCGGAGCGTACATTCTGAAAGAGGCGGCCGGAAAATCCACCGCTCAACACTTCATTCATGGCCTGGAGAGCCGCGTAATCAGGATTGTCGCGATAACCGCCAATATGGCCCATCAACACAACAGACTGGTTCACATCTCTTTTGTCCACAAAATGAATAGATGGTTCAAACTCATAGTCAACCTCATCAAAATCCAGTTCGTTGCGTTCACCGGCGGGGATTTCGGAAAAAGCTTCTTCCAGAATTGGCTTGATTTCATCTACATCGAAATCTCCAACGAGACCCACCATCAGGTTTTGGCCGGTGTAGGCATTTTGATGGAATTCGACCAGGTCTTCCCGCGTGATGTTATCCAGGGTGTAGAGTTCGGTTGTGCGGGCCTGGGGTGAATCTTCACCGTAAATAAGTTTGCTGAATTCCCGAAAGCCGATCTGTTGCGCATCATCATTTCGCCGTGATATGGACGATCGCTGCTGGCGAATCGCCAGATCGATCTTCTCCTGCGGCATCAGCGGATTTATCATTACATCCACCAATACAGGCAGCAGTTCATCAAAATCTTCCTTGAGGGTATTCAGTGAAACTGAGCCATTGGTGCGGCCCATTCCAAACTCAATTTGGGCGGCTTTATCTTCCAGAAGCTGGTTGAGTTCATCTTCGGGATAGGTTTCTGAACCACCGTTCCGCATGGCGTTGGTCATGATAGAGCTGAGGCCTATCTTATCTTCAGGTTCCATAAATGATCCCGCTCGAACGATCATATTCAGATTAATCAGCGGAACTTCATCATCTTCCACAAGATAAAACTTCATTCCATTATCCAGCTCAAATGTCTCCACTTCAGGAATCTGATAATCGTTCAGCTCGGGATAGTCGAGTCCGTCAATATCTACCGGAATATTTTGTGGTGTTGTAGCCTGTTCCTGAGTAGCACAGGACACAGCTATAATTAGTACAAACACAAATACAGTCAGCTGTTTTATATTCTTTAAATTCATCATTTACTCCTCTGAGTCGATTCTTGCCATTTCTTCACTCTGCACATTTTTAATCATACCCACTGTACGATTGCTTTTCTTAATGTATGTCTCTGCCACGCGCTGAATATCATCCACCGTTACTTCTTCGAGTCGCTCCAGGTCCGTGAAGGCGGTTTTCCAGCTTCCTCCATTCACATGAGCAGATGCGAGCGTTTGTGCTATTCCGGAATTCGATGTGAGTGACCTCACAAGACTTGCACGCCTGTTTGTGCGCACCCGGTCGAGTTCCTCCTGGGTAACGCCTTCGTCAATAATGCTCTGAAACTCTTCGCGCAGTGTCTCTTCCACGTCTTCCATATCCACACCCTGGTTTGGCACCACAAACGCAATGAACAGCCCCGGATACTTGCTGCCGGGATACCCATTTTGCGCACTAACCTGCAATGCGGACTGATCCTCAACCACCATTCGGCGATAGAGGCGCGATGTGCGGCCGTTCGATAATATTCCCCCAAGCAGATTCAGCGCCTGGAAATCGGGGTGCTGGTTGTCTACGGTGTGATATCCTTCGATGTAGATGGGCTGCGACTGCTCTTCAATTACAAATCGCCGCTCTCCGCGCTGTTCCGGTTCCTCTACCCGAAGCTCGGGAGCCGGGTCCTGATACTCCATTTGAGAGAAATATTTGTCAGCCAGGCCACGCATCTCATCGGCATCCACATCGCCTACAATGGTGATGGTAAAACTCGAAGGCGCGTAATATTTATCATGAAAATCCCAGGCGTCGGCAATGGTGGTATTCCGGATATCGGACGGCCAGCCTACAACCGGGTTTTTATAGGGATGAGCCGAAAAGGCTGTGGCGGAAAACTCTTCAAGAAGCCGTCCAAACGGGTTACTGTCTGTTCGCTGGCGCCTCTCTTCGTAGATCACATCTTTTTCAACATAGAACTCCCGCATCACCGGGTTCATAAATCGGTCGGCCTCCAGCATAAACCAAAGTTCTGCTTTATTTTGAGGCAGGCTGTAAAAATATCCGGTCTGATCGGTGGACGCAAACGCGTTGACGCCCGAAGCTCCTTCTCGCTCAATTATTTGCGTAAACTCGTTGTTGACTACATACTCGCCTGCTTTTTCCTGAAGTTCTTCAAAATCGGTCCATAAGCTGTCCAGTTTCTCTTCATTCGGCTCAAACTTGTTGTACTCATCCAGCCAGGCAGTATAGGCATCGTCCATCTGGTTTATGTACTGTTTCTCTTCTTCATAATTGGTTGTACCAATGGTATGACTCCCTTTAAACACCATGTGCTCAAATATGTGGGCAATTCCGGTGCTTCCCACCGGTTCATTGGCGGCTCCGACATCAACAAAAGTAAAGAAGTGGGCTACAGGTGCCACATCTCTCTCCACAATAATGAAATGAAGCCCGTTATCGAGGGTAAACTCGGTTACATTCTCTTCGAAAGTTTCGAGATTTTGAGCCGCAATAGTTAAAGGCAGGTAAAGTATAAACCCGCAAAGCAGACCCAAAAATGTTTTCGCTCTTTTCAACATAGCTTTTTATTTAGTTTATATAATTAAGTGAGATTGCTTACGATTTGATTTGAAAAAAGATTCATTTTTATTGTTTCTAAAAATTTTAATAAAGGTGCTTACCTGCACTGAACGCGCAGAAAATAAAAATATGATTCTAATGACGTGTCAATGATGAAATGA
>CAYOLE010000189.1:0-1613 GCA_964404705.1 uncultured Rhodohalobacter sp. | reverse complement strand
CTGAACGCGCAGAAAATAAAAATATGATTCTAATGACGTGTCAATGATGAAATGACAGGTTTGAGTCACCGGATGAGTTGATAGAGTTAAATGCTACTCTATCAGGTTATACGATGGATAATGTAAATGTCGGACAATTCACCGGATGAAGCGAATTCATCCGGTGAAGATCCTCCTCCAACATACCGTCACTACATCAATGACATAACACTAATTCCGGGCAGATCTTTTATAACCTTCCTTTATTAACGAACAGTTCGACTTTCTGTCCGCTGGTTCTTTAGCGTATTTTTCAATCCAGCGCATGTCGAGCAGATGTTTTAAAATTGAATAAAATCTTCCGCCGGCGCTCCATTTTCCAATCATCATAAATGCCCTGTCGGGTCCATTTGATAAAATCAATGGGTTAACAGGGTAAGGCTTGTATTTTTTTAGTGGCTGATCATAAATAGCCGCTTTCAGATTATGGCGAAGTACCACTCCCTGTTTCACAGCATGGACACCAGTCTGCTGATAATCGTTACCATCAACATCCGCAGTATCTCCCGCGGCAAAAATTTGAGATTCTCCTTTCACCCGTAACCTGCTATCCGTTAAAATTCTTTCCGATGATCCTGTATCAAAACCATGATGGATAGAAACCGTGCGCGGCTGATTACCCGCAGCATTAATCACGTGATCGAAATTTGATAATACATCTTTTGATATTTCTGTTTCTGTGTTCAGAGTTACCCCCCGGTTCAACAATATTGTAGAAATATGCTTTGAAAGCTTCGTCGAATGAGTCGATAAAATCCGTTTATTTTTCTCCAAAAGAGTAATCGAACAATCATATCCAGATTGGGGATGTGATATATTCAGTGCCAACTCCGATCCGGCTGCCCCTCCGCCAATGATCAGCAGTTTGCTTATCTCCCCATTTTCGAGACTTTCTTTTATCTCTAAAAGCTTTGGCATCGGCTTGACGGGAATTACATCTTCAGAATTGAATAAAGGTTTTGTTTCAGCTCCAACATTAATCACCAAATAATCATACGAAAATTTTCTCCTGTCTGAGGTAACTACTGTTTTCTCACGTTTATTTACAGATTCTACTGTTCCGGAATTAAAATCTGTACCATATCGCGTACAGAGCTGTTCTACATCAACTGCAGTTTGATTCCACGAATAAAATCCACCCATATATTGAGGAAGAGAACCTGAATAGATAAGATATGGATGGGCGGATACTACTTTTATTTGAATATTTTTTTCTTTCCATTTCCTGCCCATCTTAATTAGAGGAAGAGTTGCATGACCTGCGCCGGCAATTAAAATGGTAGTAAAAGGACGGTTATTCATTTATGATTTAAACACAGGTATAAATTCCTTTAGCGGCATTTCCGGCGAGCCCGACAGCGCATTTTGATCACGTTCGAGCGTCATCTCATACATCACCTTATCACTTCTGTAGAACCTTTTTTGATAGTACACCACTTTGTCTCCAATCGTAAAAGAAGTACGGTCAATTAAAAGAAGGGGGGCATTTTGTGAAATGTTCAGGTTTTTCGCCAGTTTCTCATCGGCAACCTCTGCAGAAATCCTGTAGCATCCCCGCATGATGGGAATATCAT
>CAYOLE010000188.1:3576-6934 GCA_964404705.1 uncultured Rhodohalobacter sp. | reverse complement strand
TGTACTCTGTATCTGGCAGGAAATTGTGCAGTACCGGCAGAGCGGATTCATTTTCGAAATAAAGCAGGGCAAGATCTTTCTCCGGAGTACGCATCATGTACGACCATCCGTCCATTCCGTCTTCAGGTGCATCGGGTGCTTTGTGAGGTTGCACGTCTTCGCGGGCAAGTTTCAAGTTCTGATAAGCATCTCCTTCTGATAACATAAAATTTTCCAGGTGCTTCATATAGCTGGCCGATTCATATTTAAAAGCAGTCCAGATATGCGGCCGCGCGCCGTCCGGTTCACCAGCGGTGGTTATATCGTAAGCTGCCGTTCCATGAACGTGACCCGATAATCCACCCGAAAGAACCGATCCGTACATCTGGGCGCGGGCAAAGTAGTTGTCACGGTCTGAGTTCGCAGGCGGACGTTCACCGCCAGGCATGTTGATTTCATGGTCCCAGCCGGTGTAATAGGGTTCGAAATTAATGGCAGGATAAGGCGGTTCCAGCCGGAAAATCGTTTCCAGCGAATTGGCAACCCGGTGATCCCTCGGCTTATTGCCCACGCTGTGCATGGTCAGCCAGGGCGCTTCCTCATTATGTCCAAAGGCTGTGTAAGTGGTACTGTCGATAAGTACTGTTACCGGCTGCCCGAAAGGCATCGGCCCATAGTTCTCCAAATGAAATGTGAGCGCATCGTTGAACTGATCGGCCGTCAGACTGAAATCATCCGGAATCCAGTCCAGATGGATGGCGCTGTAGACAAAATTGTACGCGCCGTACCGCGAAGCCAGGTATTGTACAAACCGGGCAAAAGATTCATTGAAATCGAAGTAAGCATCCCAAGATGGTCCTACATCCCTGCGAACCGTCTCGAGCAGTGGCACGAATCCCTGTTCAGCAAGGTAGTCCATCTTCTTGTCCAGGCTTTGAAAATATTGGGGGTTGATCCGGTTAAAATCCGAAACATCGTCATGCTCCTCCGACATTGAGAACGGCAGATGGCCATATTCATCCCGCATATTTTTAGCGGTAAAAGTTCCCCAGTAATCATCTCCGCCGGAAGCATCAACACCGGTGGCATCCGATACATCATACCCGAATTTCTCCCAGGCATTTCTCAGATAGATGCCGCTGGAATCAGCGTAGGTACTTGGGTTGTGATCCGAATCCCAGTTTGGGAATGCCGCGATCATGCTTACGGAGTTAAACCCCTGGTTTTTGCGATAGGTAACGGCATCTTCAAATCCCATGGCGGGACCGGGTTCATAATCATCGGATGTTGGAGCATCCCGGAACGGCAGCCGCCAGGTAGACCCGGCCAGCCAGGTGTCACCCACCATAAAAAAAGGAGTGCCATCGGCATACTGTAGTGCGTGCCCGTTTTCGGTTGGGCGGAGAAACCCGCGTCGCACCGGATTTTCTTCCTTTTCGGCTTCAGTCCATTCCGCAGCGGAAAATGAACCGGAATGTCCGTTGAGACTGTCATCTTCCGGCTGGTTTGATCCGCTTGTCCAGCTCCAATCGCCGGGAGTAGTGGCTACTACGCGTACTTTAAAGGTGGAATCCCCATCCCAGAAACCATACACCCGTTCTGAAAAATCCGGTCCCTCCAGATCCACCCACATCGTCACATCGGTATAATAATTTTCATAATCCTGTTCCGCCGTGAAGGTGATCTCATTTATTTCCCAGACATGGAGTGTATCCGTTTCCTGGGCCCATAACGGCATCACTATGGCGAGACACATTACAATAATGAGTAGCTGTAATCGGTATTTAGGATTCATAGTCTTTATCTTTAATCTTGTTGATGTTAAACTCCAGTTTGGATCACAGCCGGTCAATCTGATGATATTATTCGGTGGAATTCAAATGCAGTTTTGGCCCGTGATCCGATTGATTTCCCGAGCCGTAAAACGAAGGATTGATCGCTCCCAGCGGACGGATGAGCAGTCCTTTGGTACGGCCGTCCAGCATCCGCTGCATCACGGGGCGTGATATCGTGAAATAGGTTTTGCCGCCTTTCTCATCCGACGGTTCAAGGTCGATAATCATCTGCGGATTGAACACTTCATCCAGCGCTTCGCCCCGGATTAATCCGTTGAACGTCAAAGATTTACTATTCCATTCAGGATCTCCGCCCGTGATTTCAATTACCCGCACCTTTCCGAACTCCATCCCCAGGTCTTCCCCGAACGACTCCTCGTAGTCCCCGCCGTTTGGAACCGAGTGGGTGGTAAGCTCCAGCAGACCGGCCATGTCGGTTTTCCTGATATCAAGCCCATCAAAATCCCAGCGCAGAACTGCCCACTGGTTCGGATTGATGGTCAGAATACGGGCCACTCCATTTTCATCTTGCACACTCCAGTTGTAGAAATTTACGTCCGGGAAATCATGGTTGATCAGGCCGTCGTGCGTAACATCCAGGTGATGTGAAAATGTGTCGACATCCGGAACTGTTGGATGATAGGTCAGCGGTTCCCCCTTGTCCGGCCCGGCTTCATGTATGTTGATGATATCAGCCCGGTAATAATCCAGGTCCACATGATAGGTGTCGTGTCCCCAGTCTGTTACGCCCAGTTGTACAAACAGAGAATCCCCCGGAACGGCATCCAGATCAGTGGTTGTCATGCTGATGGTGTGCCAGCCGGTGGTATCGGGGATGTCGAACTCTTTAAGCTGCTTGTGGAAATCGGTGGTTCGCTGCGTATTAATCATAAAGTTAAGGCGGCGGGGTGCGTCGCTGACACGAACCCTGGCTTCCACGCGAAGTTCATAATCCGGATCTTCCAGTTTACTTAAATCAAGTGAGGACGAGATATCCTGCTTGATTATAGCCCACCAAACATTGTGCCGATCGTCTGTTGCATCCACCTGGATTTTAGCAAAGTTATCTTTTTGGACAAAATCCATAGTAGTATTTCCATCTCCTGTAAAAAAGAACCATCCTTCGATATCATCTGCTTCAAAAGTATCCAGAAATTGACCCTGACACACCGAATGAGTGGTCAGGATTAATAGGAGCAGTAGCTGTAAAGTATTTTTTTTGAACATACCTTAAGTTGATTATTTGAAGGAGGTCGATTCGTAGCGCGGTGTCGCTGACCCGCGTGCCGAATAAGTTACTGTAGCTATCCTGTTATTCAAACTATTCGAGTTATTTATGTAACGCGGCGTCGCTGACCCGCGGCTGAACTTGTTTCTGCTGAAATTCTATTTTTTTCAAACTGTTCTTTCTTCATGCTCCTTGCACCAATACTTTGATTGATTATGCTCATAATTCAGAGACTTCTCAGGTCAGGCGACCTGAGCTACGTGTAACGCGGCGTCGCTGACCCGCGGCTGAACTTGTTTCTGCTGAAATTCTATTT
>CAYOLE010000188.1:0-3476 GCA_964404705.1 uncultured Rhodohalobacter sp. | reverse complement strand
AACGCGGCGTCGCTGACCCGCGGCTGAACTTGTTTCTGCTGAAATTCTATTTTTTCAGACTGTTTTCTCTTCAATGCTCACTGCACGTAAACTGTATTTTATTATTTTTATGAATTCAGAGTGCTCTCAGGTCAACTACCTGCGTTGCGTTACCTCAGATCCGGGGTATCCCACGGAATCCATCGTTCGGCGTTGTGCGTAAAATCACCGTCGGTTTCTATAATCTGGGTATCCGCAGTCGGGTCGTTGAGAAGAAAAGCTTTGACGAACGCAGCCACATGTGGTTTTTGGGATTCGGGAAGCTGGCAGTGATTATGGCCGCTTACCTGGGAGATACCTATTCGATCGGCAATATCCATCGCCTTCCAGATCTCACGGGCGGCAAGGGAGGTAGTAAATGTACTTTCTGCGCCCAGCCATTCGATACCGGAGTGTTCGAGCACCAAAAGGGCCCGAGGTGCAATCATCCCCATAAGTTCGTGATGATCGAAAGGTAGCTTTTCAGCGGAATCACTGAATTTGCTGAAATGATCGGCGAACCAAACATTTTCATCCACAATTTGCCGGAGCGTCTGTACGTTTTGACCCGATTCGAGTTGGGCGTCGGACACCCTCCATCCTGCCGCACCTCCCGAGCCCGATTCCTGTGGTATGGTGAGAACGATTCGCTCGTCAAACGCCCCGGCCACCAGCGCGCCTTTTCCATTTCGTGAACATCCGGTCACTCCAAGCCGCTCAACATCGATTGGAGTGTCGGTGGTCTCCAGCAGGTCGATCAGCCGGCTGACGCCCCAGGCCCACGCCATCATCGCACTTGCAGTATGGTCGCTTCCATAGAGGTCATAAAACTTACCTTTGCCCCGCGACCCCGAATCCTGTTGTTCGGCCAGTATATTGTTTGGAAAATTAATGATCGCCACACCCAGGCTGTCCAGCTGTGCATTGTCCAGAAAGGAGCGACCTATGCCGATAATAGCGGGATAAGGCGGATTTCCACCTTGCGGCAGAATAATTTCTGAATCAAATGATATAGTTTTTCCCTGAACTTCAATTTCAACCCGAAGAGTATCGCTGGTCAAAGAACCAGACACAGTTTCCGGTGCAGCGGGTTTGTCGCCCAATTCATAATGTTTTAATTGTGCGGCGATTTCAGCTCTGCGACAGCGCCATTCGTCTATATCAGAGATCTGTGTTCCATTCATCGAGAGGAAAGGATCAGGCAGATGAGAAATCTCTTCCAGCTCATCATAGTGAGGCATAGCTGGGATGTTACAGTCGCTGCCGGTTTGTTCAACAGAAAATGACAACGGCAGGTTTGAAGTGAATTCTTTGAGTTGTTCACTGCAGGCTGCAATCAGAAACAAAACAAGGACAGATAATTGGAATTTTGATTTATGCATGTTGTATAGGAACTAATGAAATGAATAATGAATCCAGAACTGATTTAGAGTTTAATGAATTGCAGCTTCAGAGTGATAGAAGTGAGGATAAAACCAAATGATTTTTCAAGTATAAATTTTTGAAAACTGATACGTGCCTTCATCAGATTTGGAGGTTCATTGGCTACTTATATATATTGTTTTACTTCAATAGTCACCCCTTAATGCAATACTCAAATTAAATATGGAAAGCCAATGATTAAGTCAATTATTCAATTTAATCTTTTAGTTGTTCTTGTGATAGTGTGCATGATATTCCAACCGGGTATTGTAACTGCCCAGCAAACTAATCATATCGTTATACACACCGATGAAGAAATAAGCGATATCAGCCGCCATATTTATGGTCAGTTTGCTGAACATCTTGGCCGGGGGATTTATGGTGGAATTTGGGTTGGAGAGGATTCCGATATCCCAAATACAGAAGGATACCGAACGGACGTATTGGAAGCGCTGAGAGATCTTGAAGTACCAAACGTACGCTGGCCAGGCGGCTGTTTTGCTGACGAATATCATTGGCGGGATGGCGTTGGCCCACGCGAGGATCGGCCGGTAAGAATTAATACCCACTGGGGTATGGTGGCAGAGGATAACAGTTTTGGAACACATGAGTTTTTGAGACTTATGGAACTGATTGATGCGGAACCGGTAATTGCAATGAACGTTGGCAGCGGCACACCCAGGGAAATGGCCCACTGGCTGGAATACCTTAACTACGACGGAGAAAGTGCCCTGGCTGATTTACGGCGGGAAAACGGACGCGAGGAACCGTGGGGAGTGAAATACATCGGCGTTGGAAATGAGAGCTGGGGATGCGGTGGAAATATGACCGTAGAGTTTTATGCTGATCTATACCGTCAGTACGCTACTTTTACCAAAGAGTTCAGCGGACATGAGCTGTTTCGTGTGGCGAGCGGCAAATATGATATTGAATATGAATGGACCGAGCACATGATGCAGGAAGCGGCGGATATGATGGAGGGGATTTCGCTGCACTACTACACCATTCCAACTGCGGACTGGGATGCTAAAGGTCCGTCCATCGACTTTGATGAAGAACTGTACTTTGCCGGCCTCAAGAGAGCCATTCTCATGGATGAATATGTGGAGGGACATTCCAACCGGATGGATAAATTTGATCCGGACAAGGAAGTTGCTTTGGTAGTAGATGAGTGGGGAATCTGGACCGATCCGTATCCCGGAAGCAACCCCGGTTTCCTTGAGCAGCAAAACTCACTGCGGGATGCATTGATTGCATCCCTTACACTGGATATCCTGAATAAACACAGCGACCGGGTGCGTATGGCAAATATCGCTCAGATGGTGAATGTATTGCAGGCGATGATCCTCACCGAGGACAATAAGATGGTTAAAACGCCAACCTATCATGTATTTGATCTGTACAAAATTCACCACGATACAAAATTGTTGTACGCTCATGTTCAACATATGAACACGTATGATTTTGAAGAAGAGTCGATTCCAGCGCTAAGCATGACGGCTTCAAAAGATGATGAAAGTCGAATCAATATTACTCTGACGAATACAAATGCCAACGAAACCGAAGAGGTTGAGGTAGAATTTCGGGGACAAAACATGAACCAGGTGGCGAGCAGCAGAATGCTTACAGGTGAAAATGTTAGCTCCATTAACACGTTTGATGATCCGCAGAATGTAACCCTTACAGAATTTTCGGATTATCAGGTTGATGGAAATTCTCTGATATTAACTCTTCCCCCCAGATCGGTAATATCTGTAGTGATTGAATAAGGAGTATATGCAGAATAAAGTGTTTTGATTAATTGTCATAGATATTGCGTTGAAAAATAGGTTGAAGGTACTAATATCAGAATTATCCGCTAAGATCAACTTAGGTATACTTCTCATTCGAAGTGTATATAAAGAGAGCTGAAATGTAGAAATTGATGAACTCCGCATATATACTTGCTGTGAAGGAATACTTTATTATGTCATCGGATTGGTGTAAGGTTTTAAATGAGATAGATAAAACTGAGATCAACTTTTGAACCAGAACCA
>CAYOLE010000187.1:2702-6939 GCA_964404705.1 uncultured Rhodohalobacter sp. | reverse complement strand
ACCCCTGAAACGATAAATTACAGAACATTCAAACCGGAAATGGACGGTCTTTTTTGCGAAAAGATCTTCGGCCCGGTTAAAGATTATGAATGTCACTGTGGCAAGTACAAGCGCATCCGCTATAAAGGAATCATTTGCGACCGTTGCGGTGTGGAAGTTACCCGCAAAGCGGTACGCCGCGAGCGAATGGGCCACATTACACTTACTGTGCCAATTGTACATATCTGGTACTTTAAGTCTCTTCCGAGCAAAATTGCTTATCTGTTGGGATACTCATCAAAAAATCTCGACAGAATTGTCTATTACGAAACGTTTGTTGTTCTGAACCCCGGCCTCGCAAGAGATCTTGGTTATAAAAAAGGCGACCTGATTTCTGAAGAAGAGAAATTTGATATCCTGGATCAGTTGCCTGAGGACCATGCAGATCTGGATGATAACGACGAAGATAAATTTGTGGTTAAAGATGGCGCTGAAGCAGTAGAGGGTCTGCTTAAGACCATGGATCTCGATAGCCTTGCTTATCAATTGCGTTATGAAGTGAAAAATGAAACTTCACAGATGCGCAAGAAGAAAAAACTGAAACGATTGCAGGTTATTGAATCCTTCAGGGCTGCAAATCAGCATACTGAAAACCACCCCGAATGGATGGTTCAGGGTGTGATTCCAGTTATTCCACCTGAATTGCGACCCCTCGTTCCACTTGAAGGAGGCCGTTTTGCAACATCGGATCTTAATGATCTTTACAGACGGGTCATTATCCGAAACAACCGTTTGAAGAGATTAATGGATATCAAAGCACCAGACGTTATTCTCAGAAATGAGAAACGGATGTTGCAGGAAGCTGTAGATTCGCTCTACGACAACTCCAGAAAATCCAACGCGGTACGAAATAACAACCGTCCGCTTAAATCTCTTAGCGACATGCTGAAAGGTAAAAGTGGTCGTTTCCGGCAGAACCTGCTCGGAAAACGGGTTGATTATTCCGGTCGTTCCGTTATTGTAGTAGGTCCGGATCTGAAGATGCACGAATGCGGTCTTCCGAAAGAGATGGCTATTGAACTTTACAAGCCGTTTGTAATCCGCCGACTGATTGAACGCGGATATGTGAAGACGGTTAAAAGTGCCAAGAAAGTCGTTGATCGACGCGATCAGGTTGTGTGGGAAGTGCTCGAAAATGTTATTGATGGACACCCCGTACTATTGAACCGTGCGCCGACGCTTCACAGACTTGGAATTCAGGCATATCAGCCGGTTCTGATCGAAGATAAAGCCATTCGTCTGCATCCGCTTTCATGTACTGCGTTTAACGCTGACTTTGACGGTGACCAGATGGCTGTTCACCTTCCACTGAGCCATGATGCGATAATGGAAGCGTCTATTTTGATGCTGGGTTCTCATAATATTCTGAGTCCTGCCAGTGGCGGACCGGTAGCCGTTCCATCTCAGGATATGATTCTGGGAATTTATTATTTGACCAAGATGGGTAACGGAAAGCTTGGCGAAGGAAAGACGTTTGCCAGCCCTGGTGAAGTACTGATCGCATATGATCAGAAGAAGCTCGATACTCACGCGAAAATTAATGTTAGGGTACCGGTTACACAGGAAGATGGCACAATAGCTCCTGAAATTATCAAAACCACAACCGGACGCGTGCTTTTCAATCGTATAGTGCCTGAAGGTGTGGAGTTTGTAAACCGAACCCTTGGTAAAAAAGAGCTGCGTATACTGATTGATGATATCTACAATACTGTTGGGCCAGTTGAAACCGCATTTTTCCTTGATAAAATGAAGGAAACAGGTTTTGAACGGGCAACTGTTGGTGGACTCTCATTTAGCCTCGAGGATATTATAATCCCCGACGAAAAGCTGAAACTTATTAAAGCAGCTCAGGATGAAGTTGCTGAAATCCAGGACCGTTACGAGATGGGTTTCATTACTGATAATGAGCGTTACAACCAGGTAATTGATAAGTGGACGAGCACAACAAATCGCGTGTCAGAAACACTGTTTAAGAGCCTTACTGAAGATAAGGATGGATTTAATGCCGTTTATATGATGGCAGATTCCGGTGCCCGTGGTTCTAAAGAGCAGATTCGACAGCTTGGCGGAATGCGGGGTTTGATGGCAAAGCCTCAGAAAAGTTCCATGCAGCAGGGAAATGAAGTTATTGAAAATCCGATTCTCTCAAGTTTCCGGGAGGGCCTCACGGTTCTTGAATATTTTATCTCTACTCACGGTGCCCGTAAGGGACTGGCCGATACGGCGTTAAAAACTGCTGATGCCGGTTATCTAACTCGTCGTCTCGTGGATGTATCTCAGGATATCATTATTAACGAGAAAGATTGTGGTACGTTAAGAGGTATTAAAATGCAGGCTTTAAAAGATAACGAAGATGTTATTGAGAGCCTTGAAGACAGAATCATTGGCCGTGTGTCCATGCATGAAATAATTGATCCTATTTCGGATGAATTGATTTGTGAACCGAATCAGCTGATAACCGACAAGATCGCGCAAAGTATTGCGGAAACCTCTATCGAAGAGGTGGAAATCCGATCGGTGCTTACCTGTGAAACAGAACGCGGAGTGTGTGCAAAATGCTACGGCCGCGACATGTCGAAGACGGGTCTTGTTCAGGTAGGTGAAGCTGTGGGAGTTATCGCGGCTCAGTCTATTGGCGAGCCCGGTACACAGCTCACCCTGCGTACATTCCACGTAGGTGGTACGGCTTCTCGAATGGAGGCGGATTCACAGCATAAGGCAAAATTCGATGGTAAAATTGAGTTTGAAAATCTGCGGGTTGTTGAATACGATGATGGTGAAGAAGTTCACAATGTTGTACTCAGCCGTGCAGGCGAAATGAAAATTCTTGGGGAAGACAATAAAGTTCTGAACAACTATAACGTGCCTTACGGCGCTGAAATGATGGTTGAAGAGGGAGATAAAGTTCTAAAAGGTATGCCCCTTTGTAAGTGGGATCCTTATAATGCACTGATCTTTAGTGAAATCGACGGTGTTATTGATTACAAGGATATCATTGAAGAGGTAACCTATACCGCAGACACTGATACCCAAACAGGCCACCGCGAAAAGGTTATTATCGATTCCAGAGATCGATCTTTAGTGCCTACAATTGTGGTGAAAGGTGATGATGATAAAATTCGGGAAAGTACACTTCCGGTGGAAACACACATCACTGTTGATGATGGTGAAAAGGTACAGGCTGGCCAAATACTTGCCAAAATACCAAGAGCCGCTTCAAAATCGAAAGATATTACAGCAGGTTTGCCGCGTGTAACTGAGCTCTTTGAAGCACGTTCACCAAGCGATCCGGCTGCAGTTTCCGAGATTGATGGTATCGTTCGTATGGGCGGCCGTAAACGTGGTTCACAAGAAGTGATTGTTGAGAGTAAAGATGGTACGGATGAAAAGACTTACCTGATTTCTCTTTCCAAGCACATTCTCGTACAGGAAAACGATTTCGTTAGAGCAGGACAGGCCCTGTCTGACGGTACTATTCCAGCGCAGGAGATACTCAATATTCTTGGTCCCTATGCTGTACAGTCGTATCTGGTGAATGAGATCCAGGAAGTATACCGGCTGCAAGGTGTGAAAATCAACGACAAACACATCGAAGTGATTGTACGCACCATGATGCAGAAGGTTGAAGTTACTGACCCGGGCGACACCATGTATCTTGAAGGAGATAAAGTTGATCGTTTCGAGCTTAACAATAAGAATGATGATCTGATTGGTAAATTCGTTGTTACAGATCCTGGCGGAAGTGACCAGAAGCTCGGTGCGATACTTGACAGGCGCAGCATTCGTGAAATCAATAACGAATTGATTACTGCCGGAAAGGAAGAGCTACAGACCCGAGAGGCTGAGCCGGCCATTTCGAAACCAATTCTGCTTGGTATTACCCGTGCTGCACTCTCAACTGAAAGCTGGCTGTCTGCGGCATCATTCCAGGAAACCACAAAAGTGCTTACACAGGCATCCATTGAAGCAAAGAAAGATTTGCTTCGGGGCTTGAAAGAAAATGTGGTAGTTGGTCATAAAGTACCGGCCGGAACAGGATTGCTCAGGTATGACGAGCTTATTGTAGGTTCCAAAGCGGAATATGATGAAAAAGATGAGGAGGTCGAAAAAGTGTTTGAAACACTTGGGGCCGACGAACCGGATTCTGAAACATCAGAAGAATAAAAAAAAGCCCTGAATGAAAGTTCAGGGCTTTTTT
>CAYOLE010000187.1:0-2602 GCA_964404705.1 uncultured Rhodohalobacter sp. | reverse complement strand
TCTGAAACATCAGAAGAATAAAAAAAAGCCCTGAATGAAAGTTCAGGGCTTTTTTTAATAGTAGGAGTTATTTGCCCGATCTTTCTATATTTTCAAGAAGTGATTCAGCTTCTTTGATTAATCCATCAGCACGCTTTTTGGCATCTTCTATTACTTTATCACTGTCTTGTTTGGCTTGCGATGAAATTTTCTCTTTTTCATCCTTTAGCTGTTCAATAAGTGACCGAAGTTCCTCGATATACGAATTGAGCCGGTAGGAGAGACGACCCCGGGTATTTTTACCGGTGTCAGGTGCATATAGTAGCGCTAATACGGTTCCGGCAGATACGCCCGTTAACAGTCCAAATACAAAACCTTTAACTGAACTTTTCATAATTTATTAATCTGTAATATTGATATTTCTTTAAAATACTAAAAGAGTGGTGATCTGAAAAAAGAAAGTATCGGATTACCATCATATATAATTATATTTACATAACGAACGATAATAATTAAACTTATTCCCATGAAATTTTTTATTGATACAGCCGATCTCAACGAAATACAAGAAGCTCATGATCTTGGAGTACTCGACGGGGTAACCACTAATCCAAGTCTTTGCATGAAGATTGGAGTCGAGGATTTTGAAGGTCATATAGCGAAAATTTGCAATATTGTAGATGGGGATGTTTCTGCAGAAGTAATCTCCACTAAGTACGAAGACATAGTAGCTGAAGGTCGTAATATAGCTTCCATTGCAGACAACGTTGTGGTGAAGGTGCCGTTAATTAAAGATGGTATCAAAGCGATTAAAACTTTCAGCGAAGAAGGAATCAGAACTAATTGCACGTTATGTTTTTCAGCACCACAAGCTCTGATTGCGGCGAAGGCGGGAGCTTCATATATCTCTCCATTCATCGGCCGGCTGGATGATATCTCGACCGATGGAATGCAGCTGATTTCGGACATTCGGTTGATATTCGACAACTACGCAATTGAGACAGAAATTCTTGCGGCAAGCATTCGTCATCCAATGCATTTTCTGGAGTCTGCCCGACTCGGCGCTGATGTCGCCACTATGCCATTAAGTGTGATAGAACAGCTTCTAAAGCACCCTCTCACAGATAGCGGTTTGGAAAGATTTATTGGCGACTGGGAAAAACTTCAGGAGTCGCTTAAATAAGCGAGCCATATTTCCCTGAAATTAACTGTCTAACCGTATTGCATAAGCAGGAAAAGCAAAGAACAGCTTTTAAAGCCGTAATACGGAAAGATCATTATTCAATACACGGGGAATCTTCAGAAGATAAGCAGAAAAAAACGAAAGAGACCGGGGGAAGCCTCTTTCGTTATAAATGCCTGATAAATATTTATCAAGCTTCAACCAAAGTATCACGGATGGATTTAATTTTATTATAGTCATCTCGCAGCATGGCAAGATGCGCTCCAAGCATTGTTTGCTGTTCACTATTCAGATACTCAATATCCGCTCCCAAAACATTTTTATATTCTTCAACTGCTTTTTCTTCCCCTAAAATACAGGAATCGAAAATAGATTTACGATCATTCCCTGAAAGTGCTGCTTTTACATCTTTCCAAGCGCGAAAGAATTTATCTGTAACATTAGTTCCTTCTACCGGGGTTCCGCCCAGGTCTTTTATTTCGCCGATTAACTCCTGATTACATTTTCGACTTGTGTTAGCAAAATTGGAGAATAACGATTGAAGATCAGTTTCGACTGTATTTTCTGATGCCTTTTCATAACCAGCAATTCTGTCATTATTGACTTGAACCAGTTTATTTAATGTATCAATTGCTTTTTCCTTAAGCATATTTTCTTTCTTTTCCCTTAATATTTCATCCATATTTTTGATATAAATACCACGAGACAATCTATTGCATCATCTCGTGGTAATAATTGCATGTTAACGGTGGATTTCCTCACCCTCATACTTCTTCCACTCTTTTTCTACATAATCCGCATCTTCATCATTGCGTGGATTAACACCGAGAACAATATTTCCGTCTTTAATTCCCGCTTCATATAGTTTGGCACGTTTTTCAGGTATTCCCCAGCCTACAAGTGCACCAATTAAGCCACCGGTAAGCCCGCCAGCACCTGCGCCCGCTAAACCGGCTGCCACAGGACCCGCTACAACAATTCCAAGTCCCGGTATTGCAACAGAGGTTCCAACAGCAGCTATTGCTCCGGCAATGGCTCCAAGTGTTCCGCCTATTGCAGAACCTGCTCCTGTACCTTCGGCTGCTTTATTTCCCAATTCTGTTTCTTCAACATTATCAGAGTCAGAGAAATACCTTTCGCGCGTTTCTTTAGACATTACTACATTAATATCTTCTTGCGTATATCCTCTGTCTTTTAACGTATTATAGGCTCTTTCAGAACTTTCTCTGTCACTAAACATTCCGGTCATCATTCCACTTTTACTGGCAGAATCGCCTGTTACTTTATGATCATGTCTATGTTGAGACTGATTTCGTTTATCCATTGATTTCTATTATTTAAGTTATTTTTTAATTGATCTTTGATATTATGTTAACTGCATTGTCCAAGTAATAGCCAGACAATAACAAGAATTGCAATAGTACTAAAACAGCCGCCTCC
>CAYOLE010000186.1:0-6943 GCA_964404705.1 uncultured Rhodohalobacter sp. | reverse complement strand
TTTTCGAATTTTGCCTTCCATTTCTTTAAACTTTCATTTAGAGTTATAATAATGTTATTACATTTTTCTCGAATCTTCTAAAATTAATAAGCTGATTGCCTGTAATTAACACTATTCAAATCAATCCAAGTCAGTCACTAAACCCTTCAATCTACTCATAATCCAAGGTCCACATTACCGGTTTAAAGTTGCCCTGATCGTCATAACTGTATCCAACAATTTGTCCCTCGTTATTGATTGCCCGGGCAAGGCTGTTGCCGCCCAAGGTCGGTAATTCTATCATACCGTGTTCAGAATCCCAATAGAACGCACGGTGCTCTCCGTTGCCAATGTCTCCATAGCCCACCACCTGCGCGTGATCGTTTATATCCCAAGCCGTTCCCCAATCCCCGCCTAACGTTCCGAGGCTTATCATCCCTTGTTCTTCATCCCAAATGAAAGGTTCTGACCGGTAAGTTGAATTTTGTGCCAATTCAACCATTTCCTGTTGATCATCAGCAGAGACCGATTTCTGCATCAATGGGTGCTGTTCACTTCCATTGTTTTTTTCCCAGGGAAATGCTTCTGTCTCAAAAGTGGAATTACGTATCATTTCAGCCACATGACCATAGTCATATACGCCTTTAGTTTTTGTCATTCGCATTAATCTCGCAATATCTTCTCTTTGATTTGTTTGTTGTTTATTTGCATTAGATGCCAGCAGATCATTTTCCTGTGATACCAAAATGGATCCGGTTACCTGGCCCTCGTTGTTTATTGAGTAAGGATTGCCCGCAGAAAAACCGGAATATGAACCCAGGCTTCGCATGCCGTTTGGCTCATCCCAGATGTATGCCCGGTCCTGAATAGTATAATCAACACCCACTACGGAATTGTTATCATTATTTCCGTGCGCCCAGCCCTCATCGCCTATTTTTTTTGTGCCGTCTTGCTGCGTCCAGACAAAAGAAATAGATTCATAATCATATATATCTTCACAATACTCTTCTTCCTCTTCATCATCAAGATAATAGCAGTCTTCATAGAGAAATTCTTCAAACAGAAGTTCACCTGCAATCTGCCCGTGAATATTTATATCATTTGCTTCGCCCTGATCGGCATCGAGCAGGTCAATATTAGAAACGCCGGTATCAGCGTCCCACTTCACAGCGTTTTGGCTCCAGTTACCCACAACCTGACCCTTGTTGTTCAGAGACCTGGCAAATATATTACCCATATTAGTCAAGGTATGTGTGTCGCTATTCCAGTACGAATTTTCTCCGACGATATGGCCGTGGTCATTTATATCCCAGGCAACGCTAAAGCCATATGCTTCACTCAAATCTGATATGCTAAAAACCGGTTGTCCGATGGGTTCATCCGTACCATCCTCATCAACCTTCTGGTACAGGTTACCTGCATGTGCTGCGATAAATATATTTCCGGGACAGTTATAATCATCTGGGCTGATGGCAAAAGTATAGGCGTCAACAGGTTCGGAATCATACATGTATGATGATTCGCCCGGCGATATAGCTCCGGAATTATCCACCCACGGAAACTCTTCCGGAGAGCATCCTACCCAAAGGTGAAGATTGTTCACCAGGTAGTCTTGATAGGGATTATAAGTGACATCCATATTCCCCGCAGATTTGGAGATCTCAAGTGATCCAACTATGGTGCCAGTCTCATCCGGTGCCATCGTTCCATCATCACCAGCTCCACCGGCAATCAGTTCCGTTACGGCGACAGAAGAGCCGCTGTTCATTTCATAAATCCATCCCCACTGTCCCTTACCTTGCCCTTTAATCCCAAGCTGATCCCGGAGATTTTGATCACCGAAACTATGCTGTCCATATGCCCAGACAGATTCAGATACTTCAATGATAATCGTCTGCGTATCAGAAGGAGTTTCAGCCACGACGGCGTAAGTTGATGCCGGGCCGTATTCAAAAGACTCATAATTATCTCTGACATGTTTTACGATCTGATTAACTTTTTCCCTGTCAAAATTATATTGCCCGTCCCGAACCATTCTGGAGGGAAGCTGATCTATACTGATATTATTCAGGTTAAATTCGGGAAAATCCATTAAAGACCAGATGGCTGCCTGTATTTCCCGATAGGAGATGTCGCTATCATTATTTATCAGGGACTCCCGAATGTTTAACAGATAGTTAAGCGGTTTCCACTGTTTATCGCCGTAAGATGAATAAAGGCGAAGTCCATCATGGGTTGTGTTGTCAGATGCAATCGGCTGATTCCATAAAATACACCAGCCTTTTCCGGTTCCTGCTGAAATGTGGTTGTTGGGATTTATATTGGCAATATCAAAGGTAAAATAACTTTCGGTGCCGTCATTGACGGTAACAATAGAATTTTCACCCCCTTCAATTAAACTAAGTTCGGGGATCACATCAAGAGAGTTTTGTAAGCCTAAACTTTCTTTGGTGTCGCAGGAAGTGAATGTGAGGAAGAGTCCCGCTAATGCGAGAGAGATCATCAAAAGATTCCACTTTTGTTTTAAACCAACTCTCTTACTAAAATCGATTTTATTCAACATAAATTTTCTCTCTTTATTTGATATCCTGATTGAAGCCTGGTACAAGGCCGCGATGTACTTTATTATCTATCGGGCTATATATCTTGACAGAATCAATCCAATCTTATTATTACTTATAGTTCCTTCTCTTCATTTAGTTGCTTTATTAAAACTAAGTGCAATACGTGGGGATTCAAGTTAAAAGCTTCTAATGATTGAATTTAGTCAAAGATAAGTGGTCCCAATCAATAATCTCTTGCAGCCCGGAATGTCAGAAACTCGTTGATATTGTTCATGTCCAGTACGCCTACAATTTTTCCGTTCTCGAGTACGGGAAAGAAGTTTTTATTGCCTCGTTGCAGTATTCTGTAACCATCGGTTAATGGCGCGTCAGCTTCTAAAGAACGAATGTTGGGATCCATTACGTCGCGTATTAGAGTATTTGTGCCATTTTCGCGAAGTGCTTTGGCAAGATCCTCCATGAAAAGAATTCCCTTTATATCACCATTGGTTGCAACAATGAAATTTTGTTCGGTACTGGCCAGGATTCTGTCTACAGCGGTGGAGAGACTGGCGTCAGGATCGAGAATTGAAAATTCAGTGATCATTGCATCACGAACGTTATTTCCTTCAAGCAGGCTCAGTTGTTGCACTGTTATATTTTCGGAATGGGCTCCAAAGTAGATAAAGACGGCAATGACAGCCAATATTATGCTGTAAAATAACCCTGTAAGGAAAAAAATCATGGCTAAAAACTTGCCAAGGGAAGAGGCCACACGTGTAGCCTGGATCCGGCCGTATTTCATGGAAAGCAGCGCACGGAAGATACGTCCGCCATCCATAGGAAATGCGGGCAGCATGTTAAACAGCACCAACGCAATATTTATAAAAAGAAGGTAGAACAGAAAATTGGAGCTGTTGATGGAGGCAAGCTGCTCTTCCATAGTTTCAGGATCACCCGTTATGAAATCTTCCACAGGCACTACCATGTACAGCAACAGCGCAATAACCACATTTACGAGCGGACCGGCAATTGCAATATAAAATTCCTCTTTTGGCTTATCGGGGATGTCTTCAAGACTTGCAAGCCCGCCAATTGGCAGCAGGGTAATGCTTCGCGTGCCAATCCCATATCTGCGGGCAGTAAGAGCATGTCCGAATTCATGCAAGATGACACAGAAGAAAAGAGCGATCACAAATGCAAAATGCCACCACAAATCAGATAGAGTGCCTTCTCCGGCAAAGACCATTGCTGCAACAAAAAGAAAGAGAAGCCAGAAAGTCCAGTGAATTTGAACTTTGATTCCCGCAAATGTTCCAATCTTCAGTGATGAGCTCATTAAGTTAGCTGTTGATTAATAGTTTATATCAGAATCTACAATAGAAAAATGAAAGTATCAGATGATGCCTGATATTTATCTGTTTATCCTTCCCGCCAGGCTTTTTTAATTGTGCCAATTACGAATACTGTTTGGATATTATTAAGGCCAGTATTTAAATCTCCCTTAATAAAATAGCAAAACCATGCTCGTCTGTTCATAAGTCACTCTCAAAATCAGGAAATTTCTGCCAATTTATCTTGTCCATTTATGCCAGGATTTTTTATCGGCCTAATTAAATAAAGTAATAAAAGCGCTTTTCCCATTTGTCTAAATAAGTGAATGAAAAAGTATTATATATTTAAAAAAATATTGACAATAAGATGATATGGCTTGAAATTTAAGCTGTTAATCTCAAATCAAACTTTCTCTTTATGAATAAGTTCATTAAATCATCTGTTTTAATTTTCGTCTTGGTTCTGGCTGCCGGCTATGTGGCTATGGGAGGACAGGCTGAGCCGCTGACGGAAGCTGCCGAAACAGTTGCAGTTGTAGAAACAGCTGAAGCAGTTCAGGGGCAATCTTACACTACATTGGAAGAGTTCCAACAGTCTACCGACTATACAAAATTCATTATTGATAATCTTTGGATTTTAATCGCGGCATTCATGGTTCTATTGATGCATCTCGGTTTTGCATCTCTGGAAAGTGGTCTCACTCAATCGAAAAACTCAGTAAATGTAATCTACAAAAATGTATTTATACTTTGCACGGGTATTCTTATTTATGCCGTGGTTGGCTTCCAAATAATGTATCCAGGCGAATTTAACGGCATTTTTGGCTTTGGTGGTTTTGGCATTGGTTTTGATTCTTCCGATCCGGTGGGAATGCTGACTCCGGCCTATGGAGAAGAAATGACCATCTGGACAGATTTTATTTTCCAGGCGATGTTTGCTGCCACAGCAGCCACTATTGTATCGGGATGTGTAACGGGCCGTATTAAACTTTCCTCGTTTATGATTTTTGGAGTACTGCTGCTGGCGATTGCCTATCCCATTACCGGCAGTTGGGTATGGGGCGGCGGATGGTTAGATGAACTTGGATTCTACGATTTTGCAGGTTCAACACTTGTGCACGGAGTGGGAGGAATTGCCGGATTGGCTTGTGTGATGATTCTCGGAGCACGTACTGGTAAATTCAAAGATGGAATAGCATACGCGATTCCCGCCCATAATATACCTCTGGCAACTGTGGGTGTGTTTTTGCTGTGGATCGGCTGGTTTGGCTTTAATGGCGGATCGGTATTGAGCGCAGATCCGGTGGGAGTATCGTATGTTTTCGTAACCACAGCCCTGGCTGCTTGTGCCGGTGCCCTGGCCTCGATGGTCACTACGCAATTGGTGATGAAAAGTCTCGATGCCCCCATGGCGCTTAATGGAATTCTTGCCGGTCTTGTAGGTATTACAGCAGGGGCTGACGTAATGTCTCCCATGGCAGCCGTAGTAGTTGGAGCCACAGCCGGAGTTATTGTGGTGTTCTCCATTCTTATGTTCGACAAACTTAAGCTGGACGATCCCGTAGGGGCAATTTCAGTTCACGGAGTTTGTGGTATCTGGGGCACACTTGCAGTAGGTATCTTTACACCTGCCAGTTTCCTTATTCAACTGCTGGGCACTGTTGCGATTCTGTCTGCAACATTTGTCTTCTCATATGCGGTATTTGCAACTATTAAAGCTGTAGCTGGTGTGCGGGTAACTCCGGAAGTTGAATCAGACGGGCTGGATATTTCAGAGCATGGTAACAAAGCCTATCCTGATTTTTCTCCGGTTAAAACTTCAGAATTAGGTCAATTTACCGCATAACACTATCGTCTCTTCTTTTAAATCAAAAATAAAATATAAAAAAAGGAGCACTCAAGACTGGACATCCGGTGCTCCTTTGTTTATTCAAATCGCTTTCGCAATCGTTATAAACTAACTATAAGATACAACTATGGACATTCTATTTAAACCTACAAAATTATTAAAACTAACTTTAGTTGCAGTTTTTGGGATTATTTTAAGTACAACTATTCAGCCGGAAACAACTACAGCACAGGAAATTGATACGGGGTTGGATTTTTACAGCACATACGTATTTCGCGGCGTGGCTTTTTCGGGTCCGTCACTACAACCTTATGTAGAAGTAAGTTCAGACGGTTTTGCAGTAGGCGCGTGGGGTTCGCAGGGCTATGACGGATTCCAGGAGATGGATCTGTATGCAGCATATGAATTTGATTTTGGTCTGAGCCTTGGCCTGACAGATTACTACTATCCCGGCACGGATTTTATGGATGGCGACAGCCACGCCATTGAATTAAATGCAGGCCTGGATCTCAGCAATGTCTCCCTATCGGGAAATTATATTTTCAATGAAGCACCTGGAGCTGGTTCAGCCGGCGGCGATCTCTATTTTGAAGCCGGTCTGAATTTTGGGAATACGGATGTGTTCTTAGGAGCAGGCGATGGATGGCATTCAACAGATGGGGAATTTGCTCTCGTTAATGTTGGATTGAGTACTTCTAAAGATATAGTTATTACAGATACGTTCAGTATTCCTCTAAACGGAGCTGTTGTATTAAACCCCGACAGTGAACAATTCTATATTCTCGCCGGAGTCTCTTTCTAAATCTCCCAATCCCAAAAAACCAGGAATGAAATAATCAGTTCTCCTTCGCAAGAGTATTACATCGAGTGAAGGGGAACTTTTTATTATGTATCTGCAATGAAGAGAACACAATAAACAGGCTGAATATGTGAGCACATCGTGATCAAGAAGTGAATTACCCATGATTCGGTAAAGATAATCTAAGAGAATCTGGATTTTTAAAATCTGACTAATCAGAAAAAAAGTTGTCCCTTTCCTCATTGTATATGAGAATGCTGAATGCTTTTATCATTCTCTCCTCGCTTCGATATGAGATTTGTACTGTAGAGTATACAATAGTAAAATCTCTGCGTTACGAGGCTATTAATTGATCAGATAACTTCCGTTTAAAACTATGATCTTACAGAAGATGCTATATTCATTGAAGTCCGTTTTTTATGCATCTTATCTACCGATT
>CAYOLE010000185.1:0-7012 GCA_964404705.1 uncultured Rhodohalobacter sp. | reverse complement strand
CCCGTATCCTGGGCCAGCGCCGCTAACGGTGCAAACAGAAACACCAGCAGGGCTACCCCTATCAGAAGCATTCTAAAACTTTTTCGATTTATTTTTTCCATAATCAGCCTCATCTATTAGTCTATAAATATCAAACCGTTCGTACCACCAAATCCATCACTCACTGTCATAGTATCATCGGATAATTCAACCCACTTTTCTTCACCATTATTCAGCATGAGAACTTTGTATTCGTAAATTCCCGGTTCCAGTTCAATTTGCACTGCATACCGGCCACTGTTTTCATTTTGCCTTGACAGAGGAATTCCCGGGCGGTCCCAGTCATTAAATTCACCAACAAGATAAAGATCGCCATCCCCACGATATCTTATTTTCACAATCACTACATCATCATCTTCTCGATTGTCCCAGTCTGGAGATAATTTATCCTGGTTTTGCTGAAAAATAGTTGATGCTGAAAACCTATATCTGATTCCGATCGATAGTTCAGCATCAGAGCGGCTGTCAGCAACAGAAGGCATAAATAAAAGGTGTGAAACTGATCCGTTTCCTGACAATCCACGCACTAAGGGAAAGGAAAATGATACTCCGCTTTTCAACAACATATCCGATTCCTCTTCATACTGAATTTCATCCTCAGAAGCCGGATTGCCTGTGGGTATACGTCCGCCATCCGCATCAAAAGCTAACCTGTTTTGATATTTGTTCAATGAGAAATTTAGTGTTACACCCGACGACTGTCGAAAGATTCTGCTTAGGGCAAAAGAAAGGCTGTGATTTTCAAATAGGTTTTGATCCATCAGCCCATAAACACTTCCCCGGATTTGCCATTTCAATGATGCCCATCGCTCAACTTCTAAACCATATACGTTAAACCAATCCGCAGTTTGTTCTAAACTATTATCTTCTTCAACTGTTAATCCGTGATATTTTCGTGAGGAAGTTCCAGCTCTCGCATGTACTCGTGTAAACAGGGAAGGTGACCATGAAAGTGCCGGCAAAATAGATACAGAAGTTCTGTCATAAATGGATGACAAGCGGCTTCCCGAAGTTTGTACTTCCAATGACAATTGATTTGACAATTGATAATTTAAACGGGAGGCGCCATAGACCCCGGTCCAATTCTTACGGTCGTCAAATGTGGATTCAAAAAGATATCCTCCCGATACATCTGCAGTAAAGCGACCGCCGTACCAAAATATTTCTGCTGTTGGCGACACACGGGAATAGGCGCCACTGTCACTTTCATCCCATTCGCTTATGGATGGATGCAGGAAAGTATTTGTGGAGTAGCCGGTTCGGGTATCTAAAGTCAGATATGCCTCCAGATTTTGAGAGTACAATTCACCTGCACAAAAAAACGAGAATAAAAAAAATGCGACCTTCCTCATAAGTAGATCACAGCATTTTTATTTCCAAATCCATCATCGCGCTGTACCTCTGCCAGGGGATCCGAAATCCATTCTTCACCATCTTTTATGAACATATAGTGATGTTCGCCTCTCTCCACGGCAACCAGCCCGCTCCAGACTTTTTTCCCATTCATGATTTGGCTCGACATTTCAACAGGATCCCAGTCACTGAAATTGCCGGCAACGGATACCTGTTCAGCGTCTTCATCTATGTAAACAAATCGGATCCAGACCTCCTCCGATGACGATTGACCCTCTGAAGCGTATTTTATTTCTGAGGATGCTCCTGTATCAGTATCCATACCGACCCGATCTGCATTAATTCCTGTTGAATTGTGGCCTCCCTTAAACATACCTGCATATACTATAAGCAAAACTGCAGGTATGACATACACAAGAGCTGGCCTGAATGTATACTCACGCGGGGCAAACCATCCATTTATTGTTTGAAGCAAACTATCAAACCATGAGACTTCGGGGGATAATTCTTCTTCCATTTTATGGATTTGACTCATTACGTCATTAGTAAATCCTTCAGGAACTGAAAAAGACTCCAGACGGGGAATTTCACTCATTGAATTCGTCAAAAAATTGTCAAATCTAAGCATCGATCTTAATTCTTCATCCTCAGCAATAAGGTGAAGAGCCCTTTTTTCTTCTTCTGGTGAGAGATCACCATCCAGGTATCGTATAAGCAAATTATGTGTATCAAAACGCTCTTTCTTGCTCATAATATTACCTCTTGTTCCAATAATCGTTTAAGTTCAGCCCGGGCGCGGTGAACGCGAACTTTTAAAGCCGATTCTGATATATCCATTTGTTCCGATATTGCCTTGTAGCTCATACCATCTCTGTATCTCAACAACAACGGCTCCGATTGGTCCGGCTTTAGTTTCCTGATTGCCTTAAATAGGGAATGCCTGGATTCTTCCTGCTCTATCGATTCATCAGGCTGCAAATCTGAACTTTCTGTATTGTCGATAAAAGAATCTTCAAGTTCACTGAAACGACTGTTATTCCGACGTATGTTTTTTGCATAGTCTTTGCAATGATTCAATGCGAGGGAATAGATCCAGCTTGAAAACTTCGACCGGTTTCCAAAACTGTCGAGCTTTATATAAGCCTTGACAAAAATCTCCTGAACTATTCCTTTAACCTCCTCTTCATTCTTCTCAAATGAGCGCACTACATGAAAAATCATGAGTGAATATTTATCCACAATAATTCGAAAGTATTCCCGGTCTCCCCGGATAATTCGTTCTACAATTTCAGAATCTGACTCTAATTTTTTCATTCTATATTCCTGCTGATAAATCTGATTTGTTTATCACCGTAAGGAAATCTTCTGTATGACGATCGAGTGAGCACATGGTTACATAGATTATTTGAACACTCGGTCTGCATGTGCATATCATTGATAAAGTCTTTAAAAATTTGCCGGATGATAAACGTTAAGACACTGTAAAATCATCATTATTACGTGTGGTGGTATTTTGCGACTTTACGCAGAGCGAAACGAAAAGAACCTCATTTGGCAGATTTTTTATTATCGGCTGATTTTTAAATCAATAAACCTTTATGTCCTACTTTCGGGAAATTATGCCATTATTCATGTTGAACTTGAATATTGATTTATGTCCAGAGATCCGGAAGTCCAGTCAACATTCTAAACGTTCCTGGTACTTCGGTAGACGGGTTAAAATTTAAAGAGAAGAATCGCCTGCTTCAGCATCAGGAGAAGTGCCGACGCATAATTTGGGGATGATTGGCGCACCATTTTCGGAACGGAGGAAGCAGGATAAGGGAAGTGGGTGATGAGCACCGAACAGACCGAAGGGATCAGTTGCTCAAAGGCGATGCTAACTTCCGGGGCGGTATATGATGATGTGAAGACTGTACTTTCAGTAGTGATAGCAGAAAATGTATCAACATACACTTAAAAGTATTTATAGACATAAACTCTTTTTTATTTGTAAGAAACCTTTTTTTTTCATTATAAATGATAAAAGAGAACAGGAAAAAAATGTTTGTCTCTTACTACTTTCCCGAAGCCTTTGATAGAATCTCTGTGATGAATTATACTCTTATTACATGAAAACTTACGGTTTCATTAGTTAAATAAACAAGCGAAAATTATGCACTAACTTTATAAGTTTTCTTTATATTGGAAAAATACAACTATTTATTCATTAACAAGTTGATATTTAATTCAACATCATGAGTTTAAAATCCATTACTGAATCACTTCACGACCTTCAGGACCAACTTGCTGAATTTAGAGAGATTTTACTTGCCAATCTTGTAATGATTGGTGAGATACCCTCCCCGACTTTTAAAGAGGGAGACCGAATTGAGTTCTTACTCAACCGTTTTAATGAAGCTGGTCTTACTGAAAATTCCATGGACGATCGTGGAAATGGCATTGGTGTTCTTGAAGGTGAAGAATCCGAGGGCGCAATTTTATTAACTGCACACGCAGACACTGTTTTCTCTGCGAAATCAGATCATACGATGCAAGTATCATCAGAAAAAATTACAGGTCCCGGTGTAGCAGACAATAGTCTGGGGCTTGCTGCGCTAGCCACCCTTCCCTACATTCTCCAGGAACTGGATATAAAATTTAAGCATGATCTTATTCTTCTTGGAGGTGTAAGAAGCCTGGGAAGAGGAGACCTGGAAGGAATCCGGTTTTTCCTGGATAATAACTCGTTCAATATCACAAACGCCCTTTGCCTTGAAGGGGTGGCAATCGGACGCTTAAGTCATACTTCGATCGGTATGCTGAGGGGAGAAATCACCTGCCAGGTACCAGAATCGTACGACTGGTCTCGCTTTGGTGATGCAAGTGCAATATTAACGCTGAATGAGGTGATTAATAAAATTAATGATATTCGCCTTCCCAATCGTCCGCGTACAAGTATTATTATGGGATGCATATCAGGTGGTTCTTCTTTCAATACCATTGCCAGGGAGGCAACACTTGGATTTGAAGTGCGTTCGGAGTCGGAGCAGGTAGTGGCTGACACAGGAGACATCATACAAGATATTGTGAAAGAAGTATCGTCTAAAACCGGTGATGAAGTTGAACTGGATATATTTGCACGCCGCCGGCCGGGAGGAATTCCCTACGCTCATCCGCTGAATAAATGTGCCCGTTCTGTCATGAATCAACTTGATATTGAACCGCGTCTCGCACCGAGTACATCAGAGCTTGCCGCTCTGATAGATAAAGAGATTCCCGCCCTTACACTGGGAATCACATCAGGTGACCGGATTCATAAAATGGATGAATCGGTAAAAATTAAACCCATCTATAAAGGTCTTGCGCAAATCATTGGAATACTAATTGCTACTGATGGAGGATTCTGTGACTGATCTTCAACACTGGATTGATAAAAATACATATCACCACTCACAATTCTGGGATATTAAAAAACTTGTTGAAACCAAGGAAAAGCTGGGTCTCACGATCTCTTTATGCCTGCCCACACTGAACGAAGAAAAAACGATTGGCAAAGAGGTTATCCTCTTTAAGTCGGAGCTTGTAAACCGCTATCCTTTGCTTGATGAAATTGCGGTTATCGATTCCGGTTCAGAAGATGACACTATAAAAGTTGCCAAAACCTATGGGGCTGACACCTACCTATCCGCTGATATACTACCCAATCTTGAAGCCAAAATGGGTAAAGGTGAAAACCTGTGGAAAGCAATCTATCAATTGAAGGGGGATATTATCGTCTATGTTGATGCGGATATCAGCAATATTCATCCTCGTTTCGTTTATGGCCTCGTGGCTCCGCTGATTTATCGTGAAGAGGTAAAGTATGTAAAGGCATTTTACGACAGACCGCTTGCCGTTTCCGGTGGTGTGCGTAATTCAGGTGGTGGACGAGTAACAGAAATTCTGGTACGTCCTCTTTTTTCACTTTTTTTCCCGGAACTCACTTCAATTATTCAGCCCTTGTCCGGTGAATACGCAGTTCGCCGTGAGGTGCTGGAACAGATCGCTTTTCCAATTGGCTACGGTGTGGAAACCTCCCACCTAATCGATGTTCACCATAACTTCGGCCTCGAGGCTTTTGCTCAAACTGATCTCGATAAGCGTGTGCACGAAAACAAACCTACCATCTCTCTTGGCAAAATGTCTTTCGGAATATTACAGACATTCCTGAAACGTGCACAGGCACTTGGTAAATTTAAGAATGTAGACCACGAAACAATTCTCCGTCAGTTCCAGGTTACCAAGAGCCAATATCAGCAAAATGAAATTTCCATTATAGAAGAAGAACGCCCGCCAATGATCAAAATAAAAGAATATCGCAAGAAATTTGGACGCAAGTAGAATGGATCAGATTAATCTGTTAGCCCGGCGGTTCGAAGCACTTTCTGCGCCTCTGCTTCCTGAAGTAACAGATGCAAAGCCGGAATTAAAAAAACTTTCCGAAATAAAAGCTGTCATTTTTGATTTCTATGGCACACTCTTCATTTCCGGCGTTGGAGATATCGGAATTGATGATGGCAAATCAGATGCAGGGCTGCTGCTAAATGCTCTAAAAGGATCAAATATTAAAGTTGAAGACCCAAAGGCAGGCCAGTTGGGTTATAAAATATACAATCAGATTGTTGAGAACGAAATAGAAGAAATTAAAGCCGGCGGAATACCTTATCCAGAACCCGACATTAGAAATGTATGGAAAAAAGTTCTTACCCGGATGAATGAGGAGAACCTGATATCGGGTACAACACCGGGAGACGAAGATCGAATGGCAGTTGAATTTGAGGCACGTATGAATCCCGTTTGGCCCATGCCTGATCTTTACGAAACCCTTGAGGGACTCAAGAACAAACAAATGAAGCTTGGCATTATATCCAACTCTCAATTTTATACACCCATTGCACTTGAAGCACTTGCCGGCCAATCCCTCAGCAGCTTAGGATTCAATTCGGAGCTATTACATTGGTCTTTCGATGAAGCAATGAAAAAACCGGGACTTCTGTTTTACGAACGATTCCTGGAAAAAGCCGAAAAAGCTTATCCGCAGTTAAAACCGCAGAATTATCTCTATGTGGGCAACGATATGCTTAAAGATGTATATCCTGCTGATGCGTGCGGAATGAAAACAGCACTCTTTGCCGGAGACCAGCGCTCTTTAAAGTGGCGCAAAGAAGATTCGCGCACCAAAGATTTGAAACCTGACATTGTGATTACGGAATTAAAACAGTTATTGGACTGTGTGTAATAAATATGTGACTTATAAATTTAGAAGTAGACTTTGGGCCGGTGCCCCAAGCTAAACAATGAAAGCCTTTCAGCTTTGGATTTTATCCTGCGACAATTCCACTTTCTGTCCGGGGCGGCGATCAATCACAGCAAAATCCAAACAACCTGATATGGTTCGAGAAAAATCGTGCCATTTCTAACACACTCTTTGTCCGTAAGGATATCTTCATAATATTTATGTTTATCAAGAGGCAGTTCATCTTTTTCAAACTCCAGCTCTTTTTTGTTTTCAGTAACATTTGCCACAACTAACACCCGCTCTCGCCCCTTTGTATCTTCGCGCTCCAGACAAAATATATCGGAATCTACTTCAAGTACA
>CAYOLE010000184.1:4651-7022 GCA_964404705.1 uncultured Rhodohalobacter sp. | reverse complement strand
CCCTTTTTATTTTTCAGTAACTTAGTAGCACAAAACGCAGTTACGATTCCTCACTCCAAGAGCATAAAACTATATTCTCCTGCTATACAGGACACATTTGCTATCTCAATTGCATTTCCTGAACAATATGATTCCAGCGATAAGTCCTACCCAGTTATTTATGTTACGGATCCCTTTTTTGTATATGGAAGCACCGTCGAATCAGCACGCATGCTTGTATATGACGGTCGAATGCCGGAAGCCATCATTGTTGGTATCGGCTATCCCGGTCCTCAAAAATTCCGGCGAATCATGCAGCTGAGAACCCGTGAGTATACCATTTTAGACCGTTTTGTATTTCCCGGCGGGTTTACGCCGCAATGGGCCAAGGAGATGGACTTGGGCAATGCTCAAGAGTTCCTGTCTTTTATGGAAGACAACTTATTCCCGTATATCACCGAAAATTACCGAGTCACCGATGAACGAACCTATGTTGGTTGGTCCGGAGGAGGATGGTTCGGTCATTATGTACTTTTTCATCAGCCGAATACCTTCGACAATTATCTTTTGGGCAGTTCTGCCTACTGGTATGAGAGAGACCGGGAATATGAAGGCAACTTATTTGAGTATGAAGAGCAGTATGCAGCCGAAAATGACACTTTGGATGTTAAGATCTTCTTATCGGTGGGCGATCTTGAATCGCATTATATGTCAGGGGGCATGCTGAGAATGGCGCAAACCTTGGAATCCCGAAGCTATCACGGGCTGCAGATCGACTGGAAAATATTTGACGATTACGATCACTATTCGGTTTGGCCAGTTGCGGTAAACAAAGGCTTGCTGAGGCTTTTTGAGAACCGGGAGCATAAGGCAACGGGCGGGCTGGACAATATTGAAAAATGACAAAGTAAAAAGCCCGCGCATTAAGCGGACAGGCCTTGCCTACTACCTATCACTTGCAAACAATTTCAACACGTTGGCGCCTGCCGCTTATGTCCAATGCCGTTAACCAACCTGCCACAGCACTGTAAGTCAGAACCTGATTAAGTATGTTATCAGTGCATAAAAACACTCTTTAAGTACTGATATGGATATTTCAATTTCAAAAGACATCGAACCTCTTTCCGAGTTCCGTAAAAAATCTGCAGATTTTGTAAAGCGTCTCAAAAAAGAAAAACAGCAGATCATTCTTACTCAGCACGGCAAAAGTGCTGCTGTACTGATGGATGTTTCAGAGTATGAGCGTTTTACAAAGAAAATGGAGATGCTTGAAGATTTACTTGAAGCCAAACAACAAGTTGAACGGGATAAAACATATTCCATGGATCAGGCGAAGGATAGAATCGAAAAGCATCTTTCTAAATGGAAGTAGTTTTCACGGATCAATTTCTTGATCGAGTTGAAGAATGCATGGATTATATTACCCTTGATCATGTTCCTGCGGCGATAAAATGGGCACGTGGAGTATTTGAACAGTGCCAAAAACTAAGCGATCAACCAGAAAGTGGTAGAATAATCCCGGAATTCAGACGTCCTGAAATCAGAGAGATTATTCATGGTAATTATTGTTTAGTTTATGAATTAAAAACGGTAGACAAACAACGACTCATCAAAAAGCTGGGAACGATTCGTTCATCAGCACAAGAAAAAACGCTAAGTACTCTTAAAGAAATGTTTGCCCATAAGCATAAGCCTATACACAAAACCAGCGCATCATACGCCAGACCGTTATGCCATTTATGAGCAAAATTTCACGATATGAGTTTATAAAAATGACAGGTGCTACGACAGCTGCTTTCATCTGTGCACCAACACATACTTTATCCATAAAAACACCAAAACAACAGAACAAAATGTACGGATTGATAGGAAAAATAACGGCTAAAGATGGACAGCGAGATAAATTGATTAAGATCTTGCTCGAAGGATCAGCTGAGATGCCCGGCTGCCTGAGTTATATCGTCTCAAAAGATGCAAAAGAGAACAATATGATCTGGGTTACTGAGGTCTGGGATAGCAAAGAAAGCCACAAGGCTTCTCTTGAGCTTTCTTCAGTCGAAGAGGCGATTAACAAGGGACGACCGTTAATTTCGGAATTCAATGAGCAAATAGAGATGGAACCAGTCGGAGGACACGGATGGGTATCCACAGAAAACAAGTGAGCGGTATTACCACTATAAAAAGGAAAATGTCAAAACGAACAACCCTCGCTAACTCTTGCCAACTTCCCATTTATAAGTATGGAAATGAATGAATAGGTATGAAGTCAAATCGGAAATTTCAAATATGATAGATATTACTCGTGGATTATTTCAGTGCATAAAATATCAGTTTTTTATAGGGACCGACATATCAATCTGTTGAAAAAGAAACCAAATTCAAATGTTGTGAA
>CAYOLE010000184.1:3198-4551 GCA_964404705.1 uncultured Rhodohalobacter sp. | reverse complement strand
CTTTCGGTTGTTACAAGAAATACACAGGACATGGAAGGTTCTGGAATTGAAATAATTAATCCCTGGACCTATGAACCGAACACATCACCAGTGTATCACTACGTGTTCAATAAATCAGCCTGCGGACCTGTTCAGATTTCTTGCTTGATTTTATTGTTGTTAGTCCGGCCGCAAACACACCAGATAGTTTTACCCGCTTCCCGCTTGCCAGCTTTTTGCTTTTTAACTGCCTCTTCATTATTTAACTAATAAAGGTTTTATCATCCGCGTATTTTATTGCTGTCTATTCAGGCCGCGTATTCGCAGATATGGATGTAATTATTGGGAGGATATTATGGCAACTTTTGTTCTTGTACATGGAACGGGCCACGGCGGTTGGTGCTGGCAGAAGGTGGCGAAGATATTGCGTTCTTCCGGATCTCAGGTCTATGCACAAACGCTGACGGGAGTAGGAGACCGTTCTCATCTTCTGGAATGTGGTGTTGACCTTTCTACTCACATCACAGACGTCGTAAATCTTCTGTTTTATGAAGATCTTTCGGATGTAATATTGGTAGGTCACAGCTATTCGGGCATGGTGATTACAGGAGTAGCCGCTGAAGCTCCCGGGCGATTGGGGCAGCTTATCTACTTGGATGCCTATGTGCCGGAAGAGGGTGAGTGTGAGGCTGACCTTTGGCCGCAAGAGCTGAAAGATGAAATGAACTTTGACGCTGCAAAAAGTCGCGGACTGCGTCCTCCCCCTTCTCCTGAATTGATGGGCATTAACGATCCCAAACTGGCTGAATGGATACGTGAACGTACCACCCCACATCCCATGGACACCTACACCCAGCCGGTGCCAAAAGGTAATAAACAGAGTGCCTCGATTCCCCGTGCATTCATCAGCTGCACTACAGGTCCGTTGACTTCGCTCTTTGGCCGGTTCGCCGATAAGGCGAGGAACGCAGGCTGGCAAGTGCGAGAAATAGAAACAGGGCACGATGCAATGCTGACCGCCCCGGACGAGGTGGCTAAGCACCTACTGGAACTTGCAGGAACGGCCTGAAACTCGACAGAAAGGATCAAAATAGCGCATTAAACAGATAGTCCTCGCTTGGTTTTGCCGCTTTCTGGCTTTTTAGCTCTTCGTTTATTAATTAATAACTCAACATTTATTTGTGCGCACCTTAGCCGCGCCGGTTATTTTGCCGAACCGTTCTGTCTCATATGTGTTAATCAAGTTTGTATATACTTTGATTTTAAAACCAATATGAATTAAAAAAGTAAGGGGGAGTATAACCATGCCAAAAGTAGAAATCGTAAAACCCATTCACGCAACTCAGGAAAAAGTCTGGAATTTTGTAAGCAATG
>CAYOLE010000184.1:0-3098 GCA_964404705.1 uncultured Rhodohalobacter sp. | reverse complement strand
CCTCGCTGCTTAGCCGCCAATCCGTTATAGCAATTACCCTTTATATTCCTTACAATTTTATATTCAAAATTTAACATCACTCCTTACAAGACACCAGCTTATGAATCTGAGTAAAAATGCAATTCTGACTTCTTGTTTCTTCTTAACTGTACTTACCTTCTTCTTCACTGCATCTTCCATGGCGCAAGACGGGACGATTTATCCGCTTGATGCCCCTGACGAGCCGAATGCCATTCCCCTCGGTACCGGTGGTGTCGATGGGCAGGCAGCACCCGAGTCCTGGTTCCGCCAGTGGGGCGACCCGATGGCGCGGAACGTCTCCACTGCTACCCTTACTCCTTTCCTGCCCGAACCGGAAAAAGCAAACGGTGCTGCTATTATTGTAGCGCCTGGTGGTGGTTTCAGGTGGCTGTCGATGGGCAATGAGGGATGGGAAGTAGCAGAAGCACTTGCAGAGCAGGGAATCGCCGCATTCGTGCTAAAATACCGGCTCCACCCGACCGCAGAGTCGCTCGACGACTTCAGTGAAATGATGAATCGAACGTTTGACGAAGCGGCTGATACTTCCGGCGCTTCACAAGATGAAGAACCGCCAAGTCGGCCACGCCGGGACCTATCGAACCAGCTCGAGGATGCTGAAGCCGCCTATGACATGATCATCGAGCGGGCCGGGGAATGGGGTGTCGATACCGAGCGGCTGGGTATGATCGGCTTTTCGGCCGGTGCCGGTCTCACGATGCACTCTACGCTCAACTCCAAATCCATGGACCTGGCCTTCATTGGTCCGATCTATGGCGGCATGGGACCGGTCGAGGTGCCGAAGGACGCTCCACCTATGTTCAATGTTATCGCCACCGATGATTTTCTCTTCAATGGTCAGTTCGAGGTGATCAAATCCTGGTACGAAGCGGGTCTTCCGGTCGAATTTCACCTTTACCAGAATGGCGGCCATGGTTTTGGACTTGGTAATCCTAATCGCACCAGCAATCGCTGGTTTGATGCCTTTATTCATTGGCTGGAGGTAAACGGTTTTCTCGCTGCCAATTCTGGGGAGTAAAACACGTGGAATTGCTATAACTCGCGCATTAAGCGAACACGTCTTGCATGCTTTTGGTTTTTTAGCTTTCCGTTCAATATTTAATAGATTAACATTTACGCGCGTGCATTTATGTGCAATGCCGTTATAACCCTTACTTCTGTACAAGATGAAAAGTTTAGAAACTGAAATAATCATTGATGCTCCTGCTGATAAGGTTTGGGATATACTTGTCGATTTTGATAGCTACTCAGAGTGGAATCCGTTTATTCAATCATTTGAGGGGGAAATATCTGAAGGTCAAAGGTTTAAAGTGACACTGCAGGCTCCAAACTCGAAACCGATGACCTTTCGTCCAAGATGCCTTGTATTGGAGAAGAACAAAGAATTTCGATGGTTAGGTCATTTGCTGATAAAAGGTCTTTTTGATGGCGAGCATATATTTAAACTCGAAGATCCTGGAAACGGGACGACGAGATTTATCCAAAAGGAAAAATTCAAAGGTGTTTTAGTACCTCTTTTGTGGAAGAAAATTGATTCAGACATCAGAAGTGGATTTATCGATATGAATAATCAATTAAAAAAACGTGCTGAACAGACAATCGTTCAGGCAGGTTTATAATAAGCGTTTCAAGCGGACGAGTTTGTGGTTCGGGGCTATGTAAAGTTGGTCCCCTCGCCGCTTAGCCGCCAAAGTGTTATGCCGATGACCTAAAGAGAGTTACCAAAATCTTTAAAAAGTAATGTTACTAGGAAGACAGAACTTATATGAATTATTCTAAGGTTAAGAACATATTCCTTCGCGGTTTTATAGGCTTTCTCGTGTTAACCGCTCTCGTAGCAATAGTTGCTGTGTTTAGTGAATCGTTCGGGGAAACCCAAAAACGCATTCTTGCTACAACCTTCACAATTTCGATAGCCAGCATTTGCGCAATGTCTTGCGCTGCTTTCATTGAACGTCGAAGATTGGTTTCACTGGGAATGGCTGGAATAGCATGTTCTGCATTAGCAGGCGCGCTGTTATTATTAGGAATTTGGAATTTATTAGAGAGTAATATCTCTTTTAAGATTACAGCAACATTCATTACGATATCTGTAGGTTTTGCCCACGCTTTTCTTCTTGCTCTCCCGGAGCTTGATAAACGGTACAATTGGGTTCAACCGGTTACCGCTATAACAATCGGCTTATTGGCTATTCAAATAATAGTGGCGATGTGGATAGAAACTGAAAGTATGATCTATTACCAATCTATGGCAGTGGTAGCAATTTTAACAGGATTAGAAACCTTAGTTATTCCTATCCTGATTAAATTGGGAGGGGAAGAAAAGGAGCAAGCTCAGGAACTTCACCTAACTCTTGTTGATGGGAACCACTATACAAATTCAGCCGGGGATAAGTATGAAGTTAAAGCATTACATACAACTGAAAAATAACCTACATCTAATAGCTAATATCATTGAACACCTAACCCGCGCATTAACTCGGACAGTCCTCGCCTTCTCCTTGCCTCCCTTTCATTCATTAGTTAATCTATCGTTTAAAATTATTCGACACTCCGGCGCCTGCCGGTTATGCACAGTGTCGCTAAGTGTCGGTTAAATACACCATGTATCGCACTCGATCCTCTAACGGACTCGGCGGCCTATAAACTAACCAAGGATAAATGTGAAACATCGTTGGAAAGCCATTGTTGCAGCATTCTTTGCTACCAGTATCGTTATGTTGGCGGGTGTGTTGCTTTTTTTTGACCCTATTGCACAAATGGATACCACTGACGGCCCCCTGGTACCCCCTGCTATTAACTTTTTCGTATACATGATTCTTAGCATCGGGTTTTTCGATTGGGTCGCGCGCCAGACCCACAGTGCTTATAAAGCTGCATTTATTATCGCCGGCTCGCAATTCCTGCTGGTCAATGTAGACTTTGTATTGGCAGGTAAATGTGGATTGATGACAGCAGGAGCCAGCACCCTGCTATTGATTCTCACCTGGGGTTGCGCCGCCATTGCCTATTCGTATTTTATCCGTTTCGAAGATACCACCCAACGAAGTAAGTAGGTG
>CAYOLE010000183.1:0-7043 GCA_964404705.1 uncultured Rhodohalobacter sp. | reverse complement strand
CATCACAATTTTATAAAAATCTCATTTTTTCGAAAAAACTCATCCGATGACTATTTCCTGCAACCAAACTTTTATAGATGACATAACAATAAGCCTGTGTTCGACACTTTTCAATAGCAGATTTTTTTGATCAATAATAACAGTTAGTTAGGGGTACTATAATTGCGAATTTGGGTGTCCCAGGATCGGGCTTAAGAATTTATGAAAAACAGCTGACGTTCTCGGGATTCTGTAAGGGAAAGGGCTGAAAGCCCGAACCAACTCAGCCCCGGGCAGCGCCCGGGGTAAAAGTGATTGGTGTAACCTCATCAGGCTGAAAGCCTGAGATAGAACCATCGACGAGCTTCATATCAAGTTTTTACATACAAGAAAAGGGCATTGACTTATGGAGAAATTTAATGTGCTGGAATTTAATCCGGATTAGTATCGAGGTTATAGTTGGATTCATATCTAAATGATCCAACTGTAAAAGATCCGCCTGTTGCAGACTTTCAGCCTGCCCGGGTTACGATCCTTTGTTACCCCGGGCGCTGCCCGGGGCTGTGTTAAGTCCGGCTTTCAGCCTGAATTATCGTAGAAAACACTGTTACCCTGACTAAGGCTTATGCAGGTATCGTCACGTTCTGGTATAAAAAAGACAGAAGCCTCAGAACAAGCTAATAATTAAACAAGATTTTCATACATAGGATGAGCTTTTAGGGTGTCCCAGTGTCGAACTCAGTATCGAATGAGTCAATTCAAAGTCATCACTATTTTATTAAAATCTCATTTTTGCGAAAAACCTCATCCGATGACTATTTCCTGCAACCAAACTTTTACAGTTGACATTACACTAAGGATAGTCAGGGTAGCAGTGGAGGTGGAGGTTAATATTTCCTAAAAGCTCGATCTGCTGGCAAATGCACGGCTCAGAGTGGCCTCATCTATAAACTCAAGTTCAGTACCCATCGGTATACCATAGGCTATCCGGGTTACATCAACTTCATAGTTCAGCAGTAGTTTATTAATGTAATATGATGTGGCTTCTCCTTCTGCATCAGGATTCAGGGCAAGAATCACTTCTTCAATCTGTTCCTCACCGCCTCCAATACGCTCCAGCAATTGTTTAATACGAATGTCATCCGGCCCGATATTTTCGAGCGGGGAGATCACCCCCCCGAGTACATGATAGCGTCCCCGAAACTCGTTGGTTTTCTCGATGATATAAACATCCTGGAATTCTTCCACCACACAGATCACGCCGTTCTGTCGCTTGGGATTTTTGCAAACAGCACACGGATCAGCATCAGTGATGGTTCCGCAGACCGAACATCGCTGTACAGATTTTTTAAGCTGAACCAGTGCGTCAGCCAATGTAAGTACACGCTCGTCGGTCTGTTTTAATAGATGAATTGCCATACGCTGAGCCGATTTCCTGCCTGTTCCCGGCAGTTTGGCCAGTTCTTCAATGGCCCGTTCGAGCGCTTCGGAAGTGATTTGCATCTAAAAGATTGTTAATTTCTGACTGATCAATGATGAATTAATTACAGACCAAACTTACTCAGATCCATACCGCCGGGCATTCCGCCGCCGGGCATCATACCTTTGTAAGCTTCCTGCATTTTATCCTTGGCTGCCGTTTCGGCTTTGTCGAGTGCTTTATTAACACCCGCAACCACAAGGTCTTCCATCATCTCCTTATCGGAAGGATCGATAACATCATCATCCAGCTCTATTGCCACTATTTTCCTGTTTCCATTGGCTTTTACTTTCACCATTCCGCCGCCGGCCTCGGCGTCTACGATCAGGTCTTCGAGCTCATCCTGCACCTGTTTCATTTTTGCCTGCATATCCTGGAACTTTCCAAACATGTCGGCCATATTAAATTCACCCATAATATTGATTGTTAAATGTTAAAAATTGGTCGTAACGATAGAATGCTCAGTAATCCAGCTCCGCACCAAACAACTCTACAACGGATTTCAGATGCGGATCTTTCTTTTGTAACTCTTTAAAGCGCTCATACGGGCTTTGTGTTTCCTTTTTCTTTTTGCTGCGTTCCGCGACACACGATATCCTGATTCGAACCCCCACCACACGCTTCATTATCTCAGCGAGCAGATCCTGATTTTCATCAAACATATTTACGGCAAACTCACTGTCAGCGGATACAATCAACTGTGTTCCCCTCAGGTCTTTGAGGCTAACCCGTTGCATTTGATAATAAATCAGTTGTGGTGCGCTTATTTTTACTTCTTCTACAAATTTGTCCCAGTGCAATTCCAAATCGTCCACACAGGTAAGTCTTGCCGGTTCTTCAGATAATTCGGGTTTCCCGGTTAGTGTTTCGGTCTCCTGCTCTGCTTCAAGTATTCCTTGTGCGGAACTGATTCCCTCAGCAAAGCCAAGGGTGGGTTTTCCGAATATATATTCATCATTCCCGCTTTCCTCTTTTCCTGAAAAACCTGATGTCTGTTTAACCGTGTTATCTAAATCCGGATTTTTTTGCCCCTCACGTTCAATTTTTGAATCATCATCTTCGGAACTTCCTCCGAATGCGGTATTCTGATCATCCCCCTCGAAATTCTTATCTTCATCCACTCCTGATGTTTTTTTGTGATCTTTCTCAGAATCCTCTGTAGGCTTGGATGATGAAAATCCTTTCCCCTCATCCCGCATAACGAGACTATTATCCCTTTCATTTAATTCTTCAGTAGTTTCTGAAGAATCTTCTTTTTTATCTGTTCTTAAATGCGACTGTGATCCGTTAGCTGCCGGAATCCCGCCGTTTTTTTTTAACTGGTTCAGGTCTTCAATCAGCGAATTCAACTCCCTTGTGCGATTCATGTGAATCAGTTTAAGCAGAAGTATTTCAAAATGAACACGCGGCTGTTGTACGTCTCTGATTTTCAGCTGAGCTTCGCTTACCATGTGAAGCATTCTCATCAGATCCTCCTCTTCAAACGCTTGACAGGATTCCTTGTAACGGTTTTTCGTCTCCTGTGTGGCATCCACAAGGTGCATTCTTTCGGAATTCAGAGCAACATATAAATTTCGCAGATGCTCGGTCAGTGCCGCCAGAAATTCCTGTATATCTACTCCGCTCTGCATCAGATCGTTTACCAGCTGCAGGCCGCGGTCAGAATCTTTCTTTTTAACCGCATCGATAAACATGAACAGCTGTTCATCTCCAACTACATTCAGGGCATTTATCAGGTCGTTATAACGAATAGTGTTGCCGCAAAAAGCGATCGCCTGATCCATCAGGCCCAGGGCATCGCGAAGTGCTCCATCAGCTTTTTTCGCGATTACATGCAGAGATTCTTCATCGATCTGGATCGACTCCTTTTTGCAGATTGCCTCAAGCCGGGCCACAATCTCATCCACGCTGATCCGTTTGAAATCAAATCGCTGCACACGCGAAAGAATAGTAGGCAACACTTTATGAGGTTCTGTTGTCGCAAAAATAAAAATTGCGTGCGCGGGCGGTTCCTCAAGTGTTTTCAGCAAAGCGTTGAAAGCCGATTTGCTGAGCATATGAACCTCATCAATGATAAATACTTTGTAACGGCCATTTTGGGGCGGAATTCGAACACTTTCTCGTAAATGATGGATGTCGTCCACTTTATTGTTTGATGCTGCATCGATCTCAACTACATTCAATGTTTGATCAAGCGACTCACCATCAACATCAGCATCAATGGAGTTGATTGTGCGCGCTAAAACCCGGGCCATTGTTGTTTTTCCAACACCCCTGGGCCCGCAAAACATATAAGCATGTGAAATACGATCCTGCTTTATTGCGTTCTTCAGGGTATTACTGACGTGATCCTGCGATACGATGTCTTCAAAGCTTTGAGGACGATATGTGCGGGTTAAGGCTCTGTAGTTTTGAGGCATATTTTCGATAGATTTATATCACTAAAGGTACTAAAAAATGTTCTTCATATTGAGAGGTTTTCTCTAAAAAGCCGGAGCGATTTTTGGTTTGGCTGTTCGTTTTACCAGGATCGTTGTATTTTGCTTGAAATATTAAAATGATGATCATACCAAAGATGGTGTGTAACTCCATAAAAATTCTATTTGCACTGTTGATCTGCGTTGTGCTTGCGCATTCACAGGAAAGCTTTGCTCAGCCGCAATCTCCTTATCAGCAGGGGCTGGAGCAACTCTATCGCGGACAGGTAGATGAGGCGCTGTTGATCTGGGAACAAAATTACGAAGAATCCGCACGCGTAGATGCCAGAATTGGATTTGAGTATATCCGTATTATCACCGAACGTGAGTTTGATGATCGCTTCGAAACGGCTACCGAGATGTACTACAAAGCCTTAATGAACAGCACTGGTGTAAACAGCCGGATTGCCATTCGCCAGGAAATTGAGCGATTGAAAGCCATTGCAGGAGATGGTATCTATCGCCAGTGGACCAAATGGTGGGAGACTGAAAAAAGAGAATTATATTCCGATATTCGTGGATTCTGGATCCAACTCGACCCCACGCCGTCCCGTGTAGTTAATGAACGGCTCATTGAACACTGGCAGCGAATAGCTGAAGCACGTAAACGCTTTACGAAAAACAGAGCCACCATTTACGGCACCGACGACCGTGCGCTGATATATATCCGGTATGGCGAACCTGATCGTACACAATCCGGAATTTTAACATTGCAGGATCTGAATGTAAAACCCTGGCTGGAACGGCAAATTATTCAGCGCAACGACAGGTTGCGGGAAGACCGCGAAATGAGTGAGATTCAATCTACTCCAGACACAGCCCAATTTTATTCGGCGATGCATGTTGAAACACTGGAGTTTATAATCTACAACAACCATCACTACCCGGAGTATGAAGTTTGGTTTTACGATGATATTGCAACCCAGGGTAATGATCCCGTACCTTTTATTTTTGGCACAAATATCAGAAACGATCAATTCGAACTTCGAAGGGGAGTCGATGATTTTATTCCGGAACGGGCGTATAATGTAGATGCGTTCAGCGAGCGGAACATGAAAGCCTTTACAAGAGCCGGTATCACACCAGCAATAATGCTTCAATTGCTTTACTACGAGCAACTTAGTACTATTGATTCATTTTTTGAGGACAGGCTGAACCAGCTTCGCGACCGCGTGCTCGAACAGGGAAGGGAAGCATTCACGGGGATGGATCTGAATTTCAAAAAAGAAACTAATGAACTTATTCACCAGCGGAAACTTCAGGCTCCCCAGCAACTTTCCTCAATTGAATCAAGAATTCCTTCTATTCCAATAAATGTATATCAATATCGTTTTCTGGACGAAAATCAAAATCCTTACCTGGTCACTTTTCTTGAGAGTGAACCCCGTGAGGCATTTTTGATCGATTTTTCCCGAAACCGGCCCGATGGTGTTTTTCTGAATGATATTCGCCAGACAGAAAGCTTAACAGAGCTTGTACCGATTTATATTCTCGAGCATAGCCTTCAGAAGTATGATTCAGACTGGAATATTATAGAAAAAGAGACGGAAGAGCCTGAATTCAGCCTTCAAAGAGATGAATTTAAACCAGGGGCTCTTTCGGTTTTTCGATCAGCGCATGAGCATCGCGGGCAACGTTCTGTATCAGCCGAACTTAAAAACACGGATGAAGATTCGCGCAGCCTGGCGTTAGATACACCCTATCCTAAATCCACCCGCGGATTGGGAAGTCTCCATTTCAGAGAACCTGAGCCCCTATTAGCCCACCCGGATTCCCTTCAGCTTGCAGATATAGTTCTCGGATTCGATCTGGAGGAAAATCGGGACGAACAAATGTTTCCTTTTACAGTTGCTAATAATCAAGCCATACCTTGGCGGGAAAACCTGGTACTTCATTTTGAAGTATATAATCTTGAGGTTCAGCCAAATGGTTTTTCACGTTTTGAACTTACCTACAGGATTTTGCCGGTTGATGACAGCGGAGAGTTGCTTACGGATCAAGCCGAATTTATTCTTACCCTTAACTTTACAAGCGAAGAAAACCGGCTGATCGAAGATCTTGAAATCGAAACGGCCGATATGAGACCGGGCCTGTATGATTTGCGCCTTCAAATAACAGATATGCATACGTTACAAACAAGGAACCGTACCACCCGTTTTGAAGTGCTCGAATGATCATTTCGTTTCAGATTCCTTTTCACTGCTAATTCCTCTAATCATCAGTAGTCTCAACAAAAACCATCATTATTTCTAACCAAAATTATCCGTATCTTAAAGCTTAATTTATTTTCGCATTTTTTGCGATTCTTCCCCACAGATGTTTATTGCTCGTATCGTTTCCCTTCTTTTCAGTAAGAGAGTACAGTTCCGGCAACCATGATGAGGGAGTTGATCCAGTCCCGAGAAGCGGGCGATCATTCCGGATAAAAACTCCGGTATTATATAATTATACAAATCATACATAACTGTGAATACTACTCAATTTATTGATCTCGGAATCAGTACACCCATTTTAAAAGCTATTGAAGAGATGGGATTCGAAATGTCAACAAAAATTCAGGCCGCTGCCATACCTGCCATAATGGAAGGTAAAGATGTAGCTGGTCAGGCCCAGACCGGAACCGGCAAAACAGCCGCATTCGCCATTCCCGTGCTTGAAAAAATCGATGCGGGCTCAAAGAATGTGCAGGCAATCGTTATGTGCCCCACCCGGGAGCTGGCGGTTCAGGTAACCGGCGAGTTTATAAAGCTCGCGAAATTTATAAAAGGCGTACATATCACACCAGTATATGGCGGCCAGCCCATTTCACGGCAGATTAAACAGATCAAATCGGGAACACAAATTGTTGTGGGAACCCCGGGACGTGTTATTGATCACCTCAAACGCGGCACGCTTAGTCTGCAGAATTTAAAAATGGTAATTCTTGATGAAGCCGATGAGATGCTCAACATGGGTTTCCGTGATGATATTGAAACAATTCTTGGATATTCATCTGAAGATGGAATACGTCAAACAATCATGTTTTCCGCAACGATGTCGAAAGACATTAAAAAGATCATGAATCGCTATTTTCATGAACCGGAAATGATCAAAGTAGAGGGCAAGGC
>CAYOLE010000182.1:1741-7128 GCA_964404705.1 uncultured Rhodohalobacter sp. | reverse complement strand
TCTTCCAGCAAATTTTGTACATACTCATTGCCGGGATCCATCTTCAGGGCTTGTTCATAGTATGTTTTAGCCTTTGCATCGTGACCACCCTTTTTCATCAGGTCGCCCATCAGAATCCAGTTTTCTACATCTTTTGGGTCACTCTTGATGCGGTCGAGGAGATATTGGATCGCTTGTTGTCCATCTCCGCTTATGAGTTTATACAGAACAAGATTGCGATGTGCCCCCGGAAGATTATCAAGGGCGATAGCCCGTTCAAAATCCTTTTTGGCTTTTTCAGCTTTATCAAGATTCAAGTAAGCGTATCCTCTGAGGTTATAGAGGCGGCCATTTTCTGAGTCTTTTTCGATTGCGTCATTGAGAGATTTAATACTTGTATCCCACTGATTTAACTTCTGCATTACCTCTCCTTCGAGAGTGAATCCTTCTGGAGCATCGGGGTTCAGACGTTGAAGCTGACGGGCAACATCAAGGCTTTTATCGAGATCTTTCTCATGCAGAAGTTCATACCCTTGTTTATGCTTTTCTTCGAAACTCATAGATTTTCATTCTTCTCTTTTTCGGTTATATCTTCAAATTCTGCGTCTTCAATCTGATCCAGATTTTTTTTACGCTGTCCATTCGTGGAATTTCCCGCTCTTGGATCAAACCGGGCATTCTGCCGTCCGTTTCGGGAAGTACTATCACTTCCCAGTTTTCGTGTAAGATACCTGTATAAGAGTAAGAGTAAAAGTGCAAAAAACAGTACGCGTAAAAGCATTAATCTGGAATAATATGAATATGTGTATTACTTCGAATCGGTTGATTGAATATCTGTTCCTCAAGATACGATAAATGATCCGGATTATGTACAAAATCGATCTCCGATGCATTAATGGTAATGAGTGGAGCTTTATTGTACCGATAGAAAAACTGGTTGTAGGAATCTGAAAGTTCTCTCAGATATTCTTCAGTTATATGTTTCTCGTAATCACGTCCGCGTGTCTGGATGTTATGCATGAGCCGCTCAACTGAGTTTTGCAGGTAGATTACAAGATCGGGTTTGGCAGATATACCTGCCATGATTCCAAAAATATTATCATAAAGCGAGAGTTCATCATCATCAAGGTTCAGCCGTGCAAAGATGCGATCTTTTTCAAAAATGTAATCCGATATAACAAAGTCATCAAAAAGCTCGCGGTTGGTCATTTTTTGTTGTTGTTTGAACCGGCTGGCCAAAAAAGCAAGTTGTGTTTGAAACGCAAATCGATCGCGATCTTCATAAAATTTTGGCAAGAACGGATTTTCTTCAAACTGCTCAAGAACGAGTCGCGCATTGTAACGCTCGGCGAAAAGTTTTGCGAGCGAGGTTTTTCCCGCCCCTATTACGCCTTCAATGGCGATAAAATCAAAGCTGTTCGGCATCTTACCACATCAGTTTAGTTTTTTCTATTTGCATATCGGGAGCGCTCACTAAATAGTCAGTCAGCGTCTTTCCTGTAATGGGATCTGCCCAGTCCTGTGTAATCTCGTTCATAGGAAGTAACACAAACTGCCTTTTTGAATATTCAGGATGTGGAATAATAAGATTCTCTTCATGAATCACCAAGCGTCCCCAGGCGATGATATCCAGGTCAAGAATTCGGGGGGCCCACCGTTTGCTGTTTTTCTTACGACCCATTTCTTGCTCAAATTTTTTCAGGAGTTCCAACAGCTCGAATGGGTCGAGCCTGGTTCTGATCCTGGCAGCACTATTCAGGAAAGTGTATTTAGAGGGGCCTATTGGCTCTGATTCCCAGATTGAAGATTTTTGAATCTCTCCGGCAGAAAGGGTTTCGAGAAATGCGCCAGTCTTTTTTAAAATGCCGTGGCGATCACCAAGATTAGATCCCACTGCAATAATTACCGGCTCCATGTTAAGGTAATTTCTGCGTAAGCTGTCTTAGTTTTAATGGGCGGGGATAGCTTGCGAACGGATACTGTAAGTGAGGTAACAATTGGAAAAGTATCAAAAACTTTGTTTCCAATATCACTGCAAAGTGTTTCTATCAATTTACGTGAGTCTCCCGCCATCACACTGTTTGCAATCTGCTCTGCCTTCTGATAATTAAATGTCTGCCGGAGATCATTATCCTGATTAGCTGCACCTCTAAATGAACCATATGCGATAACATCTACTTCAAATTGGTTTCCCTCTCGTCGCTCTTGTTTGCCATATCCGTGTTTGGCGTGAAATGAGAGAGATTTAAGGGTAATACGATCCAAAATCAGTGCCTGACTCTAAATGGTTGCAACTTCCAGTTTCTGTTCAAGTTCATTAAGTATACGCTTGTGCTTCGGGCTTGTTGACAGACGTTCCTCAATGGTTGATATGGCGTGAATTACCGTGGAATGATCACGCCCGCCAAATTGCAGACCTATTGTTTTAAGGCTTGATTTTGTGAATTTTTTCGAGAGGTACATCGCTACCTGCCGCGCTTCTACAATTTCCTGCTTTCTTGTTTTTTCGCGCACTTTATTGGTGTCAATCCTAAAATATTCACAAACGCAATTCTGGATTGCCTCAATAGAGATCTGGGTTTGTGAGCTCTTCACCATATCTTTTAGTACAGTTTTTGCCATTAGCAGATCGATCTCATCAACATGCTTTAAAGAGGCTGTGGCGAGGAGTTTAATAATAGCACCTTCCAGATCCCGTACGTTCGATTTGAAATTGTGAGCTATGAATTCAATGATTTTTGCATCGATATTAATGCCGTTATCGTTGGCTTTGCGCTCCAGTATAGCATAGCGGGTTTCATATTCGGGTATTTGAAGGTCGGCACTTAAACCCCAGCTGAAGCGTGAAATAAGGCGCTCTTCTATATCCGGTACATCCTTTGGAGCACGGTCACTGCTTAATATTATTTGTTTTCCTTCCTGATGCAGCGCATTAAAGATGTGGAAAAATTCCTCTTGTGTTTTTTCCTTACCGCTAAAAAACTGGATATCATCAACAAGAAGTACGTCTATATTACGATAGAACATAGAAAACTCACTGGCCCTGTTGTTCCGGATCGCCTGTACAAATTCATTGGTAAATGTTTCGGAAGACACGTAAAGAACTGAAAATTGATCACCAAAATCCTGTTTAATTTTATTGCCGATACTTTGTACAAGGTGAGTTTTTCCTAAACCGGTGGTACCATATACAAAAAATGGATTAAATGAATTATTTCCAGGATTTTCAGCAATGGCCATCGCCGCAGAACGGGCAAGACGGTTGCAATCACCTTCTATGTAACGTTCAAATATATAGTTATCGTTAAGGTTGGAATCGATATTTGTTTTTCTGATTCCGGGAATTACAAACGGGTTCTCTATCTTTCCAGGATGATAATCACTATAAGAATTCATTTCCTGTGGTTTGGCAGGGGGTACCGGGCGCTGAGGAAGCCGTATGGACCGATTATCTTCCAGCCTATCAGATTTTTCGACTACTACAGAGTATTCAAGTTTTCCGTTTTCACCCAGAACTTTCGCGATTGTTGAGCGGAGCATATTATAGTAGTGTTCCTCGAGCCATTCATACCAAAACTGACTTGGCACCTGAATGGTTAATGTATCTTCCTCAAGTTTTACGGGACTAATAGGTTCAAACCATGATTTAAATTTTTGATAGCTGATATTATCCTGGATAATCTCCAAACAATCATTCCAGGCATTTTCTGCGGTAAGCGTATCCAAGCGTGTAAGCCTCCTAAAGTCTTAAAATAAAGTTGCTAATGTCACTTCAGTTATCCACACGGGAGCGTTGTTTTTCTTTCGTGTGGTGAAAAGAAAATCACGATTTATTTGGCTGAAATCAAAAAAATATATTCAACTGCCAGGAAAGTTATCCACATTAGATTAAACACTATAAACCATTGCGGCCCAGATAAATGAGTTTTCTAATGTATTTTCATCACATTCGACTTGACAGGCCGTAATAATTCTCTAACAATGATTTCATGCTAATTTAAAGCTGTGTCAACTACGAGAAAAAACTTTTCCACAAGTTATCCACATGGTAAATTGTGCCGATTATGCTCTTCTAAAACAAATCTATTGCAGGTGAAAAAACAGATTGATAATCAGGCAATTAGCGACTGTTAAAGGCGGAAATAAACCGGGGATTTCTGTCCAGATCATAGTGAAGTTTAGTACGATTATACAAACGGTTCACGATGTCAAAAATTTCGGGAGCAAGACGATCGTTTAACTCGATAAAAAGTAGTGCATTATGTGTAGAAGCAAACTCTGTAATCGATTGATACACTTCGAGCGGCTTTTCATGAAACAGGGCATTTTCTGGTTCAAATTTTGATACCTGTTTTTGGATAGCGGGTCTTTCGCCGCTTTGGATGTAGGGGGGATTGGAAATGATAATATCCCAGTCATTCTTAGCATCTTCAGAGTGAACTGGATTAAACAAGTCTCCCTTGAAAAAAGAGACCTCAAGATTGTTGAGATGAGCATTTTGTTTGGCGCATTTCAATGCATTCTCTGAAATATCCATTCCAATACAATTCCATAATGGAACTTTTTGCTTAATAGCAATAGGAATGCATCCGCTGCCGGTTCCAATATCGAGCAGATTCAGTGTTTCTTGTTGTCGATCGGCTGTCATTTCCAGCAACAATTCCACAAGTTGCTCAGTTTCAATACGGGGTATTAGAACAGATGGGTTTACTTCAATTCTGCAATTCATAAAATCGGTATATCCAATAATATATTGCAGAGGTTCATGAGAAGCGCGCCTCTTTATCATTGGCCGTAACTGTTCAAGCTCGGCAGGTGACAAAGGGCGATCATAGGAAAGGTAAAGATCAAGCCGTTTGCAGCTTAAAACATCAGCAAGAAGCCATTCGATACTATGCCGCGGGTCGGGGATTTCTTTTCTTTTAAAATAATCTGTGGCCCATTTCAGCATTCGCAGAACAGTCCAGAGATCTTCTTTTTGATTACCCATACCGCAAACTGGATTACAGCCTAAACAGCATCTTCATCTTCGGTAGATGGTTTTTCCAACTCTTCCTGAAGAGAAAGTCCAAAGCGTTTTGAAAAATCCATAATAAAATTTACAATTTCCGCTTCAATATTATGCTCCTCGGATAGTGAGCTACCCCGGAACCCCATTCTTCCTCCTGCTTTTTTTAGTTCAACACGATTTTGTTCACCTGTGCACTCTATGATGCAGGTAAGTGTGATCGTTGCGTTGATTTGCTTTTCAAACTGCTCATAAACGGCTACAAATATCTCATCATTGTTTGCTGGCGACTGATATTTGTATAGAAACTTAGGTTCCACACTTTCTAAAAGTTTCGGAGTCATTCTGCGCAGTGTGGATTGCGGACCATAAATCAAATATTTTGTAACTGTACTCATGT
>CAYOLE010000182.1:0-1641 GCA_964404705.1 uncultured Rhodohalobacter sp. | reverse complement strand
GGATCACAAACCGAAGGAGTGATTCATACCAGAATAACGGGTCTTCGGGATGCCTCGGAGCAAACGTTTACGGATGTATTTTTTGGCCAGCAGATTGTGCCGAATAAATACCAGCGGGCATTTGCATTTCCACTCATGCTTGGAATGCGTCAGCGCCTGTTTGCCGATAAAGTACAGGAAGAATACCGTTTCTTTTTAAGCGCAGCTGCAGGACCAGTAGCGGCTTTTACATATCCCTATTTCGATGATCGTAATAATAATGGATTCCGTGAACAATTTGCTGATTATTTTGAACCCGTAAACGACATTTTTACAGGTTTGGGCGATGGTTCCTGGCATCTGGGTACCGCCGCAGAACTTAAATTCGGCATCGACTTTGGGCGGACATTTAGCAATGTAACCAGTGTTGAATTTAGTTACTATATGAACTTCTTTCCAAACGGAATTCAAATGATGATGCCTAACCAGCCAGATCTTCTGGTGAATGTGCCGCCGGGTGAAAGTCCTTTCCAGTTTGATGAAAACAATGAGCTATTACTTGAGCCATTTTTTGATAAGCAATCCTTCTTTGGTACACCACAAATAACAATAACATTTGGCAGATTGTGGTAAATGAGCTGCAATTATAACCCATTAAATCCAAGCTTTTCCAGCCAGTTCTTTGTACCCTTGAGAGATGTAAGTATAAGGTCGGGGTTTTCTGCAGCTAATTCATCATGAGTAAACACACCGGTTGTAACGGCAACTGAGAGCGCTCCAAAATGTTTTGCACATTGTATATCATGTGGAGTATCACCAATTATAATATAGCGAGATGCCTCAGGTGTATCTTTAAAAAGCAACCGATATTGTCGATCTGCTTCTCCCGGCAGTAGATTACGGTTTGTGTGCATCCCGCCAAAACCGCCAAATTTAAAGATGTTAATAAGTCCCGCCGTTTCTACTTTTTTCATTGCCACATCTCTAAAATTTCCGGTGCATAATCCTACGGGTAAAGCCATCTCGACGGCTTCCCTTACGGAATCTACCGCATCATCAAATCGATCTACATAATCGGCAGTCAGGTGTTGAAGCATTGCTTTGGCATAACCTTTCTTAAGTTGCATGAACATTTCATCGGCATCCGGACGATCACCGATCAGCTCCATAAATATGCCGCGGTCTGTTCTGCCCGCAAAGGTTTTTGCTTTATCATCAGGTTTTGGAACTTTAAATATGCTGAGTTGTTCAGATATCAAAGACATCAGAAATTTCCGGTTTACTCTTAATAATGTCCCGTCAATATCATACAGCAGAATCGGAGAGGTGTTACTCATAGGCTTACTCTTTTTACAAATCAATTTTAACAGTACATTAAAGCAATTATCAAATTAACAAACACAAAAAACAAATTATGAGTTTAATTGAAGATATTTCGGCACGCCAGATATTGGATTCACGTGGAAATCCTACCGTAGAAGTTGATGTAATTCTTGAAAACGGGATTTTGGGCAGGGCAGCTGTGCCCTCGGGCGCATCAACAGGAGAGTTTGAAGCTGTAGAACTCCGAGACGGTGATGAAAATTATTTCATGGGTAAAAGTGTACAAAACGCTGTTAAAAATGTTAACGAGGAAATATCAGAAGAATTAATCGGCTATCC
>CAYOLE010000181.1:0-7180 GCA_964404705.1 uncultured Rhodohalobacter sp. | reverse complement strand
AAAAGCGGAGATGCAGCCGGCCTGACATATAATATCTCCGCTTATAATTGTTAGATCAATTATTACCTTGATTATGCCGCAACGACTTTAGATACCGCATCAGCAGCTTCTTTCAGCAGTACCGCAGAAATTACATTCAGATCACTGTTATCGATGATCTCTTTTGCCTCTACGGCATTGGTACCTTGCAAGCGTACAATAATCGGCACATTCTCTACCTTTTTAGCGATTTCAGGATCTTTAATGGCTTCAATCACTCCGTTGGCCACACGGTCGCAGCGCACAATGCCCCCGAAAATGTTGATCAGAATTGCTTTTACGTTCGGATCATCCAGAATAATGCGGAAGCCGTTTTTTACAGTGTCCACATTGGCTCCGCCGCCGACATCAAGGAAATTGGCAGGCTCACCGCCTGATAGTTTTATAATATCCATCGTTGCCATGGCAAGACCTGCACCGTTTACCATACATCCCACATTGCCATCCAGTTTGATGTAGTTCAGGCCATATTTTGACGCTTCCAGTTCAATCGGGTTTTCTTCCGATTCATCACGCAGCTTAGCGTACTCTTTTTGGCGGAACATTGCGTTTTCATCAAAAGTGAACTTAGCGTCGAGTGCCATTACATCACCCTGCGGAGTTAAGACAAGCGGGTTAATTTCCACCAGGTTGGCATCGGTTTCTTCGTAGCACTTATAAAGTGCAATAATAAATTTCACAGCTTTTTTAAATGAATCTCCCTCAAATCCGAGCGCAAATGCGAGGCGCCGTGCCTGGTTGTGTTGCAAATCCATGCCTGGCTCCACCCACTCCTTTATAATTTTATCGGGAGTTTCCTCGGCTACTTTTTCTATTTCAACACCACCTTCGGTGGATACCATAATCACGTTTTTACTCTTGCTGCGATCCAGCAGAATTCCGAGGTAGAACTCTTTTTCGATATCCACGCCATCTGTAATATATATCGTGTTAATTTTCTGACCTTCATCACCGGTTTGGATGGTGACAAGCGTATCACCAAGAAGATCTTCCGCTGCTTTCTTCACCTCGTCCACCGAATTACAAAGAATAACCCCTTTTGCATTGTTGTTTTTTGTGCGTCCTTTTCCCCGGCCGCCGGCGTGTATCATCGCTTTTACAACAAATAGCGACGATCCTTTCTCTTTCATTTTTTTAGCAGCATCAACAGCGTCTTCTACATTATCAGCAGCCACTCCTTCAGGAACAGCTACGCCATAGTCTTTTAAAATTTCTTTGGCTTGATACTCATGAATTTTCATAAACAACCACGTATTTCATCAAAATTTCGGTTTAACAATTTCGCTGTAATAATACCTAAACTGGCAAGTAAAAAAAAGCTGAGTTAATGATTAACATTCGTTCGATTCATCGAAATTTCATTTCAACTTTCTGGTCATTTCCCATTGGGGGAATTCCCGCCTTTTTTTTCATGATCAGGAGATGCCGTGTCGGAGCACGGCATGACAAATAAAAAATATAGCCGAATAATGAACTCAGATGATTACCCAATTAATCTAATGGATATTAAATCTCCCGAAGTCTGTCATTATAAAGTTAAAACGTCAGTCTCTTGAACAGAAGTGGTTGAAAAAAGAAAAAATTTATAAAAATGTGTATTAGCCTACTCCTGGCTCCCCATCCAGAAAATAATCAGAAAAGGACATAGACTGTTTTCAACACTTTTAACTTCGAACTCTCTTAAACTGCTGCATTCCCTCTACTCATAATACTTCCTGTACCACTTCACAAATTTCTCAATACCCTCTTCGATATTCACCTTGGGGCGGTAACTGATGTATTCATAAAGATCATCCACATCAGCCCAGGTTCGTTCCACATCACCCGGCTGCATCGGCATCATATTTTTCCTTGCTTCCATACCGAGTTCCTCTTCCAGAATTTCGATAAATTCCAAAAGGTTAACGGGCGATCCGTTGCCAATATTAAATAGCCGTGTAGGAATCTTATCCCTGTTTAATGAATCGGCATGATGTTTATTTTCTTGAGGGGGTTTTGGAATCAGCCTTATCATGCTTTCTATTATATCGTCGATATAAGTAAAATCCCGTGACATTTTCCCGTTATTATACACATCTATCGGTTTTCCCTGGCGCATCAGGTTCGCGAATTTATAATATGCCATATCCGGCCGTCCCCACGGGCCGTAAACTGTAAAAAACCGAAGACCGGTGGAGGGTATTCCATAGAGATGGGCATAAGTTGATGCCATCAGTTCATTTGCTTTTTTAGTAGCGGCGTAGAGACTCACAGGGTGATCCGCCCGGTCGGCTGTATTGAACGGAATTTCTGCATTGGCGCCATACACCGAGCTGGAAGAGGCGTAGATCAGATGCTCAACATCAGAATGCCTGCATCCTTCCAGGATATTCAAAAACCCTTCCACATTTGAAGATGTATAAGCATGGGGATTTTCCAGGCTGTAGCGCACCCCCGCCTGTGCGGCAAGATTGACGACCACATCGAATTTTGAATTGCTAAATAGAGTTTCTATAGAATTTCGGTCTGCCAGGTCGGCTTTAAGAAAAGAAAAGCTGCCCTGACCGGAATTTTTAATCTGCCCAAATCCTTCATTTTCAATCAACGTCCTGTCGATACCCAGTTCATTCAGACGCCCATATTTCAGATCGATGCTGTAGTAGTCATTCAGATTATCCAAACCGGTAACAGCAAAATTCTCACTGAGCAGTCGCCTGCACAGATGAAATCCTATAAAACCCGCCGCACCTGTTACTAAAACTTTTTTCATGTTAAACTTTAAAATATTTGTACTTCAACTTTGACAATCCCTTTTGGGAAAAACTTACTTCTCGAATTGATCTTATCTGTAAGTTATTACAAAGAAAGCAATGGTGGTGATTTGAAAATGTAGCAGATATTGAATTGTGAGATTACGAAGAACCACTCAGCAGATCATTCTCATTCATGATTATCGGAAGTGAATCTACATCTCTTAAAAAAATCATTCCCTCCTCGTATTTGTAATCTATTCGATCGGGATTTAGAGATCCGGAAAATAAATATTTCAACGTATCCATTGGCAAATTTGCGCCACCGGCTGCAATCGAAGATGTAAATGCCACATGCCGGATATTGATTTCAGTAATTTTTGGAACATCATTCACATCCTCTTTAAAATCCACTGTAAATATGCCGTTCAATTCACTGTCAATTTCCCCAGAGATAAACTCCAGAGTATCCTCAGAGATTTCAACCAGACCGGGTTCATTTATCAGCCGGCCAAACGAAGTATTACCGGTAATGCCAGAAGGAGCAACCTTTGCCATAATATAATTTACCCGTTCTGCACATGCCGTTCTTGCAAGTTTTCCATCAAAATAGAGCATTTTGCATGCCATGTTCCGACCCGGCAAATATTCTGTGGCGATAAATTCCTTCACTCCTTTATTGATCGATATCCATTGAGAAAGAGCCGATTCTGATTCAATTTTCAGCGAACCCAGTCCGCTTGAACCCTCCGTACTGCGAATCCAGAATACATCTCCCACTTCATCAGATAATTTTTTGTAATCGTAGTTTTGAGGGTCCACTCTTTTAAACTTAGGCACCCAAAACGTATCATCCAGAATCTCATGCAAGCGGTGTTTATTTACAAGTGTGTTCGCGAGATTATAATCCGGAAGATGAACACGCAGTGATCGCTCAAGGTTTGATGCGGACTTTGCCCATTCCAATACCTCTACTTCGGGTAGAACGATAGCTCCCTCGATATTTTCTTTTTCGGCAATCTCATTAATTTTCGACCAGTAATTTCCTTCATCTGCCCTGGGAACAAGATAACTGGCATCAAACAGTGTTTTGTCGTACAAGCCGCAGGCAAGAGGATTACAATCTATCCCAATAAATCGAAATTGATTGGCTTCTTTCCCGCCAAACTCTTTTACTGACCTTACGAACGAACGTGGCGTGGGACCGCCGACTCCTGTAACAAGTATATTTTTCATAATTTTTCAAATTTTTTATGCAGCCCAATTATATTAAATACGGCTACCAAATTCCTGTTTTCTCTTTGTGGTTATTTTTTTACTTGAGTAATAATGAATATTCTTAGTTCGAAAATAAGCTTCGTGTAAAAAGCCGCCTTACCAAAGCTACTTTGTACGCGATTAATTCTGCTTCAATATGGAATTACAAAAAAAATCTTCCTTGAGAATTAGTCCGGCAGCATATTTATATCAGGTATCTGTTTTTTTATTATGCTCTATTTCGAGATGTTCAGTGTTTTTGTAATATCATTTCCTTGAATGAACTGAAAGGTAATAAGCAACGATCTTGTAAAGTCATTTTTTTTGATTTGCGTTAAAGTAGCAATTTTTCTTATTTCACTTTCCTTTCATAGTCACCCTCAAGGTATATATACCCGTTATCAGACCTAACTTTTAAATACAAACTTGTGTCATCAAGCATTGTAGCCGCATTATCGCTTTTCCTGTTTTTTATCGGCTATCTCTATTATTCAAAATTTTTAGCTGAAAAGATTTACCAGCTCAATCCGGATTACATGACGCCGGCACATCGGTTTAAAGATGGCGTGGATTATGTGCCTGCCAACAAATTTGTGCTGCTGGGCCATCATTTTACATCCATCGCCGGAGCCGCTCCCATTGTGGGTCCGGCCATCGCGGTCTATTGGGGATGGCTGCCCGCTATGCTCTGGGTAGTTTTTGGAACGCTGTTTGCCGCCGGTGTGCACGATTTTGGTACAATGGTTCTTTCGGTTCGGAATAAAGGTCAGTCGGTCGGAACTCTTGCCGACAAATTGGTAGGCCACCGAGCCAAACTGCTCTTCCTGTTTATCATTTTGATCCTGGTGCTGATGGTCAACGCCGTATTTGCATGGGTGATCTCCAGCCTCTTTATCAATTTTCCAGCCACGGTGTTATCTATATTCATTCAAATTCCACTTGCCGTCTGGATTGGGTTTCGTGCGTATCGTAAAACCGGCGGAATGATCATTCCAGCCATCATCGTACTTGTGGTGATGTACGCCACAGCTATACTGGCCAGCTATATTCCGGTTCTTCAGATAGATCTCGTTGAATATTTTGGCGGCGAGGAATCTGTGACACTACTTGGGCTGACAGCCACGGAAATGGCATTTCTCTCATGGATTATTGTACTCATGACTTACGTATATATCGCCTCCACGCTGCCGGTGTGGATGTTGCTGCAGCCGCGTGATCTGATCAATGCCTACCAGCTTATATTTGGTTTGATTTTGCTCTACCTGGCGCTGTTTATTACCAGTCCCGAAATTACAGCACCAAGCACCAATCCCGAAACAAGTGATGTTAGCTGGTTTCCTCTTCTGTTTATCACCATCGCGTGCGGTGCGATCTCCGGATTTCACGGGCTGGTATCATCCGGCACCACTGCAAAACAGCTCGATAAAGAGACCGATGCCCGGTTTGTCGGCTATTTAGGTGCGATAGGTGAAGGTTGCTTGGCGCTTATCACAATAGTAGCGATCGTCACGTACTTCAACACAACCGGCGAGTTTCTGGAACATTATCACTCGTTTGAAGCCGCCGGAGCCGTCGGGCTGACCATCTTTGTAGAGGGCGCTGCGTACCTGGCCACCGGACTGATGATACCCCTGCAGGCGTCTGAAACGATCATCGCAGTGATTGTAATCAGTTTTGCCGCCACCACACTCGACACTTCTGTCCGTTTGATGCGCTACATCATCAATGAGCTGGGACAGGAGTATGAACTATCAACACTCAAAAAATTACACCCCTCGACAGCCATCGCTGTTGGTGCCAGTGCGGCACTTGTTCTGCTGCCCGAGGGCCCGCGTGGTCTGGGCTCTGGCGGATATCTGCTCTGGCCGCTATTTGGCACCTCCAACCAGCTACTGGCGGGAATCAGCCTTCTGCTGGTCACTATCTGGCTGAAACGAAAAGGCCGCAGCATCATCTACACCCTCCTCCCGATGATCTTTCTTCTGTTCATGACCCTCTGGGCAATGACCGAACAGGTAATCTTCCAGTGGTCGGGCTACGGCGAAGCAGACGCCAATATGCTGCTATTCTCCTTCGGTGCGATTATTCTCGGGTTCACGATCTGGATCTTTTTGGAGGCTGTGGTGTTATGGAAGAAAGAGGCTGAGAGGTGAAGACATTTTTACGAAAAGCTGAGAGAAATTTTTTGATAAATCTACCGAAAAAAATGATCTCCATCTCTTTCCAGGAAATACACGTAACTATCCTCGCCGATGTTTTACGAATCCATTTGTAATTGATAGAGGCATCTTATCCTCCAAAAGGTCCTCAGGCAAATCAACAGTCGCTGTTTTAGCCCAACCTCGTGTGGTATTCGCTAACGTGATCCTTAGCTTTAAAAAGCTGGTAATTATTTGATTCATGTATTGTAAATTAAACGGGAGTTTGCCATAATGACTACTCTATCCCATCAACAAAATCAAATTATTATGAGGAAATTAAGTGCGTTCTTGACAAGTATGTTTTTAGTTTTACTGCTGGCGGTTCCAATGCAGGCACAGAATGAAATTAAGACTCTTTTCGACGGGCAATTCACCTATGCGTCACGAATTTTAGAGTTAGCAGAAGTTATGCCGGCTGATACGTATTCCTGGCGGCCGGATGAGGGAGTTCGATCCGTTGGAGAGGTGTACGCACACATTGCGCAAGCCAATTATATGATGCTAAATTCAATTGGCGTTTCAGCTCCCGAAGGTGTAGATGTGGAAGCGATCGGTTCATTGACAGACAAAGATGACATCGTACAGGCACTGGCTGAATCCAATACCTTTGTGTTAGCTGCAGTCAAAGACCTGCCGGAAGAGAAATTATCAGAAACGGTTGAGCTGTTTGGCCGCACACTGAACGGGGAAGGCGTACTGGTATTTATTCTCAATCATATGAGTGAGCATGTAGGCCAGTCCATTGCGTATGCCCGGATGAACAATGTGACACCACCCTGGAGTGAGTAATTGATTATCGCTCAGATTGGGTTAATCAGCTATAAAACCGCGACTCTACCAGGAACTCATTTTCGTTCGTACTCTGGCAGGTTGCTAAGGAGTCACCGACGGAATTCCAATTTTTTAAAAAACTTTTCATGATTTTTGGCATATTGATTCACAAACGGTAATCCA
>CAYOLE010000180.1:0-7251 GCA_964404705.1 uncultured Rhodohalobacter sp. | reverse complement strand
ACCTGCCATGGTATTCGCGAAAGCATAAATATCAGTCCCAATGTATAGAATAGGATCACGGTTTTGAATCGCCTCGCATCATCGCCGGGACTCTTAGCTTTTAAATAACCAATCGAAACCAAAACGATGCCAAGAAGCATCATTAGCGGATGCTCAAGGACATATAATCTTGACAGGCTGTCACCCATCGCTTCACTTGATAAGTGAAAAAGTCCCACAGGTGAAATCACATAAAGCACTATTCCGAAGAGCAGCTGAAGGTGGGTCGCTATAAATCCTGCCAATGCAACTTTTCGTGCTTTATCATTAAATTGGCTCTTATTTACAAACTGGTAAATTGCATAAATCAAAGAAAAAATCAGAACTGCGAGCAGTATATATGCAAAATAGGAGTGCAGATGTTTAAATCCAGTGTACATGTTTAGGTATATTTTTATAACAGTTGAGGGTTCTGCCTTTTACCGTTGTATTGTATATGTAGGTTCAGCTAAGTTGCAATATCACGCTTAGAATAACTTTAAACAAATCAATAAATGCACCAAACTCTTTTGCCTTTAAACTATTCTGTCAGGATCACTATAGTCAGGAATATCCCCTCTGTAACCGAAAATGCGCTTTATCCATTTCACCACTGTTTCCGACTGGTTTCTGATGTACCACTGGTCGGCCGCCCGTCTTGCGCCCAAACCATAGGTCGGATATGGGTGTATGGTATCGGCAAATTCGCGCAATGATACTCCGTTACGCATTGCAAGGGCATATAGCGAAATCATCTCTCCTGCATGTGCTCCAACAATAGACACTCCAAGAATCTTCCCTGTCCATTTTTTTGCATACACTTTTATCAGGCCGGTGGTTTGGCCCTCTGTAATGGCACGATCAATTTTTGAATACGGGAACCTGTACACTTCAAATTTCTTACGGTCCTTACGCAGCTGTTTTTCTGTAGCGCCAACATGCCCCAGTTCCGGATCTGTAAACGTAACCCATGGTGCATGTTTCTTGTCAATTTTCATGGGCAGCTTAAGCAATGCGTTTGATGTGGCCACTTTTGCCATATGTTCGCTCATGTGAGTAAAATTATAGCGCCCTGTTACATCCCCCACCGCATAGATATGCCGTTTATTGGTCCTGCATTTATCATTAACCGTCACTCCCGACTTATCATAGGATATATCTGCTGCATCAAGTTCCAGTAAATCTATGTTGGCTTTTCGTCCCGTTGCCAAAAGCAGACGGTCTGCCTTTAGTACCGACTCTTTTCCTCCTTTCTCTATCGTTATGTTTACACCTTTACCGGATTTTTTTACCTCCTTCACATCTGCATTTAAGTGATAATTTACACCCTCTTTTTCCAGTGTTTCTTTTAAAATAGATGTCAGTTCCGGATCATCATTACTCAGGATTCCCGGAGCCATATCCACCACATGCACTTCTGCTCCAAGACGTACAAAAGCCTGTGCCATTTCTGTACCTATAGGACCCGCTCCAATAATAACAAGCTTACCCGGTAGATCATCAATTTCAAAAAGTGATTCATTGGTTAGATAGTCTACCGAATCGACCCCTTTAATTGGCGGAACCTGGGCAGTGGCACCCGTACATATAAAAATATACTTTCCCGACACCTTACTTTTTATTCCCTGGTTATCAATTATCTGCAGAGTGTGTTCGTCTATAAAAGTGGCGCGTCCGTTCACAACCTTTATACCAATATTCTCAAAAATGCCGGGTTCATCCGCGTCTTTATATACTTTCTTTCTGATCTGATCCACATGCGCCATAACTTTTTCAGGTTTAATTTCAATCTTACCTGCTGCAAGTCCAAAGGATTCAGCCTGATGGGTATTGTGCATTACTGTGGCTGCTTTTAGAAGAGTTTTGCTGGGAACGCAACCGGTCCACGTACAGTCTCCCCCCAATCTGTTCATTTCAATCATTATCGTTCTGGCACCTACATTGGCGGCAATACCGGCAGTTGTAAGACCCGCCGCGCCGCCTCCTATCACTACCGCATCGAATTCATATTTACCCATCATCCAGTTCCATTTCATGTTTAATCTGCTTGCGAACTTTTCTGTAAGTCGCCCATCCACCGTACGCCAACATCGAAATCACAACCCCATATACCCATACGGGCACATTTTCTCCGGCGATTATGAGATAAAGGTAGGCCGATACAAAGAAAAAAGACGCACTTAGCACAGGCATCACAATAGAGAAGCCCTTACTATAATTCCTTCCAAGCCAGGCAATTGATAATGTAAAAAATGGAATGGCTCCAATATAGATCAAACCAAAAATAATCGGGTTAACACCATACTGATCACCCAGGCTCATAAACCATGATAAAATCTGATCAAACATATTTATAGATGATGGGTCATAATTTATAAAAATCATTTGTCAATGTATCAAACCTCAACTGCATGTAAAAACCATAATGAATTCTCAAATAAATTAAGGCAGGTTACGTTTTTGGCAATGATAAGTTTACATTCTTTTTTTGATAAGAGAGATACTTTACCCTTATATTTATTAAATAATCAAGCATCAGTTGAAAAATTACAAATCCTACATATCGATTTTCTTTTCGTTGTTGATCTCAGCAGGGCTGTTTCTGTCTGTGATCCACAACCACAGCCAGGGTGACTTACCGGTTGATGAAATAGGACATCACATCAGTCAGGATATTGTGGAATGTGCTATTTGCGCTTCTCATTTCAAATTTTCGCCTGATACTTATAGAGATTCTCACGTATTACGCTCTCCTGAACGAAATATTTATACCTATACTGCTTTCTATATTGTTGATCCTCTCAACAATTTGCAGCAAGGCCGGGCTCCCCCCGCCAAAGGATAAACAAGCAATTTTTTTCACTTTTCAGAATGGGTCATTAGTCACCGACTGAAGACCTTTTACTACTATTTACCTCTTTATCACACCTGAATGGTTTGATAAAGGGTTTAGTCAATTCAAACTATAAAATATATTTCAATGATATTTGTATTTAAAAAAACTACACTCATATTGTGTACACTATTCGCAAGTGCCACACTTTTCATTGCCTGCGATACGACAAGCTCTGGTGATCATGATGAGCATCCCGATCCCTTTGGTGCAACATTAATCATGAACGGAGTTGAAATTGCAACTCAGGAAGGTGGTGTAATCACGTATCATGAAGGAGATCATCTGGAGCTCGAAGTTGGTGAAGAAACGAACCTGATCCAAATACGCTGGATTTCTGAAGATGGCGACCGCTTTACACCGGAAGTTGATGAAGGTTATAGTCTTCAATGGATTATTGAAGATGAAAACATTCTGGAAGTAGAACAACATGAAGAGGATGGTCCATGGAGTTTTCATTTGGTAGGTCAGGATTCAGGTGAAACAACTATCGTGTTTGAACTCTGGCATAATAATCACTCCGACTTTACAACACTTCCATTTGAAGTACATGTAGAAGAAGTAGTTTCAGGGATGGAGCTGCAAGATGAGAATGGAGAATCCATCGTTGTTGTTAATAACAGTGGCGAAGTATCAGGATCCATTGATCTTACAGAAGGAGAATCAGCCGGACCTTTAACCGCTGTATTTCTGGATCATGATGATAGTGAAATCGATACCGATCATGATTACGAGCTGGAATGGCATTTAAATGGTTCCGAATTTGCGAGCATAGACCCGGTACAGGATAATCCATTTTCATTCACTATAAATGGAATCTCTTCAGGCCAGGCTGATGTACATTTTTCACTCATAAAAAGGCATGATGATCATGGTGAGGAAGATGACCATGATGATGAGGAGGAGGAAATTTCAGTTTATGAATCTCCCGATATCTTAATCAATGTTAACTAAATAAATCTTATCCGGGAACAATTTTGACCGATTGTTCCCTTTAAATTATGCTCAAACATATCTGCTTTTTTGCTTTATTGTTTTGTGCTTCATTTTTTCATTTTCATACAGCCAGTGCACAATTCCACGGTGTAATTAAAGATGCATCCACTGAGGAAACTATTCCATTTGCTTATGTGCATTTAGAGGAAATAAATCGTACCACTTCTGCTGACAGAAATGGTACTTTTAATTTTCGAAATGTACCAGATGGCACATTTACCTTAACAGTACATCGTATAGGTTACAGAACTTACAAATCAGAATATAACTTTAATGGCACACCAGAAGAACCTGTCGAAATATTTCTTCAGCCGGAAAGTTTAAGCGGAGAAGAAGTAATTGTTACCGGATTGCGTGAGGAAACTACCGGTTCCAGACTTGAACATGCATCCGCAAAAATAATAGGTGAAGAACTTCGCCGGAATCTTGGCACTACGTTATCTGAAACATTAATTGATAAACCCGGATTCAGTGAACGTTCACTGGGTCCAGCCCCGGGCAGGCCGGTTATTCGGGGTTTGGGTGATGATCGGTTACTGATATTACGTGATGGAGAGCGAACAGGCGATTTATCAGCCCAAAGTGCTGACCATGCCATAAGCATTGATCCAATGGGAGCTGAGGAGATTGAAATTGCCCGTGGCCCTGCCGCTCTTGCTTATGGCTCAAATGCAATAGGGGGTGTAATCAATGTGGTAAAAAACCAGATCCCAAACACCAGTCCCAATCAATTATCAGGTACATTTTCTTTTAGCGGCAAATCAGTAAATACGGAAGGGTCAGCATCCCTCGATCTTACTGTTCCATGGAACAACTGGGTGGGTACATTTAAATTAAATGGAAAAACAGGACGGGACTTTTCAACTCCTCAAGGTGATATAGAGAACACATCTATTCTAAATACTTTCAATACGGCGGGCATAAGCTACATTGGTAGTAAAGGTTATATTGGAAGTTCAGCATCTTACTATCATTCTGATTACGGAATACCACCTGATCCTAATGGCGGACACCCCAATGGTGTGGATATTGAGATGAGAAAGTTTCAAATGGATATAAGAGGTGAACGGGTTTTCAGAAATTCATTTTTCAGACTTGCTGAAGGCCGGTTTTCATTCGTTAACTATAATCATGTTGAACTGGAGTCAAATGGCATAATTGGTACAGAATTTGGAAATTTTACTTCTAATTTTTCAACTCGCCTTCAGAATAATGAATGGGGAATTTTTGAAGAAGGGTCTTTAGGAATTTGGGGTGAAATTCAGGATTACACTGTTTTTGGAGCAAGAACACCAGATTCAAATCAATATAGCGCTGCTGCCTATCTTATTCAGGAAGGTGATGCCGGAAATTTACATTATGAAGTGGGTTCACGTTTAGAATATGTATATTCTAGTCCCAAACAGGAGCGGTTTTCATCAAGAATAGGACAAATTAAGAGCCGTAGTTTTTTAGCCCTTGCAACATCAGCATCAGCTATATACAGATTAAATAATACGCTTTTCCTGGGTACCACCGCTATGCATTCGTTCCGTGCCCCGACACTTGAAGAACTTTATTCCGAAGGTCCTCATCTTGCTGCCTATAGTTTTGAAATTGGAAATCCTGAACTTGATCCTGAGAGAGGAATTGGTCTTGAACTTTTTTTACGATACCGGGCAGACCGAATTACCGCGGAGTTGGCAGTATACAGGAATCATTTTCAAAATTACCTTTATGCGCGGGATACAGGAGAACGCAGTATCTCAGATCCCAGTCTCAATAATTATCAATTTGTTGGGGAAACAGCTCTGTTTAATGGAACCGAGTTTTCCGGAGAGGTTCAAGTCACCAATCGTCTTAAAGTGGGGGGGAATCTTTCCTATACTATAGGGCACCGGAATGTTAGCGAAGAGGAACAGTTGATAACCGGGTATGAAGATAATACACGTCCTTTACCTATGATACCCCCATTACAAGGCTCTGTTTTCAGCCAATACAGTATTAATAATTTTACAGCCACTATTCGATATAAATTATCGGATGAGCAAAACCGATTGGGAGAATTTGAAAATCGTACAGATGGGTATAAGCTCTTAAACGCCACAATCCAGTATCGTATAAATAAATCTCATTACCTTCATACTTTTTCCCTAAGCGTCAGCAACTTGTTAAATACCACGTATCGCAATCACTTATCGAGAGTAAAAGAGATTTATCCTGAACCCGGCAGAAGCTTCAATTTACTTTATCGCCTATATTTTTAGCCTCCATATTTCTAAAAATTTTCAGATTTAATTGTGTATTGATTCCAGAAATTCCGTTCTTCTTTCCAAATAATTCTATTTTCGAGCTTTAGAAAAAGGAACACGTTTATACACCGTTTTCATCTTTTTTGACAGGTAAAACCTCAGAAATTGATAGACTCAGAACAACCGGTTCTAAAAGACAAGAACCTGCACATCATTTTTGGAATCACGCTAAGTGCTGTGATGGGCGTATCAAGTATTGCGCCTGCGTTACCTGAAATTGCGAGAGCGCTTGATGTATCCACAAATCAAATTGGTCTGCTAATCACAGTTTTCGCCCTGCCCGGAATTTTACTTACCCCCTTCCTTGGTGTACTTGCTGATCGCTTTGGCCGTAAAAGAATATTAATTCCTTCTCTACTATTGTATGGAATAGCCGGTGTGATGTGTGCATTCACCACGTCGTTTTCTCAATTATTGTGGTTAAGGTTCTTACAAGGCACCGGCAGTGCGGCATTGGGCACTTTAAATGTAACATTAATCGGAGATTTATTTGAGGGGAATCGTCGAGCCACCGCTATGGGCTATAACGGAAGTGTATTAAGTGTTGGAACTGCAGCATATCCTGCCATAGGAGGAGTTTTAGCCGCTATTGCATGGAATTATCCTTTTTTTCTGAGTGCGCTTTCCGTACCTGTGGCTATCTATGCCATGATTTATCTTGAGCCGGTGCCCATTTCGATGAATCTCAACATAAACGACTATTTTCAAAAAATAAAAGATCGGATTTTTACACGTCAGGTATTAAGTCTGTTCGCCTGCGTATTTTTAACTTTTTTCATTGTTTACGGTGGGTTCCTTACCTTTCTTCCAATTTTACTTGACGAGGGATTTGGCCAAAGCTCAACAATTATCGGACTGATGCTGTCAGCATCCTCACTCATTACTGCAATTACATCTTCGAGACTTGGCCTGCTGACGCGCCGTTTCAGCGAGCTACAGCTTATACTGACAGGCGCTACACTATATCTATTTATTTTTCTGTGTTTTCCCCTTATTAAAAATATTTGGCTGATGGCCCTGCCCATTACAATGTTTGGCTTAGCACAAGGAGTT
>CAYOLE010000179.1:0-7264 GCA_964404705.1 uncultured Rhodohalobacter sp. | reverse complement strand
ACACTAATGCCGATAATGTTAGGTCAAATCGGTATGCTTTTGGTACTTACAGTGGCAGTGCCGGATGATCAGTCATTCGGTTGAGGTAGTGTGTCAGGGGAGAATGTGCGGTATCCGGAACAGTTTCCTCAATGATACTGCGGGATATGCGGATATATTCCTGTGCGCTGTCAGTGTCATTTTCTCCAATGGATAATCCGGACTTTATAATATTTGAAATAGCTTTACCAATCGGATTGCCGGTTTGTTGAGCGAGTTCGGATACGATTTCGCTGCACTGGCGGGCCTGATCAATTTGCGAGGTTTTCAGGTAGTAATAGGCCAGCCACGGATACAGTTCCAGGGCACAGGCTCCGCAGGCACCGGAATCGGAAAGCAGAGCTTCACTTTTTTTCACCAGCTCCCCGGCTATGTTAATATCATTAGCCTCCATCCGGTTCCAGATTCCCACACCGTACAGTCGCTGCAGGCAGTGGTCGCGCACTGCCGCCTGACGGGCAAACTTCAGCCCTTTTTGCACAGCCTGCCAGCCCAGTTCATTAGCTCCCATCATGGTATGAATTACACTTTTCCGAGCCAGGGAATAAGCCATTCCTGCCGGTGAACCCACTTGTTCGTGCAGATCAAGGCTTGACGTAAGTTCTTTTACTGCCTGGTGCCGGTTTCCCCGCCACAAGTACATGGTACCCAATGCATAATGGCATACGGCAACGCAGCGGAGATCACCGGCTTCCGTAGCTTGCTCAGAGACCTGGTTCATAAATGAGCGGGCTTTTTGAAAGGGTTGGTCGCCCGAAACATGATATTCCCAAAGGCAAAGGTGGGCATCGGTAGCCACCACCACATCGGGGGACCATCCGTAGACCTTTCGCTCCATCTCATATTTCAGCCCTTCTTCCCATTTGCCGAGCGGCAGACAGATCATCGCCAGGATTTCGCATGCCTGTGAGGATTCAGCTTCAGCATCCGCATCTTTTGCACTCTCCAGAGATTTTCGGGCAACATTATATGCCTCTTCTAATTGATTGGTATGCCACAACTGCAGGGCTTTTACAATCAGCAGGCGTGCTTTTAGCTGCTGATCGTGCCTGGTAAGGTCAAAAGCTTTATCAAGGTGCTTTTTCGACCGCTCAATATCTGTCTGGAAAATGGCTGCAAGGGCCATTTTTCTGTGAAGCTCTGCCAGCCCCGGATAATCCGTGATATTTTCTGCGATGGAGATCGCTTTTCCATAGACTCTGTAACACTCTTCGAGGCGGCCGCACGCCCGGTATACATCTCCGGATTGTTCAAGAATCTTGCATTTCAACAAGCTGTTATCTTCACTGTTCCCATGCGAAATAAGCTCAAGGGCTTCATTAAGATACCGGAGCGCATCATCATGAGCGTACGCGTTTTCTGCTTTTTTACCAGCCTCTGCAAGATATCGGGCACCTTCCGTCAATTCTCCCGCTCCCACAAAATGGCGCGCCACTAATTCTATCGGGATTTCATCAGAATCTGAATAATACTCCAGCAGTTGACCGGCTGCCTGCCTGTGCAATTTTCTCCGCCGTACACCGGAAATTGAGGCGTAAATTGCTTCCCTGACAAGATTGTGGCGAAAGGAGTAGTCGAGTCCGCGTTCAACAAGAATCTGGGCTCGAATTACTTCTTCGAGGGCATTAAAGAGATCCTGTTCGGAATCGGTATTGTTTTTTTTCCAGATTGCTGCTAAAACTTCATATGGGACCTGACTCCCAATCACGGCTGCTATATACAACAGGTGGTAGGCCTGTGGAGAAAGGTTCTCCATTTTTTGCTGCACCATATGCCGGATGGTATCCGGCAAACGCTGCGAAACGGATGACTCAGAAGGGATCAAATCATTGCCGTTTCCGGTTTTTGGTATGGGTTCGCCGTCTTCCGTGTGATGTCGCAAAAGCTCAATTGCATAAAAGGGATTGCCCTCAGCAAGCTGGTATATATAGCCTGCGGTTTCAGCACCAATTACAGCATTTTTAGTATGCAGATGCAGAAGGTTTACATGTTCTTCATATGAAAAAGGGGCGAGCTCAAGATACTCCACGATTGGCGACTGCAATTCAGACACATAATCCGGCAGAGGCTCGGATTCATCTTTACGCAAGGTCGCAGCAAACAGTACCGGCAACTGGCCGGAGTGTTGAACCAGGTAGGAAAAAAGTTCACGGCTGCCGTTGTCGGCCTCATGTAGATCCTCCAGGATAATGACCCGGGGTTCATCTTTGGCTAAAAGAGAAATAAAATTGCGGATACGGGCAAACAGGTATCCCCTGGCCGCCAGTTTATCAGCATGCGGGGCGGGACGTCCGTCTCCTTTATAGCCGGGAACAAGGTGGCCAATTTCGACCGGCAGATCACTTTCGAGTTCAGGGTGAGAATGTAAAATATCTTCAAAAAGGCTTATAAACGATCTGTAGGCAATTTTTCCGGTCGTGGATTCTGTTCGTCCGGTAAATACAGAGAGATCTTTCTGTTGAGCCATTGAGGCCAGTTTCTGAATGAGCCTGGTTTTTCCGATCCCGGCTTCCCCGCTGATAATAAGTGCACCACCCTGACCTTCCTTAACTTGACCGAGTTTTTCGTCAATGGTTGCACATTCATCTGAACGGCCAATAAACGGTGTTTTAGTAACCGATTTTGCACTTAGGACGTTACCCGTCCGGGCCCCTGTTTTTTGGGTTATATGCCCGTCACGGATGTTATTCAGAACCTTCGTAGTTTCGGCAGAGGGACTTACACCGAGCTCTTCGCCCAGGGTTTTCCGGCAGACTTCATACTGATGGTATGCACGCGAAGCCTGACCCCTGCCGGCAAATATTCTCATCAGCCCGCGATGGGCAATCTCCAGCGTGGGATCAACTTCCAGTGCATGGCGCAGCCTTTCCGCGGCTTCAGACAGTTCCCCCTGTTTTTCATACGTTTCGGCAAGTGCTGTAAGTATGTCAAGATAAACCTGGTGGTAATGCTCCCGCGGCAAAGACGCCCATTCGGCATAGCGATCCATTGGCAGAAACTCACCGCGGTAGATCGAAGTCGCTTTTTCCAGTTGTTCTGCATTCCGGTTTTTCAACCCGGTACGGGCAATCTCTTCAAATTGTTGAACATCCGTTGTGATTCCTGCTGGTGGATTGATTCGAATAAGATTATCTGTGATTTCAATCCAATCTGAGGCACCATCTGCATGTTTTTCAAATGTATTGCGTATATGATACAGGGCTTTGTAAAGCTGAGAATTGGCAGCATTTACATCAAGGTCCGGCCAAAGAATATCAGTGGCTTTATCCCGGACGATCTGGAAATTACGCTGGTGAGCAATTAGTTTCAGCAGCGAACGGGCTTTACGGCCCTTAATCTCTTTCTCCTGAAGATTTCTACCATTGATGAAGATCCGGAACTGGCCAAACAGGTGTATTTCAAGATTAGGAGTGGAAGGCATAATCAGTCACTTTTTTGGATTGATTCATCTAACGTCTGGCAGAACTTCCATAGTTAATTAACGCTGCTGATTGGGTACTGTTATTGATTGTCCTGAAATATATAATCTCTTCAGATCAAACGTTGATTTAGAATATATTGATTTACAATATAAAGACCTTATTTACGCTTGGTCCTGTGATCACGTACTATTGGATCGCTCCCTTTCTTTTTGCTTCCCGACCGATGGTCGCGTACCACAGTTCCACCTGAACTTTTTCCACCACGGCTTCTGTGATCGCGTACTTTGCCATCCCGATGGTCCCGCACTCTTCCATCCCGGCCGTCCCCACTTGAATCCCGGATCACAGGCGGATTGGGTTTAGGTTTATAGTTCTGCACAAATAAGCCGCGCCATATTTTATCAGGTTTACTTGCTTTGGATCTGTCAGCCCGGAAGTGAGGATGCAGAGAACCGGTTTCGGTTTTAATTGGTTCTGCTGAATCGCCGGGTACATCCTTGCCTGATCCTTTTGTTCTTTCCGGTGAAATAACAATCTCTCCTGAAAAACTATCCGTTGGCGGACAGTTCGGATCATAAACATATAGTTCGGTATGACCATTTTTATTTTTCCCATATCCATAACATACAACCTGGTGGTTATCCTTACCAATATCCCGTATTCGTTTTGCCCCGATCAAACCAATCACAACCGGTTTACCTTTATTGATATTTCTTTTAATCTTTGGGATTTCATTTTTCAGAGTTTTAGGTGAAATTGTACTATTGCTTTTTCTTGTCCACTGGAAAAATTTCCAGCTGTCTTTCATGGTAAAGCTATCCAGTTGTCGTTTGATAAGATATTTATTTAGCTCCGGGTGAGCATTGGGCCGTCTCATATTCGCAAAGTAATAATCGAGTGCCGCATAGGACATCCCCCCACATAATCCATCTGTTTCCATTTTGATAAATCCGAGAGCTTTTACCTGGTTCTTGAAATCGTTTACAAAATCAAATGCGTGTTTTTTAGGTATAAATTTCGTTCGCTTCATAATATGTTACCTCCTTATGGTATTGAGCTTTCTGGCTGGAGCCCGTGTACGGGAGCTCGGAAAAAGTTTGTTTGATCATCGGTAATGGGTTGTACAGTTGATTCATGAATTGATGTTTTAATCCATGGGTTAATCATTTAGATGAGAAACCATTCCTTCTATACAGTAAAGCCGAAAATTCAGAGATTGGTTATCAATACTTGCTGAGAGTATCAATTTACCGGGTTTACTGCATCTCTATTTGATTCATTCCGCTGCCAATTCCCATTTCTTTTCCCTTCCATGCAAATCTGCCTTCAACACCTTCTGGCAGTCTTATTTCACCTATAACGGATCCATTGTTAAACTTGAAATCAACACTGATTTCACCTTCTGGGTGTGGGATCGAAGCCTGAACCCATTCAAGTGTGCCTGGATTTGGTTCGATAATCACACGATTAAAACCGGGAGAGTCGGGTCGAATTCCGGCGACGGTAGCCAAAAAATCGTAGTTGGGGCTGGAACTCCACGCATGTGCATCAGACCGGCTGGGCTCCGGATGTTCCGGGAAAGTGGTCATTCCAAGAGCAATAGCATCATGCCAGGGTCCAAGCTGATTTAGATACTGATGACCCAGCCCTGCTTTTCTCATCGCCCGGAAAAGATAAAACCGGAAATAATAAGTGGCCTGAACCAGGTCTTCCTCCACCAGAATTCTCTCCATAAGATCTTTTTGCTGATCTTCAGGAACTACACCGGTCAAGACCGCCAGAATATTTGCCTGCTGGCTATAGGAGTCATGATCCGGAGTATCGGCCATCAGCTGTCTTTCGGAATTCCAGCCCTGCTCTGGAATTGATGTACGAAGGCGATCTATCAATTCCCGATAATGCTCAGCATCGCGGTGATTACCGTATGTTTCGGCAAGTTCGGTTGCGTATTCCAGCACATAAAGCATTTGCAGGGAAATCACGATCGAATTTCCATCATCGGAGCCGGGCGGCGTGCCCCGGTTAAACCCTGTTGCTGCATCTACATAATTCCACCACGGCATCGGGCCCAGCAGATTAACTTCATCATCCAGATAGTCTTCATACCAATTGATCACACTTCGGATGCCCGGAAGAAACTGTGTTACAAAACTATCATCCTCGCGGTGCATCCAGTAGTCGTGCACCATGGCGATCCATAGCAGGGAATAGGGCGGAATATACTGCGGATGGCGAGACGGATACCTGCTCATGGTAATGCCATCGGGCATCCGGGAATCATTGAAATGTTCGATGGCATTTCTCATCAGGCGGTCATCACCCGACACGTAAAGAGAGATCAGGGCCTGAATTCTTGTATCGCCCACATACTGAAGCTGCTCGTAGTACGCACAATCCCAATACGACTCAAAAGCATTGAGCCGCGCCGTTCGCCAGCCGTTTTCCCATATTTGTTCAAGACGTTCATCACTGCTTGTAAAACGGGCATTTTCTTCAAACGGGTAGCCGGTGAAGATGCCGTACATATCGTGAAGTATGAGTGGCTCGGAGGCCGTATCTATTTCAAGCTGAATGTAGCGGTATGAACGCAGCCAGAGCGGCTGAAGAATTCTGTTTTCACCGCCATCCAAAATAAAAGAATCGTGAAAACCGAGTATTTCTTTTCCTTCAATCTCATTTCGGTTGCCTTTGGTGTTGTCCTCATGGCGAAGAGATTCGGCGTAAATAAGCCTGATTTCGGCATCACGTCCGCCGCTCACTTTCAGCACCGGGTAGGCGTTTATGATGTATGTCTGATCAAGCAGCAGTACAACACGGCTTTCGGCAGGAATTTCCAGCGGGCCGGTTCCATCCAGAAAATCCCGATTCATGTCAATCCCCTCAGCCCGTCTCAATTCCGGAATTCGCTCTTCGCGTTCTTCCATCATCGGGATCGTACGTGGCACCAGGTTCCATCCATACAGATTTCCGTAAGGGTTTGTGCCTATTGGCTGACCTTGTTCATATGTCCGGACAGTTTCCCAATCCGAAGTATCAAATCCGGATGCTTTCCAGCCATACGGATAATATTCCGTTCTGAATTTTTCACCTGGAGGTGCCGCGTAATATCCATCTACCATTTGATAGCTCACAGGAATCGAGCTGTACCCTTCATTTTGTTTTACGATCCAACTGCTCCCGGTATTCAGCATGGATTCTTTCTCAGAATTACCCTGAAGCAAAAATGCCGTCCTGTGGCTATGATGCGAAATAGCGTTATGCTCACCAAAATTCCAGACAGTTGCCGCAGCAATATTTTCACCCTCCCGCAGATAACCGGCAATATCCACCGTTTCGTAGCGCCAGTTGTGGTTGTCGCCCACAGCCGGGCCTTTCGATACTGATTCTCCATTAATAAATAACCTGTAGCGTGTATCGCCTGAAACATGAATGACAAATGAATCGGGGACAGAGTCCACTTCAAACGATCGGCGAAAATGAAATACTCCAAAATCGGTGTTTGATGCCGTAGGGTGCATGATCCAGTGAGCATCCCATGTTCGTTCAAGCAGGTCAGGATTTGTTTTGTCTGTCTGGCGGGCATCTGATGGAATAACCCCGATCAGAAGTATGGCAGGCAATATCAATAAATGAGAAATTTGTACAAGACTCATTTGATCCTGTTAGTTAGGAAGTGATGCTTTTTTAGAAAGTAATCAATTAAAGTCTGTATTTCCTGCTTTCCGAATCCATCTGATGAAAAATCAAATTATGAGCCCTTGTCTCTCTGCTCCTGATGACATTAATCGTTTACAAGTCTCCTG